>JAICWX010000211.1 GCA_025934635.1 Streptosporangiaceae bacterium | reverse complement strand
TACGGGCTGGTCCTGCAGTTCTTCTTCCACGTCCCGCCCGGCCGGACCCCCTACTACTTCATGGCCTTCGCCGCCGGGAACCTGCTCGGCCCGCTGACCATCGGGCGGCTGTTCGACACCATCGGCCGCCGCAAGATGATCTCCGGTACCTACCTGATCTCCGGCATCCTGCTGATCGTCACCGCCCAGCTGTTCAAGGCCGGCGCGCTCAACGCGGTCACCCAGACCCTGTGCTGGAGCGTCATCTTCTTCTTCGCCTCGGCCGGCGCCAGCGCCGGGTACCTGACCGTCTCCGAGATCTTCCCGCTGGAAGTCCGGGCCAAGGCCATCGCGGTGTTCTTCGCGATCGCCCAGGTCTTCGGCTCGCTCGGCTCGCACCTGTACGGCCACCTGATCGGTACCGGCAAGGACCCCAACTCGCTGTACTGGGGTTACATCCTCGGCGCGGGCGCCATGATCCTGGGCGGTATCGTGGCGGCCTTCCTGGCCGTCGACGCCGAGGGTAAGTCCCTCGAGGACATCGCCAAGCCGCTCAGCGTCATCGGCGGTTCCTCCGAGGCAATCTTCCGCGCCGGCGGCTCCCCCCCTTCTTCCTCCCCTCCGCCAGCACCTCTCTAACCAGCACCCCTGTTGCCAGCACCATGATCGTGGCCAGTTCCGGTCGATCCGGCCCGAACTGGCCACGATCACGTGTACCGGCCCTCAGGCCGCGCCGCCCGGGCGGCCGTCAGATCTTGGTGAAGTGACAGCGGTGCAGGTCACAGCCTTGATTCACCGCCCTGGGCAATGTCCGGGCAATCCGGTCCGGCTGCCTCAGCACCTGACGTGTCCTACCACGAGATCCTTGCCGGGTACTTCGGCTTCCCGGTGGCGCGGTACGCGGATGAGCCATCGGGCGCGCACCCGGGCACGCGCCGATTCGACCGCGAGGAGATCGGCCGTGCCCGGTACGACGCCGCGCAGGCTTCGCTCTCGCGTGCTGTCCGGCGCCTGGAGGCGCGGGGCCTGGTCGGCGGCCGGCCGGCGGGCGCCATCCGGCGGCCGGGCGTGAAGCTGACTGATACCGGGCTCGAGGTTGCGCTGGAGGTAGGGCGACAGGAAACCAGGGCCCTGGTCGATGAAGTTCTTGGGCGCACGGTCTTAACCGTTTGCGCTAAGGCGGCCGGGGCCCGGTGCCTCGTCCGGATCCGCGGCCTCGATGGTGTGCGGCGAGTTGTCTAGCGAGCCCTCAAGGCCCTGATCGCTGCCTACGGCTGGTCGGCCCGGCGGCCCGCAGCCATCCGGGTACCGGCCGCCAGATCCGGACGCCATCTGACGCTGCGACCGGTTGAACCCTAAACGCGCGCGCGTGGCCGTGGGTCCAGCGTTCAATCACCTTAGGCTACTAAGATGACTGAGGGTAACTTCACGGTGACAATAGTGTCCATGGGAGTACCCAGCGAGTAACTCGTGTTGTATTCTGGTGTCAGAAACTGCATCTATCGGTGCTTAGGGGTCAACCCGAACACCACATCCTAAGGCCGCCCTCCGGGGCGGCCTTAGCGCTACTCTGCCCGGGTGTACTTCTGCTACCTCGACGAGTCAGGCGGCTATGAAGCCCCGGACGGCAGTCTGGACGCCACCCCGGTCATGGTCATCGCCGGCCTAGTGGTCAGCGCGGCCCGGGTCCCGGCTCTCACCCGCGATTTCCTTGCCCTGAAGCGGAAGCACTTCCCGGGCCGGTTCACCGCCGGGCCTGCTCTCAGCCACATCCTCGTGGAGGTCAAGGGCAGCGAGATCCTCCAGATGACCCGCTCGTCCTCGCGGAACAAGCGTCGGCAGGCGCAGCGGTTCAGGTCGGAACTGCTCCAGCTCGTCTCGGCCCACGACTGCCGGGTGCTTGGCCGCGTCTGGGTGAAGGAAGCCGGTAAGAGCATGGATCCCGTAGCCAGCTACTGTTACGCCGTTCAGGACATCGCAAGGCACTTCAGCCAGTACGTGCAGGCCGGGGGTGCCGAAGGCATCCTGATCGCGGATCACCGGACTCAGGCGGCCAACGTGGGTGTCGCGCAGTCGGTATTTACCCAGAAGTGGAAGACAGGCGGCGATCCGTACCCCTCCCTGCGGGAAGTCCCCGTGTTCGCCCACAGCGACAATCACGCCGGCCTCCAGATCGCCGACCTGATCGCATCGACCCTCGTCTTCCCGATGGCCGCGAATGCTTATTGCACGCCACGGCCGCGGGCACCCCACTCGTCTCCGCGTTACCGAGAAATCCGCAGGGAGTTCGGGGTATCCCTCAAGGGCCTTCAGTACAGGTACCGCGACGAGGCCGGCCGCTGGCGCGGAGGCCTGGTGGTTAGCGACCCCGCAGGCCACCAGTCGGGCTCGTTGCTATTCGGGCCCTGAACCGGGCGTTCAGCCCTATCGTGCTGCTCGGCTCGCCCCGATTAGGCCAAGCCCGCGCCGTTCTGGCCGACGGAGGAGATCCGCGAGACCGTTGCGCTTCAGAATCAGCGTCGTCTCAAAATAAGCGTCGCCGAGCCGGGTCGTTCCGCTCCTGCCACCGGGCCAGGGCCTCGGCGGACGGCCGTGCGTACCTGGCCAGCGACGCCACCGAGGTGTGGCCGCTGGCCGGATCGATGTCGCAAGGCGGGAGTTCCACCCTGGCCCGCAGGTCGGTCAGGAACACCGGCCCGGTGTTGCGGCCCTTCAGCAGCCGCGGCAGGAGCCGGGCCGTCCCGGTCTGCCAGACGATGATGTCGATCGCGCCGCCCTTCCGCCGGACCTTGGCGCGCCGGTTCGGCAGGTCCAGATCCTCGATCTGCCCAGCGCGATCAGGTCGGCCGGGGCGAAATTCCGGAAGTACCGGACGAGTTCGCCGGCGTGCGTGTGGCGCAGGCCATGCGGATGGTCAGATGGGGAAACGCGGGATGAGCCACGCCTGCGCACAGGGGTGGACGAGAGGAGTGCCGGATGCAGGGTGACAGCTGGCGCGACGCAATCGCGCTGATCAAGACCTACGGCGACCTGCAAGCCGGGGGCAGGACAACAGACCAGGTAACCAAGGACCGCATTCTCATCTTGCAGGACTCTGAGCCACGGCTACTGGCCCTGGCACTAGCGCAGCTGGCGGCGGTGATGCTCCGGCAGCTCGAGCAGCGTGGCCTGGACGCTGAATCCCTGTTCGCTGATGTGCGGGCCGCCGCGGAGCGCGGCCTTGGCGGCTTGTGAACTTCGCGACGGGCTCATCGCCGCCGCGCCGGGTCATTCTGCTCATACCATCAGGACACGGTCTTAGTCGGAGCCGCGTGAGGTGCAGAAATATCTGGGGTGGACGTTACGCTCGCGGGCTATGGAAGAGACCTGGACGAGCCGGGACCTCCCGGTGCTGGACGCGATCGCGCAGCTGCTCGATGAGTCACCCGGAGGGATCTTCGGCAGCCGGGTCGTCGAACGTACCGGCATGGACCCTGCCGACGTCGAACGCGCCGTCTTCGCCTTGAGCCCGGACTATGTGATCCTCGGCCGTCAGCTGACAGAAGAGGGCGGCATCGGTACGCAGTACCTAGACGGCGTCACGGCTGAAGCCCGGCGGGTCGTCGGACAGTGGCCGACTGGCGAGAGCCTGGTCGACCAGCTCGCGGCCGGGATCGAGCAGGCTGCCGAGAAGGTAGATGATCCGGAGCAGAAACGGCGGCTGCTCGCGGTCGCGCGCGAGCTCGGCGGCGCGGCGAAGGCGATTGCCATCAACGTGGCCAGCGAGATACTCGAGCACCGCCTCCCGCACTGATCATCCGGTAGCCGAGCGCTCCCGTTCCCACCGTGCCACGTAGCCGCTCCGCTTCCGCGGCTTCTTATCGGTGCTGCCCGGCTGGCGGCCGACCGGCTTGCCTTCGGCCTGGCGGCGGGCCAGCCCGATCTTGATCCGCTCGCTCCGCCGGGCCGACTCCCGCTGGGCCATCCACCCGGCGAAGGCGATCAGGATGTCCTGCACCTCGGGAGAGCCGTTCAGCCAGGACTCCTTGACGGACACCACGATGCAGCCGCGCTGGCGGAACTGGCGGAAGAGGCGGAGCGCCGCCTCAGCGCCGCCCTCTTCATCGCGGACGATCCGGTCGAGCGCCCACACGACCAGCACGGAGAACTTCCCGGCGTGGGCGTCATCCAGCGCCCGCTTCAGGGTGGCCTTGTACTCCGGGCCCCCGCCGTTCTTCCAGGCCGAGTCGCTCACCTAGTACCGCTCGGTGATCTCGTAGCCGTGATGGTCGGCGAACCGCTCGACGTCGGGCACCTGGTTGTCGGTGTCCTGGTGGCCGGTGGAGACGCGGAGCCAGACCGCGGCCCTCGCGGTCACTGCGGCCCGGCGCTTCCCCGGCCGTCGGCCAGCCGTCCCAGGGCGTCCGCGATCCTGCCCAGCTCGTGGGCTACAGCAAGCGTGGCGAGAACCTGAGCCGTCACGGGGTCGGCGGGCAGCGTCTTGGTCGGGTAGGACGGTCCCTGGGAGACCGGAACGAATCCTTTACTCCCCGGCTACCTGCGGAAACAGGGCCGTGACCACGGCCCGGGGAAGCGGAGACGCCCGCCAGGGACCGGGAGTTTATTTACCGGCTCAGAGCGGACAGCGCCGGACAAGTACGCCGACACGAGCGCGGACTACGGCGGACCGGCACGGTCTCCCGATACGTTCCGATCAAGAACCTTGACATCAAGCCGAACGGGAGGCGCCTGATGACCGCAGAGGCAGAAACCGTGGCGCTGCTGACGTCCGACGAGGCCGCCACGCTGCTTCGGTGCTCGGGTCAGGACGCTCCGGCGCACGACGATCACGATCCCGCCTTCCCGGTCAGCTCGTCGAGCTTGTCGAGCAGCTCCCGGAGCGAATAGCGGGTGATGACGGTCTCGCCGTTCTCTTCCGGGATGCGGGCCTGGAAGGTACGGAACCCGCCGTCGCCGACGATCACTTCGGGGTGGTCCTGGCGGAAATGGTGCAGACGCAGGACCTGGTCCGGCTCATCCGGGGCGAGTCTCAGCTGCCGGCCGCCCACGCGCGCGCCCGTCACCGCTCGCCTCCCGGCGGGCGGCGCGCCCCGGCATTGCCCCGCCCGCCGCCGCGGCACGGCGACGGGGGCCCGGACGGCTGAAAATCGCATGGAACGCCCGGGCAAGCCGCCGCCGCGCGCCTGGTCACCGGATCTCCTCGACGAGTGAGACGCCGGTGGCGATCTTGGCGCCGTGCGAGTCAACCGAGAAGAGCACCGCGCGCAGGACGGGCCCGTAGTCCGGGTGGAACTGGCCGGCGAGATCGGTGACGAGCCGCTCGGCAGTGCCTTTCGGGTGCTGCTCCCGCCATTCGCGCACCGTCTCGCGGGCACGCTCCAGATCCTCGGGCTTGTCCTCGCGGAACCTCATGGCAGGTCCCTGGTTACCGGGCGGGCGGCGTAGTCCGCGGCGATCTTGCCGGCCAGGCCGTCACGGCCCGGGTCGGCGAGCGTGCCGCCGTGGCCGTCCCGCCGGACCGCGGTGTACTCGCCGCCCTGCCGGCCGATCAGGTACGCCGACCCCCAGTGGTGCTCGAGGAATTCCAGGTCGTCCACGATGTCCGGGGTAGCGCCGCTCATCGCTGCCCTCCAGATGCCAGGGCGTCGCGGACGCGGCGCAGGATGGCCGGGTCGGTGATCCAGTCGGGCCTCCCGGCGCCTGGTTCCCGGTGCGGCCCCAGGTGCTCCAAGTGCGCCCTGGCCAGCGCGGCTCCCGCATCCGGACGGCCGGGCAGACTGCCCTCCGCCTGATGCCGTCCCCCGGCACCGTCCCTCCCAGTCGTCCGCATGCCTGAGCCTCCCGGCCTTCGCTCGAAAACTGCGACAGCGACTGAGGCTAGGAAGCATCTGCAGGTGAGACCCGTACCGGCGTGAAGGTAAAGAACCCGCATGGTGGACCGGGTCGCTGACCCGCACAAAAGTGCGGGTTAAAGCACTCCTGCCCGGCGTGCGAGCGGCCGGAGCTCCGGTGTGGACGGCCGGTGCTCACGGCGCAGCAGCGCGGTGAGCACCTCGCGCGTCCGCCTGTCGTACCGGACGAGCTCGGGAGACAGCCGCTCGGCCGCGAGGAGAAGGTTTACCGCCGCAGCGTCCTGCCTGCGCATCGCGTAGGCGCGGGCGAGGTCCAGGCTCGCCTGCGTGCGCCTGCCCACCAGGCCGGCCGGGATCGCCGTGATATCGAGGCCCTCACCGGTCTCGGCCGCCGCCCGGGCATCGCCGAGCTGGAGCGAGGTAGCGATGGCGTGGATCGCGACATTAACGGGCCCGAACGCGGTCCCCAGATAGTTCGCCTCCCCGGTGCGGTCGGCGATGCCTCGCGCCTTCTCCAGCAGGATCGCGGTCATCGTCCGGTCATAGGCCGCTGCTGCTGCGGTGACAGCGGCCAGGTGCAGGGCGCCGTACACGCTGAGCTGCTCGAGTGAGGGCGACCGCATGGCGTGCTCGAGCGTTCGGACGGCAGCCATCGCCACCTCCAGGCCTTCACGCGGGTGCTTGCGGCTGGTGGTGATATAGGACAGGCGCCAGGCTGCCAGGGCCGCGAGAATAGGCTGCCCGGAGTACTCAGCGGCGGTCATGGCGCGGTCGGCGGCAGTCCACGCGAGGGAGGGCTCGCCGACGCGGTTGAGCAGCGCGGCGGTGGTGTCGTAGACCAGGGCGCGCACCTCGCACGCGGACGGGCTCGGGGTTCCCTGGGCGCGGCTCGCGGCCTCCGCGCCCCGGATCAGCTGCGGCAGGAGACGGCCCGTGGCGTCATAGCGGGTTGCCTGATAGCCCTGGTAGGCCGAGCGGGCCATCGCGCGCAGGTGTCCCATTGCGCGGTCCGGTTCGCTGTCGGCGGCCGGCGCTTCGGGCGTGCCGTACTGCATCATGGCCTGCTCAATCAGCGGTGCGGCCGGGTAAGGATGCTGGCCGTCATGGTTGCCGCCGCCCGCGCTAGTGATCTCCTCGATGTTGATGCTCAGGACCTCGGCCAGCCGCGTGAGGACCGCGTGGCTGTCGACGTCGCGTCGGCCCCGTTCCACCTGGGAGAGCCAGGATTCGGACCTGCCGATCAGCCCCGCGAGCACGGCCTGGGACAGGCCCCGGCGTCTCCGCGCCCGGGCGATCCGCTGGCCTGCCGTTTCCAGGTCCATAACGTCACCGGGGAGCGGCTGCGACAGGGAGCGCGTCAACGACCTCGCTCCAGGGCGGCAACCTGCGCTCGTACGGGGCGTGCGGATCGAACATCACCCGCACGCCCATGCCGCGCAGGGTTTCCAGGCTCGCGGGGAACGCCGGATGGCTGGCCAGCTGAGGTTTGCAGTGCGGGACGACCACGACCGGTACGCCGTAGCCGGCCATCTCGCACAGCAGCCCGGTCGCGAAGTTGTCCGCGTGGCCGTGCGCGAACTTATTGACGGTGTTAAAGGTCAGCGGGCAAGCGAGGACCGCGTCGGCGGCGGGTGCTGACTTCCCGGTGCCGGGCATCCGGTACTCGGACCGGACGGGCTCGCCGGTCAGCCGCTCCAGCTCACCTGGATCGATGAACCTGGTACCGGTCGGCGTGGAGAAGACCACTACTCGCCACCCGGCAGCCTGGCACCGTCCCACCAGCGCGGGGACGCCTTCGGGGGCCGGTGCTCCGCTTGTTACCAGGTACAGCACGCCGTTCGGGAACGGCTGCTGCGTGCTATGGTCATGCACAGGTCCCGCACCTTCCAGGATGTCTCGACAACTCCAGGATAGGCGCGGGACCTTGCCTTGGCCCTAGATCGCGCAGGTTGCGTGATGGCTCTGATACATTCCGTGCCCCGCCTGCTATCGGTCCGGTGCTGAGTTCACCTTCCGGATGCGGCCAGCAGAGTGCATGATGCTCCGCCAGGTCCTCGATCCGGCGGGGCGTCGTCTTGCCGGCGGCCAGGCGTCGGGCTGAGACGCTAGCCCAGGTGGCGCTTCTTGAGCTCGGCTTCCAGTTTTGCCTGCAGGCCCGGGACGTCCTTCAGGGGTGCCTCGGCCGTGAGCAGGCCGCCCAGGCCGCTGCCGTCGGCCGCGTTGTCTCCCGCCGCCTTGATGCGGGCGAGGGACTTGTCCCAGTAGCCGTGCGGGTCGGCGCATGCGGGCATCGGGTAATTGCGAAGCGCGGCAGCGGCCTGGCCAGATTTCTTGAGCGCTGAGGTCAGTTCCGGGATGTCCTCGTCGTCCCCAGCGGCCTGAATGGAGTTCAGCGCCTTGGTGAGCTTCTTGCCGATCGGACGGGCGGGGCCGTATTTCCAGGCGGCGTACTGCTTCTTGCACGTCAGCGCCGCAGGCTGCCGGGCTGTAGGAGACACGCTGGCCGGGCTGGCCGTCGCAGAGAGCGCTGCCGAGGATGCGGACGAGTTCGAGCAGCCGGCGGCTGCAATTAAGCCAGCCATGGCCGCGGCCACGACGAGTCTGCGGCTCATAGGGTTCCCTCCAGTTGAGTGGTCTTGGATGTGACGCGGGACACCACGCCTCGGTGTACGGCACCGGCAGGCCGTGCCGGACTTGTTCGGAGCTTGCGCCGCTCCGTGTCATAGGGCCCCTCCGTGGCGTAGGCACTTTGGAGACGACCGGACACGGCAGGACCCGCGATTCCGGTGTCATGGCCTGCCAGCGGGTCCGTCTGGTTTGGGTGAGCGAACCCACTTACCTCGAGGTCGGCGCGGAGGCTCTCGGTCTTCTCAGAGTTCCGCAGGTCGCTGAGTACCTCGCTGTCTCCGAGAAGACCGTGTGGCGGCTGATCTCCTCTGGCCAGCTGAGACCCGGTGAGGATGGGGAGCGCCGTGCGCATCGTGCCGGAGGGCGTGGCCGCCTTCGTCGGTTCCCGGAGGCAGGGCAGGTACCTGCCCTCTGTGCGGGCGCCCCGGCCGTGCCGGGGAGTGCCTGATCAGATCTTGGTGAAGTGCTGGAAGCACTCGTAGTAGGGGTCGGTGGAGTGGGCGAAGTGGGCCGCCTCCGAGCGCTTGACCGCCAGGTAGGCGCTGCTGCGCAGCGGGCCGAGCAGGTCCATCAGCAGCTCGTCGCCTTCCAGCGCGTCCAGCGCCGCGTTGAGCGAGGCGGGCAGCCGGTGGGTGCCGCCCGCGGCCCGCTCGGATTCGGACAGGGTGGCCGGGTCGACGTTCACCGCCTCGCCCGGGTCGAGCTTGCCCCGGATGCCGTCCAGGCCCGCGTAGATGAACGCGCCGAGGGCCAGGTACGGGTTGGCGCTGGAGTCGGACGGCTTCAGCTCCAGGTTGACCGAACTCCCCGCGTCGCCCCGCAACGGAGAGCAGATCCTGATCGCGGCTTCCCGGTTGTCCATCCCGTAGCAGGTGAACGCGCTGGCCCAGGTCTGCGGCGTGAGCCGGCGGTAGCTGTTCACGCTGGCGCAGGTCAGCGCGACCAGGGCGGGCAGGTGGGCGAGCAGGCCGCCGATGAAGTGGTAGCCCACCTGGGACAGGCCGTTCCGGTCGGCGGGATCGGCGAACGCGTTGCGCCCGCCCGGATGGCCGTCGGTGCCCAGTTCGATGAGCGAGCCGTGCAGGTGGGTGCCGTTGCCCGCCTGGTCGGGGATCGGCTTGGGGGCCAGGCTGGCCCACAGGCCGTGCCGGAACGCCACCCCCCGGACCGTCTCCCGGTACAGCACGTGGTTGTCGGCGGCGCGCAGCGCGTCCGCGTACCGGATGACCAGCTCATGCTGGCCGTGGCCGAGCTCGGGGTAGTAGTGCTCGACCTCGAGGCCCTGCGCTTCCATCGCCGCGACGAGCTCCATGGCGAAGTTGTGCGCCTGGTGGAAGCCGGTGGAGGAGTAGCACAGGCTGTCGTCGATGGGGATGAGCCGGTCCGGGATCGTCGGCGCGGCCGGGGAGGTCTCACGGCGGCCCACGGTGAACTCGGGCTCGAAGGCCGACTGCATGGCGTAGCCCTCGCCGGCCAGCTCGACGATGGCCTGCTTGAGGAACGTCCGCGGGCAGGCTTCCCACGGCGCGCCGTCCGGCTTGATCAGGTCCGAGAGCATCGCGGCGGCGCCGGGCGCGTAGGGGAGCGTGACGAAGGTATCCGGGTCCGGCACGATCCGGACCTCGCCGACCGGGCCCATCCCGGCCACCGGCTGCAACTGGTCCAGCATGGACATGGCCATCATCGCCACCGTGTGGCCGATGCCGCTCGAGATCCGCTCCTGCAGCCGGGCGGTGCCCGCAGCCTTCCCGCGGATGATCCCGCCGTGATCGGCATACAGGAAGCGGACCAGGCGAATATCCTCCTGACCGGTCCGCTCCATCACCGTTTCGATCGCTCCGTCTGTCATGCCCCCATGGGTAGCATGTTCCCCCCCGCCGCGTACAGCCGACTGCCAACAAGGCCGCGAGGGTCGATAATTGAGACATGAGCCCCCGGCCTTCCCCCCGTGACCTGCGTGCCTCCGATACGGACCGCGATCGCGTGGTGGCCCTACTGGGCGACGCGATGACCGACGGACGGCTGACCGCGGACGAGCATGCCGACCGGGTGCAGCGCGCCTTTGCGGCCCGGACGCTCGGCGAGCTCGCCGGGCTGACGACCGATCTCGCGGTCCCGTCGGCGCAGCCGGTGCGCCTGGACGGCGGCAAGGTGGTGGCCGGGATCTTCGGGCCGGCCCGCCGGGACGGCCGCTGGGTGGTACCGGAGAACCTCACCGTGACGGCCATGTTCGGGGAGGTCGAGGTCGACTTCACGCAGGCCATCCTGCAGTCCAGCCGGGTGCAGGTCCTGGCGACGGTGTTCGGCGGCCGGCTCCGGCTGATCGTCCCGGACGGGGTGTCCGTGATCGTCAGCGGGCACATGGTGCTCGGCCGTAAGCGCGGCAGCACCCCCCCGCCGCTGTGGCCGGGTGACCCGGTGATCGAGGTCAAGGCCCTGGTGCTCGGCGGCGAGGTGGCCGTCCGCACCCCGCCGAAGAGCCGCCGGTTCCGCCTCTTCAGCCGAAGTTGACAGAAGAGTAGGCACGAAGCTTCCACAACTGGTGCTCGCTCTCGATGCGGCGGATGGTGCCCGACCGGGACCGCATGACCAGCGAGTGGGTGGTCGCGCCGCCCGACTTGTACCTGACCCCGCCCATCAGCTCGCCGTCGGTGATCCCGGTGGCGGCGAAGAACACGTCGTCCGAGGACACCAGGTCGTCGGTGGTGAGCACCCGGTCCAGGTCGTGCCCGGCGTCGATGGCCTTCTGCCGTTCCTCGTCGTCGCGCGGCGCGAGCTGGCCCTGGATGATCCCGCCCAGGCACTTGAGCGCGCAGGCGGCGATGATCGCCTCGGGGGTGCCGCCGGTGCCGAGCAGCAGGTCGATGCCGGTGCCGGTGCGGGCGGCCATGATCGCGCCGGCCACGTCGCCGTCGGTGATCAGGTGGATCCGGGCGCCGGTCTCCCGGACCTGCGCGATCAGCTTCTCGTGCCGGGGCCGGTCCAGGATGACCACGGTCACGTCCTGCGGGGAGCAGGCCTTGGCCCGGGCCACGGCGGCGATGTTGGCGGCCGGGGGCGCGGTGATGTCCACCATGCCCGCCGCTTCCGGGCCGGTGGCCAGCTTGTTCATGTAGAACACGGCGGACGGGTCGTACATCGAGCCGCGATCGGACACGGCCAGGACCGAGATCGCGTTCGGCATCCCGTTGGCGCACAGCCGGGTGCCGTCGATCGGGTCGACCGCGACGTCGCAGGCCGGCCCGGTGCCGTCGCCGACCTCCTCGCCGTTGTACAGCATCGGCGCGTTGTCCTTCTCACCCTCGCCGATGACCACCACGCCGCGCATCGACACCGAGTTGATCAGCAGTCGCATCGCGTTCACGGCGGCCCCGTCGGCCCCGTTCTTGTCGCCCCGGCCCACCCACCGGGCGGCGGCCATCGACGCGGCCTCGGTCACCCGGGTCAGCTCGAGAGCGAGGTTACGGTCGGGGGCGTGACTGGCTGGCTCGTGGGCGGCCTGTTCCGCGGTCATGGCTGGTGTCCTTCCGCTGGACGTCGTGTCGATCCTATTGAGCGACACCGGAGCATCCCCTGCCCACCCCGCGCCCGGTGTTTACCGAACGGGGCTAACCTGAGCTGTGCTGAACCGGGTGCTGCACGGCGGCCTCGCCGCCCTGGGCTGCGTGCTGGGCGCCGCGGTCCTCGTGGTGGCGATCCCCGCCCCGCACGCCGCCGAGCCCGTCACCGTCAGCTATCACGGCGACCTGGCCGCGCTGACCCGGCTGGCGCCGTACCCGGCCGTCGCCCCGGCCGGCCTGCCGGAGTCCTGGCAGCCGGTCGGCTCCGGCCTGACCACGGGCGGCGCCGCGGGCACCGGCACCGTCACCTGGGCCCTCGACTTCATGACCCCGGACGGGACGCTGGCCTCGCTGGAGGAGAGCAACTCCAGCCCCGCCTCGTTCGTCCGCCGGATGACCAACAGCGGGACGGTGCTCCGGCCGGCCCCGCCGCCCCCTCCGCGGCTGGACGGGCAGGCCTGGACCTTCAGCGCCAGCCCGGCCCGGGGGCAGCGGTCGCTGTCCGCCACCAGCCCGGCCGGGTTCACCGTCGTGGTCACCGGCAACGCCACCTGGGCCGACCTGCGCCTGCTGGCCGCCTCACTGCGCCCGGTCACGCCCGGCCGGTAGCTCGGGCTCCGGCCGCTGCTCCGGCACTTTGACCTCGTCGTGGGCCTCGGCGACGTCGTCACGGGCCTCGGCGAGGACCTCCGCCGGGACCTCGGCGGGCGGGGCCACCTCGTCCGGGGTACGCGGCGTCCGGGCCGATTCGGGCGCGGTCGTCGCGCGGTCGTCGAAGGTCACCTCGATGTGCTGCTCGGGCCGCCGCTGGTTCTGCAGCGCCTGCAGGGCCATGCTGGCCCGGTCGGCCTCGGTCAGCGGCGGCTGGACGATGCTCCGCGGCCACAGCCGCCGGGCCAGCACCACGTTGATCTCGGCGGCGTACACGGTGACCTGGACGGCGAGATAGATCCAGGCCAGCAGCCCGAGCACGATGCCGAAGATCCCGTACACCGAGTCGCTGTGCAGGAAGTGGTGCACCAGCCAGGTGCCGAGGACCTGCAGCACGGTCCACAAGATCCCGCCGGTGATCGCGCCCGGCAGCAGCTTGCGGGTCGGCACGCCCTTGGGGGTCAGCGCACGGAACGCGCCGATGTACATCCCGATGTTGAAGGCCGCGGCCGACACCTCGGCCCCGATCACCGACCAGAAGCCCTTGAGCAGGTAGGTGTTGAGGCTGGCCAGCCCGGTCGTGACGATCAGGCCGCCGCCGAGCAGGGCGATGAACAGCATCGCGCGGCCCAGCCGCGGGACGAACCCGGGCCGCGCGGGCCCGGGCAGGTTCCAGACCTGCTCCATGGTGAACAGCCCCGCCTGGGCCAGCCCGGTCGCGCCCCAGACCAGGCCGACGAAGCCGATGATCAGCCCGATGATGCTCGATCGCTTGAGTACGTGCACGTTGCCGGTCAAGGTGGTGCCGATGGCAGGAATCTGGCCTGCCACCGCGTTCAGCACGTGGGTCCGGACGGCCGGGTTGACCGAGGCGACCAGGCCGAGGATCGTCGTCAGGATCAGCAGCAGCGGGAAGATCGACACGAACGCCGAGTAGGCAAGGTTGGAGGCCAGCACGCCGCCGTTGTCGTCGCCGTACTTCTTGATCACCCCGAAGACGAAGGCCGTGGGCGTGAACCGCTGCTGTCCGGCGTCGACCGCCCTGATCGCCTTCTCGGCCGGGTTCATACCTGGCGGCTGCCCACTGAGAAGGCAGGCAAACGCCCTGGTAGAAGGAGCTCAGAAGGGAGTATCGTCCGCTGACTCGGCCTGGTCGGGCTCCCGGGTGGCCATGGCCGCGGCCAGCCGGGCCCGGGCGCCGTCCAGCCACTCCCCGCACACCGTGGCCAGCCGCTCGCCACGTTCCCACAGCTCGAGCGACTGCTCCAGGGTCAGGCCGCCCGCTTCGAGCCGCTTGACCACCGCGGCCAGCTTGTCCCTGGCCTGCTCGTAGGTGAGCGTCTCCGTGGGGGCCTGATCTGTCACGAACCCAACCCTATCCGCGGCTAGTGTCATCGGCTGATCTCGTCTTGGGGACCCGCACCGTGAGCTGATCCTCGGCGAAGCGGACGGTCAGCAGCGCGCCCGGCTTCACCTCGGCCGCGCTGCGGACCACGCCGTCGTTGGGGTGCTGCACGATCGCGTAGCCGCGGCGCAGCGTGGACGCGGGCGACAGGGCGAGCAGGCGGGCCCGCGTGTGCGTCACGTCGTCGCTGGCCCGGGCCAGGCTCGCGGTCAGCGACATCCGGGACCGCTGCAGCAGCGCGTCCACCCGCTCGGCCTGGCGCTCGATCTCGCGCACCGGGTCGGCCAGCGCGGGCCGGGACTTCATCCCCGCCAGCCAGGCGCTCTCGCGGTCGAGCCAGCCGGTCATGCTGCGCCGGGCCCGGCCGCGCAGCTGGGTGATGAGCGCGACCTGCTCGGCCACGTCGGGCACCACCCGCTTGGCCGCGTCCGTCGGCGTGGACGCGCGCACGTCCGCCACGTAGTCGAGCAGCGGCGTGTCCTGCTCGTGCCCGATCGCGCTCACCACCGGCGTGCGGCACGCCGCCACCGCCCGGACCAGGGACTCGTCGGAGAACGGGAGCAGGTCCTCGAGCGAGCCGCCGCCGCGCGCGATCACGATCACGTCGACCTCGGGGTCGGCGTCGAGCCGGTGCAGCGCGTCGATGACCTCGGCGGCCGCGTACGACCCCTGCACCGCCACCTGCTCGACCCGGAACCGGACGGCCGGCCAGCGCCGCCCGGCGTTCTGCTGGACGTCCCGCTGGGCCGCGGAATCACGCCCGCAGATGAGGCCGATGACACCCGGCAGGAAGGGGATCGGCCTCTTCCGTTCGGCTGAAAAAAGCCCCTCCGAGGTCAGCTCGCGGCGCAGCCGCTCCAGCCGGGCCAGCAGCTCACCCACGCCGACGGCCCGGATCTCCAGCGCGGTGAGCGCGAACGAACCCCGGTTGGCGTTGAAGTCCGGCCGGGCGAAGATGACGACCCGGGCCCCGTCGGCGGGCGGCGGCTGGGCCGCGTCGAAGACCGGCCGGGAGCAGATGACCCGGGCCGACACCGCCGCGACCGGATCGCGCAGGGTCAGGAACACCGTGCCGCCGCGCACCGCGAGCTCGGCGATCTGCCCCTCGACCCAGACCCGGCCGAGCTTGCCGATCCACCCGCCGACCAGCTGCAGTACGGTCCGGACGGGGACGGGCGATTCGGCCGAGGTATCCAGCGCCACCTTAAGCTTCTGCCTCCAGCTTGGCGATCCGGCGCTCGTACATGCCCAGCACGTCGGCCCGGCCGGCATGCGCCCGCTCATACTCCGCGAGCTGCCTGACCTGCGCCACGTCCAGGTTGCGGAGCCGGGCCCGGAGCGAGGCCACGGTCAGCGCGTCGTAGTTAGGCAGCGGCGTGCCCGCGGTCACCGGCTCAGGCGCGGCCGCCGGCCCGGCGGCGGCCATGGGTTCCGG
>JAICWX010000107.1 GCA_025934635.1 Streptosporangiaceae bacterium | reverse complement strand
GATGACCGCCGCCGACGCGGTGAGGATGCGGGTGAACTGCTCCAGCGGGCAGTCGGCGTCGCAACCGGGCGGAATCAGGTCGGTGCCGGGCCCGGGTCCGCCCGGGCTGCCGTGGTCGTGCTCGCCGGCGGCCGCGTGGTCGTGGTCGGCCGGGGCCGGGTCGGTCGCACTGTGGTCCGGGCAGTAGGCGCCGCTGATGAAGACGCCGAGGTGGTAACCGCCCGGGATATCAGACTGATCCGCATGGACGTGGGGCGCACCCTCGTCGTGCGTGGCCACCGCCAGTTCGACGTCACGCACGGCACCGATCTCGGGGTTCCTCTCCTCGAGATAGGCCAGGGCCAGCCCCGCGTCGAGGCGCCCCTGGCCGCCGCGCAGCAGGAGCGTCCGCGGCGGCTTCGCCGGGAGTGTCCCGAACGGCGGCCGGACATCGACCGCGGGCGAGATCATCCGGGCGAACGACTGGCCGGCAGCGCTGCTGCCGGCCAGCGCGGTGGTCTCCAGCCGGAAGGTGAGCCCCTCACCGGTGTTCACGACGTCCCGGTCCGGGCGCAACTCGATCCGCAGCCGCGTCCGGGCATAGATGGTGATCACGGCGGTCTCGGCCTGGTTGTCGTTGCGGTTGGTGCCGATCGGCACGGTGTCGAGCCGGTGGGCCGGGGCGGACCGGATGTTGCGCAGGGCCGGCTGCCTGACCCCCCGCCGGGTGGCGCGGGCGTACCGCGACCCGCGCGTGGGCCAGCCGGCCACCGGCACCATCAGCTCACCGATCAGGGGCATCAGCATGGCATCAAGCTGGCGGGCCTGGTAGGCGACCATCAGCCGCCAGGCGCCGATCCAGCAGTCGTCGTCGGCCAGGTCCCGTTGCAGGACAAGGGTCAGCCGGCCGTCGGAGCGGGTCGCGGTCACATCGACCAGGCACGTGTGATCCATCGCCATCAGGTGGTGGCCGGCCGCGTCGCCGTAGATCATCGACCCGTCCGGGCCGTGCAGCGCGTACGACCAGTTGGCGCCGGAGTAGTCCATGCCCTGCGCGGTGATCAGGAAGGAATCCTCGGCCGACGTGGCGTAGAAGTCCACGTGGGCATGTTCACCGGCGAAGAACTCGATCACCGGGTCGATCACGGCGGTGAAACCGATGGCCGTCGCCAGGGCGTTCGAGTAGAACTTGTCGACGGTGCCGGCGTTCTCGCCGTGGAACACCTGCTGGCCCGGCAGGCTCTCGCCCTTCGCGACCACGGAGGCGATCGCGGCATAGTCGACGTCCGCGCCGGTGCCGAAGCCCATGCCGAACGCGGCGGTCCGCGCGAGGCTGTGATCGGGTATCGAGGACAGCGGCGCCCCCTGGTTCGACAGTCCGTCTGTCAGCATCGCGAGATAGCGCCGCTCGTCGGCCGGGGCCCCGCCGAACGGCGGCTCGCTCACGGTGGCGCGGATGTCGGTCAGTGCGTCGGCCAGGGGCGTATCTCCGCCGGGCGTGAGGGCGGCCGCGGCGCCGTCGAAGGTGGCCCGGCTGAAGCTGGAGCCCGGCTTGACCAGGCCGTAACCCGGACCGGTGAACACCGGCGTGAAGTCATTGCCCCCGCCGAGGTGCCGGAACGTCTTCACGCCGGCGATGACGTAGGTCAGTCCGCTCTGCTGGACGGTTTCGCAGTCGGCCAGGAAGGCCGATACCCCGCGCCGGGCGGCGTCCCACTTGGTGACCGGCGGTGCCGCCGTGCTCATCGGGTCTGGCGTCATCCCGAGCATGCTGCCGGTTCGGTCCAGGCCTATGCCGACGACCGAAATCGTGTCGTAGGTGTAGCCGAACGTGCCGCGCATATCGAGCGTGTCAACGTTGCGCTTGATTCCGGCCGCGGACACATCCGGCATCGGTATCGACGTCGCCACCGTGGAGTTGGTGCCGAAGCCGGCGGTGCTACCGACCCACGGATACATCATGTCGTTGCGGTTGTGATAGGCCTTGCCACCTGACGTTGGGTATTCGTCGGCGTGACCATCGGCCTGCCACATCGCCCAGATCCGGTCGATGTTGCAATGATGCAGGTAGAAGAAAGGATCGAACGGGGAGAGGGCGGGATAGCTCATCTGCCCCCCCGGCCCGCCGATCCAGCCGTGCATCCCGTTGTGCATCTGGTTGCCCGACGTCAGGCCAGCTCCGCTCTCGACGGCGTTCTGGAACGCCGCGTAGGTCGTCATGCCCAGCGCCTGCTTGAGGTCGGCCGCACTGGGCAGGGACGTGACCGGTGACAGGTGCCGTCGAAGCGCGCCGGCTCCGGTGCCGAACGCCGACGGCAGGTTCCAGCCGGCCAGGCCGGGCGGCCACCAGGCCGGCGCGGGGGTCGGATTGCTGCCGGTGCCGGGCGCCGTCGGTGCGAAGTACCCGGCGCTGACGGTGCTGCTCCCGCCCGATCCGTTCGGCCCGAGGAAGGTGCCGGTCATGATCGAGGCCGGGTCGGTCCAGTCCCAGTAGGGCATCATCACGCCGGGGACGTAGCTTTGCAGTTGCTTCTCGACCTCGGCGAGGAAGAAGCGATGCCAGCTGAAGAATGCGTAGGCCCCCGAACCACCGTGACCGAAGTTGACGGCCGGCGCCCCGGGGGCGAAGGCATTCTGGATCTCGTTGTGGATGGCCACGTTCTGGTCCCATACCGAGTACTGCCGGACGGCCGGCGCGCCCGGGTTGACGATGTCGGCTTTCATCAGCACGCAGGCCTTGACGAAGTTCTCCCGCTCGGCGGCAGACAGGAACTTGGCGTTCTTGCGGACGGGCATGACGGCCTCCAGCGCGCTTGTGGTCCTGTCACTCCTGAGGCCGGTCAGCACAGCGCTGATACGTTCGCGTCCCGGTCGCATCCCACGCCGATCTTGTCCGGCGGCGGCGCGTCTGGTACCCCTGGCAATCGGGGCCGTCGCACGCGGACCGGGACGGGAGTGGCATCGATGAAGGCTGCGCGCTGGGTCGGCCTGGGCCGGGTGGAGTGCGAGGACGTGCCGGTGCCGCCGGTCGCCGACGGCGAGATCGGGGTCCGGACCGTCTACGCCTCCATCTGCGGTTCGGACCTGCACGAGGTGTTCTTCGAGACGCCGCCGTCGTCGATGGCGGCCGGGCATCCCGGGCACGAGAGCGTCGGCGAGGTGGTGGAGTCGCGCTGCCCGGGCTTCGCGCCGGGAGACTGCGTGCTGACCGTCCCGCACGCGGCCGACGGCCGCTGCCTGGCCGAGTTCCAGGCGCTGCCCGGCTCGGCCTGCGTCCGCCTGCCGGCCACGGCCGAGCTCAGCCACCTGCTGATGGCGCAGCAGCTCGGCACGGTCGTCTACGCCCTGCGCCGCCACCCGCTCGACCTGACCGGCCGGGATGTCGCCGTCATCGGGCAGGGCTCCGCGGGTGCCTTCTTCACCTTCCTGCTCAAGCGGGCCGGGGCGGCGCGCGTGCTGGTCTCGGACCTCTCACCCGCGCGGCTGGCCTACGGCCGCCAGCTGGGGGCGGACCTGGCCGTGGACGCGGGCCGCGCCGACTTCCGGGCCGCGGTGCTGGCGGAGACCGGCGGGCGCGGTGCGGACCTGGTGGTGGAGGCGGTCGGCGGCCGGGAGACGTTCCCGCTGAGCCTGGAACTGGCCGCGGCCGAGTCGACCATTCTGTGGTTCGGCCTGCCGGAAGGGACCGCTGACTACCCGATCTCGTTCAACGACTTCTTCCGGCGCAAGCTGACCGCCTACTCGGCGTACGGCGCCCAGGGGGAGCCCGGCCTGGAGTCGTTCCGGTACGCCGTGCGGCTGATCGCCGACGCCGCGATCGACGTATCCCCGCTGCTCAGCCACATGCTGCCGATCGAGGAAGTCGGAGACGCCTTCCGCATCGCCCGGGAACGGACCGGCAACGCGCTGAAGGTCTCCGTCAAGTTCTGACCGGGCACTGCTCCCCGCCGAACACCGGGACCAGGCGCGGGTCGCCGAAGGAGGTCACCCGGGTGATGCCCGCGCGGGTGGCGGTGAGCACCACGACGCCGTAGGGCTGGAAGGAGCCGCCGGCGTCGCGGACGTATTCCACCGCCGCGGGCTGCCCGTTGGCGCGGGTGGGGACCATGCGCCAGGTACCGGGGGGGCCGATGACCCGGTCGCGGAGGAACGGCACGCAGGTGCTGACGCCGGCGAACCAGGTGCGCATCGGGGTCGCTTCCAGGACCGCGTCGCGCACCAGGAGCCGCTCGAGGGCGGTGGCGTCCGCGTTCTCGAAGGCCGCGATGTACTGGTCGAGGAGGGTGCGGGCCTGCGGCGCCGCCGGCTCGGTGATCTGCTCGGCGGCGGGCGCCAGTTCCTCCATCCGCGCGCGGGCGCGCTGGAGCGCGCTCTTGACCGAGACCGTCGTGGTACCGAGCATGACCGCGACCTCGGCGGCCGGGAAATCCAGCACGTCGCGCAGGACCAGGACCGCGCGCTGCCGGGGCGGCAGGTACTGCATGCTGGCGATCAGGGCCAGCCGCAGCCCGGCGCGGGCGGCGACGATGGCCGCCGGGTCAGCCCCCTCGTTCACCGCCTTCGCGTCCGGCACCGGGTCCAGCCAGGCGATGTCCGGGCCGGCCGGCTCGGGGTACACGCCGGGATCCGGCTCGGGAGCGCCCAGGCCAGACGGCAGCATCCGGCGGGCGGGCTTGGCCAGCGCGGTCAGGCAGGCGTTGGTGGCGATCCGGTACAGCCAGGTCCGCATCGACGACCGGCCCTCGAACCGGTCGTAGGAGCGCCAGGCGCGCAGGTAGGTCTCCTGGACCAGGTCCTCCGCGTCGGACACCGAGCCGAGCAGGCGGTAGCAGTGCGCGAACAGCTCCCGCCTGAACGGCTCGGCGTCCTCGGCGAAGGCCGCGCTATCCGGCACCGGTCACACCGGCCGGCCGAGGAAGGCGGCCAGCTGATCGGCCGGGCCCGCGCCGGCCGGCGCCGGGGAGGCGGGACCGAACGGAGCCTGCCCGTCCGGACCGCGGAACGCGCCGGTGATCGCGACCCGGGCGTGCGCGAGCAGCCGGTCCGCGAGTCCGGGATCCAGGTCGACGGGGCACCCGATGGCACGGGCCAGGTCCCAGCCGTGGGCGAACTGGTCCATCGCCGCCATATCCCGCACGACGGTGCCGGGGAACTCTCCGAACGGGAGCCGGATCACCGAGTCCAGCGCCCCCTCGGCCGCGAACGCCGCGACGGCGATCCGGATGCCCTCCTCGTAGGCGCCGACGAAATCCCCGGCCGCGTAGTCGGTGTCCGCGGGGTCGCCGTCACCGGCCGCGGCCGGTTCCCCGGTCACGGCGGCCGCCCACCAGTGCGCGGTGCCGATGAAGTGGTTGACCAGCGCCCGGACGTCCCAGGAGACGCACGGCGTCGCCGCGGTCAGGTCACCGGGCTGGACCTTCATCAAGACGCCCAGGGTGCTCTGCATGGCCTGGTTCAGCGGGCACTCCATTGCTTCCATCCTCTCATCGGCTACCGGCCTTCACCCAGGCAGACTCGGCGGGAGGAGCAAAGGAACCGCCCACCCGTTCGGGACAAAAGATTGTGACCGAACGGGTGGGGTACCTGCTGTTGTTCAGCCCTCCGTGATGACCGCCGGGGCGTCGAGGTCGGCGGCCATCTGCGCGGAGCGGCTGGCCATCGCCATGAACATGGCGTCGCCGCGATCGGTCCGCCCGACCAGCATCGACGCGAAGACGGCCATGAGCAGGCTGCCGTAGCTCGATCGCACGTAGTCGCGCCAGCAGTGGTCGAACGGATAGTCGTCGACGCCGTAGTCCTCGACCAGCGCCCGGTGGTAGCGGACGAGGAGGTCGCGTTCGCAGCGGCGGCGGCGCTCGGGCGCGAACGCGCTGCCGAGGAAGTAGGCGACGTCGCTGGGACCGACGCCCAGCTGCACGGTCTGCCAGTCGACGACGGTCAGCGGACGGCCCTCGCCGCCGGCCGCGAACAGCATGTTGTCGAGCCGGTAGTCGCTGTGCACCGGCGTGTTCAGCGGCGACCGGTTCGCGAGCAGCGCGGGCGCGAGCGCGGCGACCTGTGGCCCGGCCGCGAGCGTGACCGGGTCGAGCCGGGCGCGGTAGCGCTCGGTGAACGCCTCCCAGATGGTGCCGAGCATCGCGGCGATGGCCTCCATCGTGCCGCCGCGATCGAGCCAGGCGAGCTCCCGCAGCGCCGGGTCGCCCCAGCGCGGTCCGTGCAGCCGGGCCGCCTCGTCGATGGCGAGACCGGCCTGCTGCACCGTGCAGCCGGCGATCTGGTCGCCCTGCTCGGCCGGCGCGATGTCCTCCATGACCAGCACGACGTCGGCGGTGCCGGACCGGAGCTCGGCGAAGTGGCACCGCGGGCGGCTGACGTCGACGGTGTGCGCCAGCTCCCGGTAGAAGGCGACCTCGGTCTCGTAGGTGAGCGTCGCCACCCCCGCGGCCGCGCTCGCCTCGTCGCGCGACGAGAACTTGCCCACGACCGTCGCCGGAGCCTGCGGCCCGGCGTGATCGTAGCTGAGCGCGTACCGCACGTTGGCGCCGACCTGGCCGGTGCCGATCGGCGACGCCCGGAACGAAGTGACGTTCGTGGCCGCGTCGATGGCGCCCGCATGCCGCAGCACCTGGGTGAGCCACTCGGGCGTCACCAGGTCCGGGTCAGCGACCAGCGGCGGCCGGGCTGACATCGGTGCGGTCATGCTGGCAGTGTCCCCGCCACCACCGTGCCGGGGAAGAAGTGGTGGTGGCGGGCGCCGGTGACCTCGTAGATGGCGGTGCCCCGCCGTCCGTCGCCCGTGCTCACCCGCATCAGGCTGAGCCCGCCGCGATGGAACGGCTCGTAGGGGCGGGCGAAGGTGCCCTCCGCGTCGACCTCGATGACGCGCCGGTCGGCCAGCGTGAACGTGGCCGACGCGGTGAGGCCGGCGATACCGTCGCCGTGCTCGCCGTAAGGAGCCGGCTGGCGATCGGCTCCGGTCCAGGCGGCGTCGTAGCGGAAGCCGGTGACGGGCACCGGCTCGGACATGTCGGCGCCGGCCCAGCAGCCGTCGCGGTACACGATCGCGCCGTTCGGGAGCTCCCAGTGCCAGACGCCGAGGAACCCGTCGTCGAGCTGGATCTGCCACCACAGCCACAGCGGGCAGCGTCCGTGGTCCCTGATGCCCCAGGAATGGTCGCGCTGGCCGGTCCAGCCGTCGACCTCGTAGCCGGTGCCGCCGGCCGTGTAGGTGCCGGCGTAGGTGCCGGACTGGAAGATGTGGGACTGATCCCACACCAGCTCGTGGCCGGCCCGCATGGTGCCCCGGCGCAGCCCGTAGGGCTGGGTCCGGGCCCGCCAGGTCAGGTCCAGGCCGATGCCCCCGTCGGCTGGTTCGGCCCAGAGCCGCACCTCCCGCAGCGGGGTCACGACATCGATCCGGGCACCGGGAACCACCGTCGTATGCGGGTCGCCGTCGTAGGGCCGGCCTTTCACCCCGAGCAGCGGCCGGCCCGCGACCCGCCCCATCTGCAGCGAGTCCATGCGCTCCTGGGCGGGGTAGTGAGCCATCGTGAAGAAGACGGCGTCGCCGTCACCCGACGGGTCGTGCAGCTCGTAGAAGTAGCTCTCCCGCCAGTGCTGGTGGTGCACGGCGACGTTCGGCAGGAGCTCGGGAATCTGATGGACGAAATACTCGTCCATCGCCGTCGGTCTCGCCACGAACGTCCTCCAGTCCGTCATCACCCGGTCCGGGCGGCAGTGGGCGCCGGCGGCCTACTGCCTGACCAGCGTGCCGACGGTGACGTGGGGCCAGTGGATGCCGTTGAAGTCGAGCATCACCAGCTGCGTGTACTGCAGCTGGTGCTTGTCCGGCTGGCCCCCGGTGCCGGCGATCGTCTCGATCCAGAACGTCGCCTGGACCTGCGTGGCCTTGGCGTTGCCGCCGGGAGGATTGCCGCTGGTGGCCAGGAACGCCGTGTTGGCGGTGCCGCCGCCGGCGTTGATGGAGCTGTGATCGGTCGCCACGTGCAGGAACGTCCGGCTCTTCATGGTCGTGCCCGGCAGCGAGGACTTGAGCGCGGCCTGCAGCACGCTGTTGGGGTTCTTGACGATGGCCTGCGTCACCCCGGGCGCCACGAAGCGGAACTGGGTCGGCTGGGACAGGTCCAGCTCGGTGAACGTCTGCGCCACCGAGTTGAAGTCGCCGTTGGCGGGGGCCGGGGTACCGGTGAAGAACGGCAGGATGTTGTTGTTCGGGATGTTCTGGGGGCCGCCCTGAATCACCTGGGCGACGCCCTGGGCCAAGATGGTCGTGCCGTGCGGGATCGACGCCATCCGGACGACCGACGCCGGTTCCTTGGGATCGGTCGTCGCGGGCACCGCGGCCCAGATACCCGGCTCGATGTGCAGGCCCGCGCCGGTGCTCGCCTCGCTGATCTGCTGCAGGTAGGTCAGGCCGAACATGCTGATGTCGCCCATCGCCAGCCCGCGGTTGGGGATCGGCCCGTTGATCCGGGTGAACACCAGCGTCTCGTTGGTCATGTTCAGCTCGAGGAAGCGGTCCTGCTGGTCGGCCGGGTGGTGCGGCCTCCAGATGGCGTTGAAGCCATGGCCCTTCCACGTGCCTAGCAGTCCGGCCAGGGCCCCGAGCGGATCGGGTCCCGCCGCCAGCGCCGCGACGCGCTCCGTCGGCTCCACCTCAGGCGTGGCGAGCCCCGCGAACGCGAAGTCCGAGTCTGTCTGAATACTTGCCGTCATGATGACTCCCTCAAGGATCAGTAGACACTGCCGACAACTCCCCAATGAGACCAGAGAAGTCCTGCCGCGTCCTTGATACAGAGCACGATAGGTAGTTCTCGACGGCTGGGGCGCGCGGGATTACGGTAGGTGGCGAACTCCCGGCGCGAAGGGGGAATCCGGTGTACCCAGGCCCGCATGCTCGTGAGCGCGCTGATCAGCCCGCGTTCGTCATGGCCGCGACCGGCGAAAGCGTCTCCTACGCCGAGTACGAGACGCGGACCAACCGGCTGGCGCATCTGCTGCGGGCCCGGGGGCTTGGCCGGCTGGATCACTATGCGATCTTCATGGAGAACAACAGCCGGTACCTGGAGGCCTGCGGGGCGGGGGAGCGGGCGGGCCTGTACTACACGTGCGTCAACTCCTACCTGACCGCGCCGGAGCTGGCCTACATCCTGAACAACAGCACCGCCAAGCTGCTGATCACCTCCCGGGCGGGCCGGGAGGTGGCCCTGGCGGCGGCGCGCGACTGCCCGGGGCTGACGTCCGGGCTGATCGTGGACGGCACCGGCGACGACGGCATCTTCGCGGACTTCGCGGAGGCGACCAGCGCCTTCCCGGGCACGCCGATCGGCGACGAATCCCTGGGCACGCCGATGCTGTACTCGTCGGGCACGACCGGCCGGCCCAAGGGCATCATGCGGCCCCTGGACGACATCCCGCCCGGTGACCAGCTCCCGCTGTTCGGCTTCCTGTCCCGGCTGTGGCGGTACCGGGACGGGATGACCTACCTGTCGCCGGCCCCGCTGTATCACTCGGCCCCGCAGGCCGCGGTGAGCCTGGCCATCCGGCACGGCGGGACCGTGGTCATCATGGAGAAGTTCGATCCCGAGGAGTACCTGCGGCTGGTCGAACGCTACCGGGTGACGCACAGCCAGCTCGTCCCGACGATGTTCAGCCGGATGCTGAAGCTGCCCGACGAGGTGCGCGGCCGGTATGACCTGTCCTCGCTCGAGGTCGCCGTCCACGCCGCCGCCCCGTGCCCGGTGCCGGTCAAGCAGCAGATGATCGAGTGGTGGGGACCGGTCCTGCTGGAGTACTACGCCTCGACCGAGGCTGTCGGCTTCTCGGCCTGCGACAGTGCCGAATGGCTGGCCCATCCCGGCACCGTCGGCAAGGTGGTGCTCGGCGAGCTGCACATCCTGGACGAGTCCCTCCAGGCGGTCCCGGCGGGTACGCCCGGCACGCTGTGGTTCAGGCCGGGGTCGCCGTTCCGCTACTTCGACGACGTGGAGAAGACGGCCGAGTCGACCTCGCCCGACGGGTCGATGGTCACCGTCGGCGACGTCGGCTACCTCGACGATGACGGCTACCTGTACCTCACCGACCGGGCCACCTTCATGATCATCTCGGGCGGCGTCAACATCTATCCCCAGGAGTGCGAGAACCTCCTCGTCACCCACCCCAAGGTCGCCGACGCCGCCGTCTTCGGCGTCCCGAACGATGATCTTGGTGAGGAAGTCAAGGCCGTCGTCCAGCTCATGCCCGGCACCGATCCCGGACCGGAGGCCGCCGCCGAGCTGATCGCGTTCTGCCGCGAGCACCTCGCCCACCTCAAATGCCCCCGGACGATCGACTTCACCAGCGAGCTTCCCCGCCTCCCGACCGGCAAGCTCTACAAGAAGCCCCTCCGGGACGCCTACTGGGGCCGATCCCGCAGCCGCATCGTGTGAAAGGCACCCTCAGGACTGGCTGACGCCAGGTTCCTGAGGGTGCCCCGCAGTGCGTCTCCAGGACTGCTAGCGAGCAATCTCCGGAGGCGTCTGACGATGAGCGAACATCGCGAGTACCTCCTTCCTGATCCAGAGGACATGTCTTGCCGCGGCGCGGCCAGTGTAGGACTGGCCGCCGACGTGCGGCAACGCATTTATCGCCAGGCGAATACGGGCTGCTCGAAGTGGGCGACCCGGGTGGTCAGGCCGTGCAGCGCCAGCTGGCAGAACTGGTGGATGATGGCGCCGGTCGGGGCGTACACGTGGTCGTCGAGCAGCGGCAGGCGCAGGACCAGCGCGGGCGATTGGGGGATGCGCAGCAGCTCGGGCGGGCGGTCGAAGTCGGCCAGCGGGATCACGTGGATCCGGGCCACCTCCGAGACCTGCCTGACCAGCGGCCCGGCCGGGCCGCCCCACACCACCACGGGAGTGATGAGGAAGCCGGACCGGGTGGCGTAGTCATCGAGAGTGCCCAGGACATCGCCGGCCCCGGCGGTCACGCCGGTTTCCTCGCGCAGCTCCCTCAGCGCCGCGTCCCCGGCGGACTCACCGGGCTCGCGGCTTCCGCCGGGCAGCGCCCACTGCCCGGGATGTTTCCGCAGGCCGGCTGCCCGCCGGGTCAGCAGCAGGCACGGTACGTCCTGCTGCAGGAGGATGCACACCGCCACCGAAGCGGCCCGCAGGCCGGGTCGCGTGATGCCGATACGCCGGAAGGCGGCCATCTGAGCGGTGACGGCGGCCCTGTTCACCGCGGGACCCGCCGCCATCAGCACCTGCTCACTGTCACCGGGCGTCGTTGCTGCCCGCGGGTCTGTTCGGCCACACTGAACCTATGCCATTGCCGGATGTCCCTCCCAACTATGCCGATAATGACCTAGAACGGGCCTTCGTGATCCTGGCCCGGCAGCAGCTCGGCGATCTCGCCGCCCGGCTGGCGAAGGCGGCGGGCCCGCCACCCGGAGCGGCCGCCCTGGCCGGCCAGGTCACCGCGGCGCAGCGCGACTGGCAGGCGGATCTCGCCCCGCTGGGCGAGCCGAACCGGCGCCAGCAGCTGAGAAAGAACGTCGCCGCCGCCAATGAGCTGGAGCGCAAGGTCGACGTCGCCGTCCCCAAGCCTGCGACCGCCGGCGGCGAGGAGGCCTTCGGCGCGAAGAGGTTCGGACAGCTCAAGACGGCCGTCGCGATGGCCTGCTCAGTCACCCAGGCGAAGGACACCCTCGTCGCGAACGTTTTCGGTATCGGCAACGAGCCGGCCGCGCGGCAGCAGCTCGGCGAGATCGCCGCGGTCCTGACGAAGCTGCTGGGGGAGACCTCGTCCGCCACTATCGGGGACCGAGCCGGATTCGTCCTCGCCAACCTGCCCGAGACGATGAAGGCCCTGGCCAGCGCAACCCCGGCGGGCGGGTATATCAGGATCCGGCCGAAGGCCTTCAATGACCCTGACCTGTACGACCTCGCCACGTCCCTGGTGCACGAGGCCTCGCATCTGATCGGAAATCCGACGGTGGATTACGCCTACCGTCCGGGCGGCCTGTTTCACCTGCTCCCGGCGAAGCTCGCCCCGCGGAACGCCGCGCATTTCGAGCATCTCGCGGCGCGGTTCTTCTCGCCCGACCTTGCCGACGTGCCGGCCAGCGGCAGCACCCAGGCCAAGGCCCTGCTGGTGCTGCGGTTCAAGGTGACCAGGGCCTGGGTTCGCGCCAATGACCTGACCAGTAAGGGCCCGGGCCTGAAGCCGGTCGCCGAGCTGATCCGCCTCGACTCCATGAAGGTCGGGGATGAGGTGGCCATGGCGGTGTTCAAGGCGCTGTTCGCGGCGATGGAGGCGGTGATGCCCCTCGTCCAGCGCCACACGACGCTGACGTTCGCGCGGGAGGACAGCCTGACGGTGCAGGAGGACGGCACGGCGCAGATCACCGTGCGGCAGGGCGAGTCGACATCCAAGCCGACGGCGGCGGCGACAACCGCCATCGACCGGATCTGCTCGTACCTGTCCAGCAGCGGGCGCACCGATTTCCCCGCTCTCGCGGCGTACATCGACGGCATCGTCGTGTACGACCGGCCCTCGCTCGTTAAGGAGATGGCCGAATTCCTCACCTGGGCAGACCTCGACCCGGTGGGCTAGGGCACCCTGAGGGGATGCGGGAGCTGGTAACCGATGTGACCGATCCCCGGCTGGCGGACTACGCGCGGCTGACGGACATGGAGCTGCGCACTCACCTGGAGTCCGCGCAGGGGCTGTTCATCGCGGAGGGAACCAAGGTCATCAGCCGGGCGGTGGCGGCCGGCTACCCGGTGCGCTCCATCCTGCTGGCCGAACGCAGGCTCGGCGACCTCGAAGCCCTGCCCGCCACGAAAGCCCCGGTGTACGTCGTCTCCGACGAGACCGCCGAACGCCTCACCGGGTACCGCGTTCACCGCGGGGCGCTGGCCTCCCTGCACCGCAAGCCCCTCCCGGCGACCGGGACACTGGCCGCTACCGCCCGGAAGGTCATCGTCCTTGAGGACCTCGTCGACCACGCCAACGTCGGGGCCATCTTCCGGTGCGCGGCCGCGCTCGGCGTGGACGCCATCTTCCTGTCGCCGCGGTGCGCCGACCCGCTCTACCGGCGGTCGGTGAAGGTCTCGATGGGCGCGGTGTTCGCCATTCCCTACGCCCGGATGACCGGGTGGTACGACGGCCTGGCCGGCCTCAGGAAGGCCGGCTTCCGGCTGCTCGCGCTGACCCCGGACCCCACGGCCGCGCCGCTGATCGCGGCGGCGGCCGGCCGCGACCAGAGCACCCAAAGGATTGCCCTGATGCTCGGTACCGAGGGCGACGGCCTGTCGTCCCGCTGGCTGCACGAGGCCGATCAGGCGGTCCGGATCCCGATGCAGGCGGGCGCCCTGGCGGCCGGGGTGGACTCGCTCAACGTGGTGGCCGCGGCCGCGATCGCGTGCCATGTGCTGGTGGGCGGGGACCAGGCTCGTTCGGCCGAATGATCTTGATTTTTCCCGGCCCCCGGGCGGGGGTGCCGTGAATGACCCCCGGCATCACGCTTGCCCTCTTCCAGGCTTTCTGGGCGTTTGCCTAGCCTTTTCTTATCTCTTTTACATAACGTGAGCTCATGGAGCGCGGGCCTGGCGGCGGCGACAGCGCCGGATCCCGTGCGCCCGGCGTCCGGATCGCGCGCCGCTGGCTCGTCGCCGGGACCCTGGCCGCGGCCGTCCTGCTCGGCGTGATCGCCGTCCTCGCCACCCGGCTCGTCACCGCGCCCCCCGCGGTCAAGGCGGCGGCGCCCAAGCCCTCCCCGACGGCCAGCCCGAGCCTGACCGTGCCGGGCATCTACCAGCGGGTCGCGCCGTCCGTGGTGACCGTCCAGACCGGTCACGACCTCGGCAGCGGCGTCATCGTGGCCGACAGCGGCCTGATCCTGACCGCCAATCACGTCGTGGCCGGCGGCGGCACCATCACGGTCACGTTCGCCGACGGCACCACGACGACCGCGGCGGTGGCCGGCGCCGACCCGAAGCTGGACGTCGCCGAGCTCATCCCGGCCAGGCTGCCCCAGGTCGTCGTGCCCGCCACCGTCGGCGGGGCGGCCGGGGTGGGCGCGTCGGTGGTCGCCATCGGCAACCCGCTCGGCCTGACCGACAGCGTCTCCACCGGGGTGGTCTCCGGCCTGGAGCGGACCGCGAACACCAGCAACGGCAAGTTCTCCGGGCTCATCCAGTTCGACGCGTCGGTCAACCCCGGCAGTTCGGGCGGCCCGCTGCTCGACATGCGCGGTCTGGTCGTCGGCATCGTCGTCTCCATCGCCACGCCCGACGGCCAGGACGCGTTCGCCGGCATCGGGTTCGCCGAGCCCATCGGCGCCGCGCTCGGCGGCGCGAGCGGCCAGGGACCAGGAAAGGGACCGCAGATATGAGCGACGCGACGCCGTCCGCCAACCCGCTGCAGCCGGTGCTGTTCGAGGTCAAGCGGATCATCGTCGGCCAGGACGTCCTGCTCGAGCGGATGGCGATCGCGCTGCTGTCCGGCGGGCACCTGCTGGTCGAGGGCGTCCCCGGGCTGGCCAAGACGCTGGCCGTCAAGTCGCTGGCGGCGGCGACCGGCGGGCAGTTCCAGCGCATCCAGTTCACGCCCGACCTGGTCCCGGCCGACCTGACCGGAACCCGGGTCTATCACCAGCACAGCGGGGAGTTCCAGACCCAGCTCGGCCCGGTCTTCACCAACCTGCTGCTGGCCGACGAGATCAACCGCGCGCCCGCCAAGGTGCAGAGCGCCCTGCTGGAGGTGATGCAGGAGCATCAGGTCACCATCGGCCGCGAGACCTACCCGGTGCCGGAGCCGTTCCTGGTGATGGCGACGCAGAACCCGATCGAGTCCGAGGGCACCTACCCGCTGCCCGAGGCGCAGGTCGACCGGTTCATGATGAAGGTCGTCGTCGGTTACCCGAGTGCCACCGAGGAGCACGCGATCGTCGACCGCGCGCTGCGCCCGGCCGAGACGGTCCGCGCGATGCTCAGCCCGGCCGACCTGATCGTCATGCAGGAGCGCGCCCGGGAGACCTACGTCGACACCGCCGTGGTCGACTACGCCGTGCGCCTGGTCACCGCGACCCGGCAGACGCAGCAGGCGGGGCTCGCCGACCTCAAGCGCTACATCAGCTACGGGGCCAGCCCGCGCGCCTCGATCGCCCTGGTCACCGGCGCCCGGTCGCTCGCGTTCCTGTACGGGCGCGACTACGTGCTGCCGGACGACGTCCGGGAGATCGCCCTCGACGTGCTGCGGCACCGCATCGTGCTGTCGTACGAGGCGCTCGCCGACGACGTCACCGCCGACGCGATCATCACCAAGGTGCTCGGCGCCGTGACCGAGCCCGACGTCGTGCTGAGCGGCCGCTGACGATGCGCACGACGCCGGAACGCCTGCTGGCCCGCCTCGAGTGGCGGGTCATCCACCGCCTCGACGGGCGGCTGGCGGGCGGCGACTACCGGACCGCGCACCGGGGCAGCGGGACCGACCTGGTCGGGTTGCGCGAGTACACCGAGGGCGACGACGCGCGGCACATCGACTGGAACGTCACCGCCCGGCTGAACGAGCCGCAGCTCCGCGTGTTCACCGAGGACCGCGAGCTCACCGCGTGGCTGGTGCTCGACCGGTCGGCGTCGATGACGGTGGGGCCGCCGGGGCGCGGCAAGGACGACGTGCTCGGTGAGCTCGCCCTGGTGCTCGCCCGGCTGTTCGGCCGGGGCGGGAACCGCGTCGGCGCGCTGTTCTACGACACCGGGGCGGTGCGCGCCGTGCCGCCCGGCACCGGCCGCCGGCACGCGCTCCGCATCGCCGCCGAGCTCGCCCGGACCACTGGCAACCGGACCACTGGCGCCCGCACCGTCCAAGCCGGGGCCGCCAGCGCCAGGAAGTCCCGTTTCAGGAACACCAAGGCCGCCGGCCGCCGGGGCAGCACGACCGACCTGGCGGCGATGCTCGACGCGGTGGCCAAACTCGCCAGGCGCCGCGCCCTCATCATCGTCATCTCCGACTTCATCGGCGACGGCGACTGGGGGCGGTCACTGCTGCGCCTGGTGCCCCGGCACGAGGTGGTCGCCCTGCGCGTCACCGACACCGCCGACGACGAACTGCCCGACGTCGGCCTGGTCGTCGTCGAAGACGCCGAGACCGGCGAGCAGCTGGTCGTCGACTCCTCCGACCCGCTGCTGCGCGCCCGGCTCCGCGCGGGCGTCGACGACCGCGACGCCCGGCTGGCGGCCGGCATGCGCCGGGCCGGGGTGCCGGTGCACCGCATCGGCACCGACGCCGACCTGGCCCGGGCGCTGATCGAGGTCGTCGAGCACACTAGGCGCAGGCGCGCGTGACCTTCGCCGATCCCGTTCTCCTGGCCGTCGGCCTGCTGGTCGCCGCGGGCCTGGCCGGGGCCGCGATCGTCGTCGGCCGGCGGCGGGCGGCGGTGCTGTCGGCCGCCGGGGTGGTGGGCGGCCGGGCCCGGAACGGCGGCGTGTGGTTCACCATCGGCGGGCTCGCGGTGCTCGCGATCGCGGTGGCCGGCCCGACGGCGACCGTCCCGGTGTCCCGGGCCTCCGGCACCGTCATCCTCGCCATGGATGTCTCCGGCAGCATGGCCGCCACCGACGTGGCGCCCAGCCGCCTGGCCGCCGCCAAGCAGGCGGCCCTGTCGTTCATCAGCGCCCAGCCGGGCACGGTGGACATCGGCGTCGTCGCGTTCGAGCAGGGCGGCCTCGAAGCCGCGCTGCCCACGGCCAATCACGCCACCGCCGCGGCCGCGGTCCGCCGGCTGAAGGCCAGCGGCGGCACCTCGCTGGGCGACGCCATCCTCGCCTCGCTCGCCGCGATCACGCACAAGACGGTCGCCCTGCGCCGCGACGGCAGCGCGCCGGACATCGGCTACTGGCCGTCGGCCACGATCGTGCTCCTGTCCGACGGGCAGAACGGGGCCGAGACCAGCACCGGCCCCGATGCCGGCGCCACCGCGGCGGCCACCGTGGCCGAGAAGGCCGGCGTGCACATCGACACCGTCGGGGTCGGCACCGCCGCGGGCACTACCGTCCAGGTCCAGGGCTTTCACCTGTTCACCGCGCTCAACGCCGCCGCCCTGCGGTCGATCTCGCAGACCGCCGGCGGCACCTACCATCCCGCTTCGGACGCGAGCGAGCTCAACGGGATCGCCTCGTCCATCAACCTGCGGCTCACCGTCACCCACCAGCCGCTGCCGCTGGCCGGCGCGTTCATCGCCGTGGCTCTCGCGCTGCTCGCCGCCGGTGCCTTGCTCACCGTGATCCGGACGGGCCGGGTGGTCTGAATGTCCTTGTCCTGGCCGTGGGCGCTGCTCGCGCTCCTCGTCATCCCGCTGGTCTTCGCGCAGCTGTGGCTGGCCCGCCGCCGGCGCCGGCGTTCGGTGGTCCGGGTGACCTCGCTGGCGCTCGTCCAGACCGCCGTGCCGGCCCGCTCGCGCTGGCGGCGGCGGCTGCCGGTCGCGCTGCTGGCGTTCGGCTTCGCCGTGCTCGCGGTCGGCGCCGCCCGCCCGCAGGCGACGGTGCCGGTCCCGTCGTCGTCCGCGACGATCATGCTGGCGCTGGACGTCTCGGGCTCGATGTGCTCGACCGACGTCAAGCCGAACCGGATTACCGCCGCCGAGCAGGCCACCAGCGCCTTCATCAAGTCCCAGGCGGGCGGCCCGCGGATCGGCCTGGTCGCCTTCGCGGGCACCGCCGCCGTCCTCGTCCCCCCGATGGCGGACACCAGGCAGCAGCTGAGCGCGCTGGGGGGTCTCACCACCTCGTTCGGCACCGCGATCGGTGAGGGCATCTTGACCTCGCTCGACGCCATCGCGCAGGTCGACCCGTCGGTGGCGCCGACCGGCGCGGCCGTCTCCCGGCACCGGGCCGGCTACGCCGACGACGTGATCGTGGTGCTCACCGACGGGTCGAACAACCGGGGCGTCGACCCGCAGCTGGCGGCGAAGGATGCCGCGGCCCGGGGGGTCCGCGTCTTCACCATCGGCTACGGCACCGACCATCCGGCGCCGCTGGCGTGCAGCTCCGACCAGTTCGGCGGGTTCGGCGGCGGCGGCGGCTTCGGGGGCGGCGGGTTCGGCGGCCGGGGCGGCATCGGCGGCAACCCGTTCGACGCCGACTTCGGCGCGCTCATGCACATCTCCAGGACCAGCGGCGGCTCGTTCTACCGCGCGCAGGACTCCGACCAGCTCAGCCGGGCGCTGGCCAAGCTGCCGGCCGCCTTCACGATCGTCCGCAAGCACCTCGACCTCGCCTCCTGGTTCGCGGTCGGCGGCGGCCTGCTCGTCGCCGCCGCGGTCGGCCTGTCGCTGTGGTGGAACCGCGGCAGGCGCGGGGGGCCGGGGAGTCCGGCGACCGCCGCCAACTGAGACGCCCGCCCTGCCGTCTCCACGCTATGAACAAAACGAGACTAAAAATGGCTAAGTATTCAGGGAGGGCCGCGCCCCGCGACGCAGGCACAGGAAGCCGTCCTCGACCTCATGCGGCAGTCCCTGCGCCGCGCCGGAGCCACCGCCTCCGACTAAACCTTCCGCCGAACGAGTGGTCTTTCACGCCCCCGCATCACGCTTCACCAGCCCTGAGAACGACGTGGATGCTCCATCGATGCCGTTGGCGCGCCTCACGGAGCAATCCCTCTTCGGGGCGATGATTTGGCCGACCGGGCCGCGTCCACCAGATAGGCACGAAAATAGTCACCGAAGAACAGGAGGCATCATGAACAGCAGTCAGCGGTCTGCGGCCGGGCAGCAGGACGGGCACCAGCTCAGCGTCGAGCGGATCATCGACGCCCCGGCGGAAACGATTTTCGACGCCTTCATCGCTCTGTACGACAGCCAGCGGCCATCGTGGGTGACCGGCTCCCAGCTCGACCTGCGTCCAGGCGGGCGCTGGTCGGTGGACTTCCAGGTACCGGACGGGCCGGCCTTCCACGAAGAACGCGTGATCACCGCGCTCGAGCGGCCCCGTCGGCTGGCCTATGACATGACCGCGGAGTACCGGGACGCGCCCGGGTTCAGCACCACCGTCGAGCTGACGATCGAGGCCGTGCCCGCCGGTCACCGGCTCCGCCTGGTGCAGCAGGGCTTCCCCACGGCCGGCACCCGGGACGACTTCGCGGGCGCGTGGCCCGACGTCCTGGGCGAGCTCGCCGGCCGGGTGACCTCGTAGTCCTTCGGCTCCGCGCGGCGGACCGGACCGGCGTCAGGGGACCAGCAGCTGGTACTGCACCTGCGTCCGCCGCATCAGCCGGCTCAGGAAGCGCCGCCGGACCGGGTAGCGGCGGGCCAGCTGCGCGGCGACCTGGCTGGCCTCCTCCCCGGTCAGCAGCCGGACCGCCGCGTACCTGGGCTGGCCGTAGCTGACCATGCCCATCGCATCGCACGCGGTCACCTGCACGGTGCCGTCGTGCCGGATCCGCTTGACCGTGCCCGACGTGCTCCCGGCCCCGAAGTAGGCTCGGTTATCCGCCACGATTCCCTGCACGCGGGCGGACACCGGAGCGCCCTTCGGCCTTGACGTGGTCAGGAGGAAGTATCGGCCCTGCGCCAGGGGAGCGAAGTAACCGGCGTCGGCGGCTTCTTCCCGGTACCGGCGATCGGTCGCGGTCGAGCGGTCGGGCATGTCTTCTCCTGTATCTCGGGTGTCCGTCGCGCCCAGGCCGGGGTGACCAGCCAGCGCAGGTGCTCGCGGCCATCGAGCCGGTCCAGCCGGCGGATCAGCTCGGGCAGGGCCGGCGACTGGCTCTCGTGCGCGGCCGCGGCCGCCTTCTGGATGGCCCGGGCGGTGCCGGCGTCGGGGCCGAGGTCGATCGCCCAGGTCCCCGGGACGCGGCCGGGCGGGCCGGTACGCGCCAGGACCGGCAGGCCCGCCCGCCGGGCGGCGGTGCACGCGGCTGCCGCCACGGCCGCGTCGTCCACGGCGGCGCCGTCCACGGCCGTGCCATCGGCATCCGCGTCGCTGGCGGCCGGGTCGATGACCAGCAGCAGATCCGCCGCCGAGGAACGGATGGCCCGCACTATCCGCACGCAAAGCTCGGCTTCCGGCTGGCTGCCCAGGTCGCCGTCGGGATAGCTGGCCACCGTGACCTGGGAGATGCCCAGGACACCGGACGCCAGCTGCAGCTCCCAGGGCCGGACCGCCTCCAGCCGGGCACCCCGGGTGGAGTTCACCGGGGAGGCTTCGCCACGGGTCAGGCTCAGCAGCGCGAGGTCGGCACCGGCCCGGCGGAAGGCGTACAGCAGGCCGCCGAGCTCCGCCGACTCCTGGCCCGGCCGGCCCAGGACGGCCAGGACGCTGCCCGCCCGGGGCAGCCATCCGGCCGGGAGGTCCGCGGGTCTCGCCGCGGTGACGATGGGGCTCATCAGGCGTTTCCTCGTCTCGGTGGAGCCGGGCAGGGGCCAGCCGCCGGGCCTGGACGACAGGGCGGCTGGCTCCCTCCACCATCGCCAGGGCGGATGGAGCTACGGCGCAGCGGCGATGGAGACGAGATGGACATCGCCGCTGCGCCGGGGACGTGATCCCGGGAAACCAGGACTTACCGGGTCGGCATGACGAACTGGCCGGTCAGCCACGCGCCCGTGTCATAACACTGCTCACGGATGACGTTCTGCGGGTCCTGGTAGTAGACCCGCACGTGGGCGCCTGCGGTGATGTCGAGCCAGTGCGCCGCCGCGAGCCCGCTGCCCGGCGCCGCGGCGAACGAACGATCCGTATGCCACTGGCCGCCGTCGGCCGACTGCTCGCTGATGATGCCGCCGGTGTCCTGGTAGTAGACGCGCAGGTGGCTTGCGTTGGTGGGGGCGGGGTCGCTCCAGAAAACCGCGGCCAGCCCGGTACCGGGGGTGGCCGCGGGCGCGGTGAACTGGTGACCGGGCTGCCACGCGCTGGTGTCGAAGCAGTGCTCGCGGACGACGTTCCCGGCGTCCTGGTAGTAGACCCGGATGTGGATCCCGTTGCGGTCGAACCACTGCGCCGCGGCGACGCCGGTGCCGGGGGCCGCGCCCGCCGCGATCACCGCGCCCGGCCCCCACCGGCCGTTCTCGTAGACCTGCTCGCGCACCGTACCGCCCGCGTCCTGGTAGTAGGCGCGCATGTGGATGCCGTTGCCGTCGTTCCAGCTGACCGCGGCGATGCCGCTGCCCGGGGCGGCACCCGGCACGACGAACGGCCCCGCCGCCCACGACCCGGCCGTATACCGCTGCTCGCGCAGGGTGCCCTGGCCGTCCTGGTAGAAGACGCTGATGAGCGTCCCCGAATCGCCGAACCACTGCATCGCGTGCGGCCCGCCTTGCGGCGCGAGCCCCGGCCGGGACACGCCGGGCGCCCAGTCGCCGTCCCAGCCGAACTGGCTGATGCCGTGCTGCGTGTCCTGGCCGAAGACGCGGACGTGGGTCGTGCCGTCGAACCAGGCGGTGGCGGCCAGCGCGGATCCCGGCCGCACCGCGCCGGCCAGCAGGGCGGCGAGGCGGCCGCCGTCCGGAACGCCCAGGCCAGTGCAGGCGTCCCAGCCGGGACCGGCGTCGTAGCCGGGACCGGCGGGGATACCGGTGTCCGGGATGGCGGGCGCCTTGTTGCTTCCGCTGGTGATGTCGCGGACCGCCGACGGGTACTGGTAGAGCAGCGGCAGGAAGAACCCGATCGTCCCGGCGGACGGCCCCTCGTTCAGCCGTCTCATCTCGTTCAGCCGCGCGGTCAGGCCGGCCCACAGCGGGGCGACCGCGCTCGTCCCCGCGTTCTGGATCTTCTGCCCGGCCCAGATGTACTGGTAGCCGTTGAGCGGGTCGGCGTTGGCCGCGACATCGGGAACGCCGCGCCGGACGCCGCCGCCGTTCAGGCTGGGCGGCAGCGCGGTCCCGGACTGGAAGGCCGGGACCGCGGCGTAGTCGCTGATCCCGCCGCCGGTGCCGCCCAGCTGGCCGTTCCAGACGACCTCGCTGGTGATCGCCGGGCCGCTGGTGACGATGCTCGTCCCGCCGCAGCCGATGGCCCAGGGGCTGGACGCGGGGAAGTTCACCGATACCTGCGTGCGGCTACCCGGGCTGTTCACCGCCCAGGAATCGCCGCACGCGGCGAATACGGAAATCCCCAGGGTAGCCGCGTCCTGCAGCGCGCTGTTCAGGCTGTCCATTTCGGCCGGGCCGAACGCCGCCTCCGTGTCACCCCAGCTGACCGAGATCGCGCTCGGCTTGTTCGTCGTGTCGTGCGCCGCCGCCGTGATCGCGTCAACCCAGCCCTGGATGGTGTACGGGGCGAAGTAGACGGCTATCAGCGCCCCGTAAGCCAGGCCCCCGGCGATCTGGATATCCATCGCGACCTCATTGTCGGTGCGCGCGGAGGGTCCCGGGTTGTTCCCGGCGCCGTCGACGCCGACCGCTACCACCGTGGGCGCGGGCAGGCTCATGGCCGTGAACGCGGCGGCGATGTCGCTGGCGTAATAGCCGCCGCCGAACTCGAGCAACGCGATGCACTGGCCCGCGCCGGTCACGTTGGCCGGGAAGTTGTACTGCGCCGCCGCCTCGTTCGGCCGGTAGCCGCCCGCGGTGCCGGTCACGGCCCGCGGCGCGATGAACGGCCAGGCCACCCGGCGATTATCCAGCCCCAGAACCGATTCGATCCGGTCCGAGACGCTTTCCGGCACGCTCAGTACGCCGCTGTAGCTGCGGAATTCGCCCTCCCCGGCATCGTACATCCCGAGGCTGACGCCGAACGCGGCGCCGAATTGCGCGGCCGATCCCGCCAGGCCCACCCGCCGCCGCCCGGGCTCGGCGCTCACCACCCGCAGGCCGTGCCGCGCCGCGAAGGCCTCGACGGCGCCGATGTCGCCGCCGTGCTCAGCCGCCCGGCGCGCCTGCAGCTCCTCGCGCGTCTCCCGCCGTACGGGCGAGGCCGGCTCGTCACCAGGCCGCGGCCCGCGGGGCTTCAGGTAGACGCTGACTTCCAGCTGCTCGGCCGGCTCCGCGTCCCGCCTCCGCCTGACTGCCGCCCGGTGCGGAACCGCGCTTTTCTGCAGCTCACGAATGGTTTCTGACATCGCCGTATTCTCCTTATCATCTTTATTTTCCTGGACAACCTCACTTTCGTGAAAAGGAGCGTGCGGCGCAATAGGCTACTGCCTTAGCGCAACGGACGGCGATGCCGTAAATTATCCCGGCAACTCCTTAGCCCGGGGAAAGTCACGCTTATTCATCCGGGATAAAGCCGGTGACCATCAGGCCATGGCCCGGTAGCCGAGGCTCAGCACGATGGGAACCGCTCCGAACGGCCGCCGGAACCGGGTGCCGGGCTTGTCCGGCGCGTGCGGGTCGTCGATGTCGGGCCAGCGCATCTTCTGGTGCTGGGCGGTCAGGCCCGCGACCGAGTACGGGAACTCCATGGCCGAGATGTCGTGTGCCCGCAGCAGCCCGCCCCACCGGAACGCGGCGAACACGTTGGCCAGCTCCCGGACCGAGAGGGTCCGGGGTCCGGCCAGGTCGATCCGGTAGACCGCGTCGGCCAGTTCGGCCAGGTCGCTGGCGCACTGCGCCAGCGCCGCCGACCGGGTCCGGAAGACGGTGCCGTCATGGTTGACGGTGCCGAGCTTTTCCCCGTGCACCGGTGAATAGCGCGCCTGCGCCTGGCATTGCATCCAGTCGCAGGCGGCCAGGGTCTCCCAGGGGATCCCGCTGCGGTCGGCCACGTCCTGGTACAGCGGCTCAGCCCGGGCCAGCGGCCATTTGGCCGTTCCCACGAAGTCCGCCGTCACCGTGTGCGGAATCTGCGGGACATACCGGCGCGTGCCCGGCAGCGGACCCCGCGGCGCGATCCGCGGTTCTGGCCGCCGCCCCGGCTCGGGCTCCCCTCCCCGATCCGCCCGCTGCCTCGACTCGGCTCGGCGCGGCGGCTCGGCCCGGCGCCGTGGCCCGGCCCGCTGTTCCCGCCGCGCGCGCGTCCGCGCGGCGCCGAGGGTCAGCGCGGCCGCCACCCCCGGGATGCTGACCGGCGCGGCTGAGCCCCCGTGCGCACCCGGACTCCCCTGAGTACCAGAACCCCCGTGCGCAGCCGCGGATCCGGTCGCACCCGGCACCGCCGCTTGCTGGCCTGCTATCTGCGCCGCCGCGGACGCCGTCGGCGGTGCGGTGGCTGGCGCCGCGGCAGCCGGCGCCGCCGCGTCGTACTGGTACAGGTGGTAGAGGCGCATCAGCGCGATCAGGTGGGCGCCGTACTCCGGGTCGGTGGCGTAGACGCCGGTCAGGGCGGTCGCGAACGCGTCCGGCTGATGGCGGCTGGCCATCGCGCGCTGGTAAGCCGGGCCCGTGGCCAGCAGCTGGCTGTGATCCTCGATGCTCTCCGCGATGTTGTGGTACGCCCGGAACGCGGCGGTGATGCTGACCCAGGCGCCGTTCTCGTACTCCCGCGTCGGCAGGCTGGCATGACCCGCCGGCCCGGTTCCCTTGATCCCGAACAGGTTGTGATGCGCCGCCGCGAGCCGGCTCTGCCCCCAGCCCGATTCGTCGATGGCCTGGGCGATCGTCACCGCGGCCGGCACCCCGTACCGCTGCTGGGCGGCGATCGCCGCCGGGGCTATCCGGTTGATGAAGGCCTGCTGAGCGGCGGTCCCCGGCGCGCTGGCCGGCGGCGGATCGTGCCTGCGGTACGCGGACGCCCGTGCCCCGGCGGGTGCCTGCACCGCCCCGGGAACAGCCGCCCACCCGTCTTCCTGACCCGCCGTCCCGGCCGCCGGCCCCGTCCCGGCCGATGGTGCGGCCACCCCCGGCACCTGGGCCGCGCTCTCCCCGGCCGGCGAACTGCTCCCGGCGGGCTCGTCCTGGCTGGCCGTGCTGATCAGGCCGCCGTTGTCGACGAAGCCGAGCACGCCCTGCGAGCCGAACGGGGCCGGGAGCCTGTGCGCGTTCACCGTGAGGTCCGGCAGCGAGTCGGCGCCGATCGTGGACAGCGCGCCACCGGTTGCGCGCGTCACCACCTCGACGTGCCCGTCGAACAGGACCCAGTCTCCCGGCTGGGGCCGGTACCCGTCGCCGAGCGGGTGCCAGCGGTGATGGGCCTGCGCGTCCTGCTGGATCGAGGTTACGTTCAGCGACGCCGGGTTGGGCTGGACGCGGACGTCGGCCCACCGCGGCAGCGGCCACGGGTAGGAGCCGCCTCCGGTCACCCAGCTCTGCTGGCCCGCCGCCTTGGCTCCCAGGGCCAGCGTCAGGCTGGCGAAGGCCGCGCACGACGGCCCGTGGTCGGCGCCGTCGGTACTGGCCGAGCGCCAGATCAGCGCCTCCATCTCGGCCG
>JAICWX010000179.1 GCA_025934635.1 Streptosporangiaceae bacterium | reverse complement strand
GTGGCGCATGTCCCGTTCGTCGACGCGCTGACCACGATCCTGGACCCGTCGCTGCCGCTGACCGTGACCGAGTGGGAGGAGTGGGGCGACCCGCTGCACGACCCCGAGGTCTACGCGTACATGAAGTCGTACACGCCCTACGAGAACGTCACCGGTCAGGCCTACCCGCCGGTCTTCGCGCTGGCCGGCCTGAACGACACGCGGGTGACGTACCACGAGCCGGCCAAGTGGATCGCCCGGCTGCGCGCGACCGCGACGGGCGGCCCGTTCCTGCTCAAGACCGAGATGGAGGCGGGCCACGGCGGCCGCAGCGGCCGCTACGACGCCTGGCTGGAGGAAGCCCTCGTGCTGGCCTGGGCGGTGCGGACGGCCGGCCTCAGTGGAACAGGGAGCTGACCGACTCGCCGTTGTGGATCCTGCTGATGGCCTCGGCGAGCGCCGGGGCCACCGACAGGACGGTCAGCTTGGGGTGCTCGGCCTCCAGCGGCGCGGTGTTGGTGCAGACGATCTCGGTCACGTCGGCGGCGGCCAGCTTGTCCAGCGCGTTGTCGGCGAACAGGCCGTGCGTGCAGGCCACCGCCACCGACCGCGCCCCCTGCTCGCGCAGCCGGTCGAGCAGCTCGAACACGGTGGTGCCGCGGGAGATCTCGTCGTCCAGGACGATCACGTCCCGGCCGGCCACGTCGCCGATGATGGCGGTGATCCGCACCTCGGAGTCGCTGATCCGCTCCTTCGCGCCCGCGGCCACCGGCAGGCCGAGCCGCCGGGCGAACGCCGCGGCGCTCTTGGCGTAGCCCAGGTCGGGCGAGACGACGACGGCGTCGGTCAGGTCCCGCTGGCTGAAGTGCCCGGCCAGCTCGCGCAGCGCGTGCAGGTGATCCACCGGCACCGAGAAGAACCCGTGCACCTGCGGTGAGTGCAGGTTCAGCGTGAGCACCCGGTTGACCCCGGCGGTGACCAGCAGGTCGGCGATCAGGCGGCCGCCGATGGAGATCCGCGGCGCGTCCTTCTTATCGGAGCGGGCGTACGCGTAGTGCGGCAGCACCGCCGTCACCCGGGCCGCGGACGCGCCCCGGGCCGCGTCCGCCATCAGCAGCAGCTCGACCAGGTTCTCCTGCACCGGCCGGACCAGGGACTGGATGAGGTACACGTCCCGTTCCCGGCAGTTGGACTGCAGCTGGACTTCCAGGCAGTCGTTGGCGAACCGCTTGACCAGCACCGGGCGCTGCGGCACGGCCAGGTGCGCGCAGATCTCGGCGGTCAGCGCCGGGTGCGAGGTGCCGCCGAAGACCGAGATCTCACGCACCGGCGGCGCCCCCGTTTTTCCGCTGGCCGGGCTGGCCCGGCTGGTACGGCGGCAGCCCGAGACCCTTCCTGATCTGCTCCTGGACGACCTCGGGGGCCTCCCGCGCGTCCACCGTGATGACGTATTCCTTGCGGCGGAAGATCTCCAGGACCGGGTTGATCTGCTCGTGGTATTCCCGCAGCCGGACCGCCAGCGCCTCCTCGGTGTCGTCTTCCCTGGTGACCAGCTCGCCGCCGCACGAGTCGCACTGGCCGGCCACCTTCGGGCTCGAGTCGATGAGGTGGTAGTCCATCCCGCAGTCCTTGCACAGCCGGCGGTTGAGCACCCGGCGCCTTACCTCGGAATCGGGCAGGTCGAGGTGGATGACGCCGTCGATGTCATAGCTTTCCAGGAAGAACTCCGCCTGCCGCGGGCTCCGCGGGAACCCGTCGATGATGAAGCCGAAGTTCCAGTCGTGCTGGTCGAGCCGGTCCCTGACCACGGACTCCACCATGTCGTCCCCCACCAGTTCCCCGGTCGCCATGGTGCGCCGGACCTGGGCGCCCAGTTTGGTGTGGTTCTGCACGTTCCAGCGGAAGATGTCGCCCACCCCGATGTGGACGAGATCCAGGTCCGCGGCCAGCATCTGGCTCTGCGTCCCCTTGCCGCTGCCCTGTACGCCCATGATCACGTATTTGCGCATGTCATCAGCCTGGCATATGCGGCCCGGGGCCGGTGCCAGGGGTGCCCGTGCGGGGGGCCGCCCGCGTGCCTTCTGACGCCGTCAGCGGGGCAGGCCGAGACGGCGCTCGCAGGCCCGCCGCGTCCGGCGGCTGAGCAGCCCGCCCAGCTGCGGCCAGTCGTCGCGCAGCCGCTGGGCGTTGAGGAAGCGGGCCACGTCGTTCCGCCGCCCCTGGCTGATCACGATGCTGTACAGCAGCAGCCGAAGGTCCTGCCGGGCCACGTCGAACTCGCGGAGCTGGTGCCAGCTCAGGTGCACCGGCAGCACGACCGTGCCCTGCCAGGGACCGTGCAGTTCCTCGAGCCGGTCAGGCAGCCTGCTGGCTAGCCTGGTGAAGCCGGTGCGCAGACCCATGCGGGAATTATCCACGGCCGGCGCTACCCTGGCGGCATGGAGAACGCGGGCTACGGCGACGACGCCGTCACCGGGACGCCGGCTCAGGCCCAGGCGCCGGCGGGGCCCGTGTGGCGTTTCCTCGTGCGGCCCCGCTGGCTCGGCTGGCACGTGCTCATGGTGGTCACGTTCTGGGGCATGGGATGGATGGGCGACTGGCAGCTCCACCGCGCGCTGGCCGGCAACGCGCTGAGCTGGGCGTACACCTTCGAGTGGCCGCTGTTCGCGGGCTTCGCCGTGGTCTTCTGGGCCAAGACGATCCGGGATGAGTTCCGGATCAGGCGCGGCCAGGTGCCCGATCCGCGGGCGGTTGCCGCCGAGGCGGCGAGGCTGCCCGCCGGCGTCACCGGTACGGTGCAGGCCAGCGTGGTGCAGTCCGGCCCGCCCGGCGAGGACGAGGACGAGGACGAGGAGCTCAGCGCGTACAACGCCTACCTCACGCGCCTCAACGCCGAGGTTAAGGACCGCGGCCGGCGGTAGCCGGCGGCACGGACTTCGATAGGAGAACCAAGTGGAAGCGGCGGTGCTGCGGTACCGGGTGATGGCCTACGTGACCGGCGTGGTGCTGGTGGTGCTGTGCTTCGCCGGCATCCCGCTGCAGGTGGCGGGGCACCCGGCGGTGGCCAACGACGTCGGCGTGGTGCACGGCATCTTGTACATCGTCTACCTGGTCTTCGCCTGGCTGCTGGCCCGCCGGCTGAAGCTGGCGACCGGGCCGACCGTGGTCATGCTGCTGGCCGGGACGGTCCCGGTCATGACGTTCATCGTCGAGCGGTGGGTCAGCCGGCGGTTCATCCGCCCGGCGCTGGCCGGCGAGGCCCGGCCCGCCGCCCCGGTCGGCCGGTGAGCGACCATTACTTCTCGCCCCGGCCGGCCGCGGCGCACCGGCCCGGCCGGGTCCGGGTGATCCTGCCCGACGTGTACCTGGAGCTGGCCACCGACGCCGGGGTCTTCTCCCCCGGCCGGCTCGACCCGGGCACCCGCCTGCTGCTCGAGGAGTCCCCCGCGCCGCCGGCCTCCGGCGACCTGCTCGACCTGGGCTGCGGCTACGGCCCGGTCGCCTGCGTGCTGGCCGCCCGCGCGCCGGGCGCCGCCGTCTGGGGAGTCGACGTCAACGAGCGGGCGCTCGGGCTGTGCGCGCGCAACGCGCAGGCGGCGGGCCTGGCCAACGTGCGCTGCGCCTCCCCCGGCGACGCGGCCGTCCCGGCCCGGCTCGACGCGATATGGTCCAACCCGCCGGTCCGGATCGGCAAGGACGCGCTGCACGCCCTGCTGGCCGGCTGGCTCGGCCGGCTGGCCCCGGCCGGCCGCGCGTACCTGGTCATCGGCCGAAACCTCGGCGCCGACTCGCTGCACCGCTGGCTGTCCGGGCAGGGCTGGCCGGTGACCCGGCTGGCCGCGCGGAGCGGTTACCGCCTGCTCCAGGTGGACTATCAGGCCGAACGGGCGGCGGTGACGCCGTCGTGAGCCCGCCGGTGCCCGGCTCCGCGGGCGCCCCCCGGCAGCTGCGTCCCACCGAGGTCAAGCGGCTCAACCGCGAGTGGCGCCGGGCCGGCGACGCGCGGCTGGCGCTGCTGCTCGACTCGGTGGCCCAGCCGTTCAACGTGGGCTCGATCATCCGCACGGCGGCCGCGTTCGGCGCGGAGCACCTGTGGCTGTGCGGCAGCACGGCCCCGCTGGGTCATCCGGGCGTCGCCCGGACCGCGCTCGGCACCCAGCGGCTGGTCCAGGCCACGGTGGAGGCGAACCCGGTCGCCGCGGCCAAGGCCGCGGCGGCCTCGGGCCTGCGGGTGGTGGCGGTCGAGCTGGCCACCGGCGCCGTGCCGCTGCCCGAGGCGCCGCTGGACGGCGACGTCTGCCTGGCGATCGGCAATGAGGACCGCGGCTGCACGGCGGCGCTGCTGGCCGTGGCCGACGCGATCGCCTACATCCCGCAGTCCGGCCGGGTCGGGTCGCTGAACGTGGCGGTGGCGGCCGCCGTCGCGATGGCCGAGGCCCGCCGCGGTACCTGGTCCCGGTGACGCTCAGAGCTCGCTGAGCAGCGCGCGGACCTCGTCGGCTTCGGGGGTGCCCAGGCGGCCGAACACGTCCAGGGCATGCTGGCCGTGGTGCCGGGCCAGGCGGCCGTTGCCGGCCGCGAGGTGGCCGCGGGCGAGGCCGTGGTGGGCGCGCGCCTGCTCGTACTGCTCGCCGAGGCTGCCTGCCAGCCCGAGTGCGGCCCGGTACCAGGTGATAGCCCGTCCGGCCCGGCCGGTGGCCAGGGCCAGCTCGCCGTGGCTGCTGAGCGCCTCGAGCTCCACGGACCTGGCTCCGATCTCGCGGCTGCGCTTCAGGGCGTGCGCGAGACGGCCGGAAGCCTGCTTGTACCGCCCTTCCCGCACGTCGAGCCGGCCCAGGTAGACGAGGCTGTTCATCTCGAGCGCCGGGTGGGTGATCTCCCGGCTCAGCGTGATGGCGGCGGCCAGGCTCGCGGCGGCCTGCCGGTACCGGCCCTGGCGGATGGCAACCGAGCCCAGGTTCAGCAGTGCGTAGGCGGTAATCGGCTGGGCGCCGTGCTCCCGGCTCAGTGTCTCGGCGCCCCCGAGGTGATCGATGGCCTGCGGGTACTGGCCCAGGTAGAGTTCGAGGGTCCCGAGGTTGTTCAGCGAGCACGCCTCGCCGAAATGGTCGCCGGCTCGCCGGCACAGGTCCAGGGCCTGGCGCTGGTGCTCGATGGCGTCGTGATAGCGCCCCTGGTGATAGTAGGCGATGCTCAGGTTGCCCAGGGCCCGCGCCTGGCCGATCAGGTCGCCGGTCCCGGCGCTGAGGGCGAGCGCCTGCCCGAGGTGGTCCGCGGCCTCGCTCCACCGGCTCAGCCACAGGTCGATGACGGCGAGGTTGTTGAGGGCGGCGGCCTCGGCGGCGCGGTCGCCGGTGTCCCGGGCAGCGCGCATGGCATGACCTTGGATGGCGATGGCTTCCGGGTAGTGCCCGCCGATCTCGAGGTAGCGGGCGAGGGTGGTGGCCAGGCGGGTGGCGTGGCCGGACCAGCCCCAGTCGGCCGCGTAGGCGGCCAGCGCGATCAGGTTGGCGCGCTCGGTGTCCAGCCAGGCACGGGCCCGGGCCTGGTCGGCCAGGGGCGGGACCGGGCTGGCCGGAACGGGGATGCGGGGCCTGCGGTCGCGCTCGGACGGGTACAGCGTGTCCATGGCCGCCGCGGCGGCGTGCAGGTAGTGATCGAGCAGGCGGGTCAGCGCCGCGCTGCGCTCGTCTTCGGTGTCACCGGTGGCGGCGAGCTCGCGGGCATAGGCGCGCAGCAGGTCATGCAGGTCATACCGGCCCGGGCCGGCCCGCTGGATCAGGTGGGTGCGGGCCAGCAGGCCGAGCACCTCCGCCGCGTCACCCAGGCTCATGCCGCCCAGCGCGGCGGCGGCATGCGCGTCGAGATCAGATCCGGGATGCAAGCCCAGCAGCCGGAACACGCGCGCCGGGACGGCCCCCAGGTTCCGGTACGACCAGGAGAACACGGCCCGGATCCCGGCGCGCGGGTCGCCGTCGGCATCGAGCAGGTCCAGGCGCCGGTGCTGGTCCGTCAGCTCTGCGACCAGGCTGGCCAGGCTCATGTCAGGCCGCGCGGTGACGAATTCGGCGGCCACCCGCAGCGCCAGCGGCAGCCGGGAGCACTGCGCGGCCAGTGCGCCGGCGGCGCTGGGGTCGGCGTCCGCTCGCTCGCCGATCAGCGTCCGGAGCAGGGCCACGGCATCGGCCGCCGGCAGCAGGTCAAGGTCCAGCCGTGCGGCCCCGTCCCGGGCCACCAGGCCCGCCAGGGAATCACGGCTGGTCACCACCACGCCGCACGTCACGGTACCGGGGAGCAGGGGCCGTACCTGCTCGGGCGACCCGGCGTTGTCCAGGACCACCAGCATCTGCCGCCCGGCCAGCAGGCTCCGGTACAGGGCGGCGCGCTCGTCCTCCTCCGGAGGTATGTCCGGCCCGGCGACGCCGAGGGCCCGCAGGAACCACGTCAGCGCGCTGGCCGCCGGCACCGGCCGGTCGGGGTCGTAGCCGCGCAGGTTCACGTACAGCTGGCCGCCGGGGTAGTGCCCCGCGGCCTGGTGGGCCCAGTGCAGGGCCAGCGCGGTCTTTCCCACCCCGGCCGCGCCCGCGATGGCCGATATCACCACCGTCCCCGACGCGGCCCCGGCCGGGTCGAGCAGGTGCGTGAGTGCCTCCAGCTCGCGCGTCCGGCCGGTAAAGCCGGTCACCGCCGGGGGCAGCTGCTGCAGGACCGGCGGCTTGCCGTCGGCGGCGAGCGCATCCGGCGCGGCCGCGGCGCCATTCCCGCCGGATTCCTTCAGGGCCGCTTCGAGCAGGGCGACCGAGCTTCGCCGCGGCCGGGCCGTAGTGCCGCGCTCGATATCGCTGATCGCCCGCACGCTCAGCCCGGAAAGCTCGGCGAGCTGCTCCTGGGTGAGCCCCGCCCGGACACGCAGGACCCGCAGCATTCCCTGGGGCCCGCCCGGATCGTCCCGGCTCACGCTGTTATGGATACCCGGGATTCTGGCAGCCCCGGCCGGGCGGGTGCAACCGGATACCCGGGCCGCCGGCACGGGCCGTTCACCTGGCATCCCCCGGCAGCGGGCATACTGGCGGTCGTGCCGGTACCGTTCCTCGACACCCCGCGCCCGCACGCGTTCGCGCACCGCGGCGGCGCGGCGCACGCGCCCGAGAACTCCTGGACGGCGTTCGAGCATGCCGTCAAGCTGGGCTACGCATACCTGGAGACCGACGCCCGGGCGACCGCGGACGGCAGGCTCATGGCGTTTCACGACCGCACGCTCGACCGGGTGACCGGCGCGTCCGGCCCGATCGGCTCCCGGACCTACGCAGAGGTCAAGGCACTGCGGGTGGCCGGCGCGGAGCCGATACCGCTCATCGAGGACCTGCTCGGCGCCTGGCCGGACGTGCGCTTCAACATCGACCTCAAGGACGAGCCCGGTATCGCGCTGCTGGCTGAGGTGCTGCGCCGCACCGGCGCGTGGGACCGCGTGTGCGTGACCTCGTTCTCCGGCAGCCGGCTGCGGGCCGCGCGCGGGCTGCTCGACCGCCCGGTGTGCATGGCCACCTCGCCGGCCGTGATCGCCGCGGTGCGCTACGCCGCCGGCCCCGCCGGCCCCGCCGGGGCGCCGGGAGCGGGCCCGCTGGGCCGGCGGCTGGCCCGGTGGCAGGTGCGCTGCGCCCAGGTGCCGGGCCGGGTCGCGTCTGCGTCATTCATGCGCCGGGCCCACGCCCTGGGCCTGGACGTGCACGTGTGGACCATCAACGACCGGGCCGAGATGGCCCGCCTGCTCGACCTGGGCGTCGACGGGATCATGACCGACGACATCTCCGCGCTCCGCGAGGTCCTCATCGAGCGAGGTCAGTGGCACCCCCGCGGACCGTGACCGGGCGTCTCGCGGCAGGTAACCGCGATCTTTCTGCCGAAATACGATTGGGTAACGTCCACATGGGGAATCTTGTCCGGGTATTCAGCGTTGTTTGAAAGAACCGCTGACCGCCTGGGAGGCAGCAAGCATGGCCGAACGCGCACTTCGCGGCACCCGGCTCGGTGCGACGAGCTACGAGAACGACAGGAACACCGACCTGGCACCCCGTCAGGACGTTGCTTTCAACTGCCCGAACGGACATCATTTTAGCGTGCCTTTCGCCGCCGAGGCGGAACTTCCCGGGACGTGGGAGTGCCGCGTCTGCGGCGCGATCGCGATCGCGGCGACGGGGGAATCTCCCTCGCCGAAGAAGGCGAAGCCGCCCCGCAGCCACTGGGACATGCTGATGGAACGACGCACGGTGGAGGACCTTGAAGCCGTGCTCGCCGAGCGCCTGGAGGTCATCAGGGAGCGCCGCAGCGGCGACCGCGGCCAGGACACCAGCCGCCCGCACCGCCGCAGCGCCTAGCTCGGTCCTCGCTGAATCACCTGAGGCCGGCATCCCGGGTTGCCCCAGAAGCCGGGGGTGCCGGCTAGCCGTGCCCGCCCTGGGCGGGCACGGCTGCTAGCTGCGCCTGCGCACGCGCCGGGCCACGCCCCACTGCGCCACGCGCCAGAACGCCTCCAAGATGATGCTGTTGCTCATCTTGGAGGCGCCGTGCTCGCGCTCGACGAACGTGATCGGCACCTCGACGATCCGCAGGCCCGCGCTGGCCACCCGGACGGTCAGGTCGATCTGGAAGCAGTAACCGGTCGATTCCACCTGGCTGAGGCTGATCGTCCGCAAGGTGGTGGCGCGGTAGGCGCGGAAGCCCGCGGTGGCGTCCCGGACGCCGAGGCCGAGCATGATCCGGGTATAGATGTTGGCACCGCGGGACAGCGCCTCCCGTGACCGGGGCCAGTTGACGACCTTGCCGCCGCGTACCCACCGGGAGCCGATGGACAGGTCCGCGCCGTCCAGGGCGCCGACCAGGCTGGGCAGGTGCTCCGGCTGGTGCGAGCCGTCGGCGTCCATCTCCACGATCACGTCGTAGCCGCGCTCGAGCGCCCAGCCGAACCCGGCGATGTAGGCCTTGCCCAGGCCGGCCTTGTCGGTCCGGTGCAGGACCTGCACGTGCGGGTCGGCCTCGGCCAGCTTGTCCGCGATGTCGCCGGTCCCGTCGGGGCTGTTGTCGTCGACGACCAGCAGGTCCGCTTCCGGCAGCGCCGTTCGCACCCGGCCCGCGATGGATTCCAGGTTCTGCCGTTCGTTGTACGTCGGCATGACGATGACGATCCGGCCGGCGGACGGCACGGCGGACGGGTTTGGCTCAGTCACAACCCCTGCCTATCGCTGTGTTGGTTAACAGGCGGTGCTCAGTCACGCAGGCTAGTCACCGACAGTGCAGGCCATGATATCCCCGTCGGCCTCGCCGGCTGACTGCCATTACCTGGCCACCACGGCGCCGTCCGCTCTTTCGCCTCCGCCTGGGCGTGCCCCCCCGTGCACAACGAACCTGTTCCCGGTTTCGTGCCAGGAACGCGTCATCGCGACACAGGGGGCCGCTTCCCGCAGAGAGAAAGGACCCGGGCAGCGCCTTCGGACCGAAGACCGTCCCGTTGGCCACGGGCTTAGTCGCCGTTGTCTACTGGGTGCCCGGGCCCTTTCCAGGCCCAACCCCCCGTCCAGCCGGATGAGCGCGACGAGCTCTTCCTGCCCGTTCTAGTACCATGCCTGGCCCAGGGGCGGCTGGCTGCGAGCGCCCCTGCCATGGCATAGCCCGAACCTGATGAGCTTGCCGGTCCGGCCGGCGAGCCCGGTGCTGGACTGATCAGCAACTTACCCCCGATCCGGGCAATGTCAACCGCCGAACCTGACACTAAACTACTTAGTGACACTCTTTGACTACACGGAGTGAGGTAGAGGGCCTGCCGATATCCAGGCGAGAACGCGGGCCAGCGCGGGGCGCAGGCGGCGTCCGGGGCCCCGCCGCGGCCCGGGCCTGCCCCTGCCTCACCTCCGGTTCCCTGGTCACAGTCAGCCCCTCGGCCCCGGCAGGGGTCTATACCTTTCACTGGCCCCGACGGTCTATACCTTTCGCGCGCGGCGAGGCAAAATAAGCAGCGACTGGTCTCTTGCGCACCGTGCTTTCGGGGTATGGATCACCCCACTTGGCTTCTCCCGACGTCCGCCCAGGCCGCCCGCCAGCGGCCGGCCCTCGGCTCCCCTGGAGGTGATTGCATGGATGGCAGCGCCGACCGCTTTCTCGACCTGATGTCCCAGCTCGAAGACTTCACCCGCTCGGTATCGCCCGAGCAGGCGCACACCCAGTTTGACGAGACGACCCTCCAGCTGTTCTGGATGCGGTGGCCGCAGCTGTCCGCATGGTCGGGCTCGCTGTGGCGGCTGCTGTCCGAGGAACTGGCCGGGCCGTCGTCGCCGCACGACGAATCCGAGCTGTACGAAATCGGCGAAAGTGGCTGAGGTCGCCCGCCGGTCCCTGACGGTCGGCGACCTCATGCCCGCGCGGATGGTATCGACCAGCCCGGACAGCCCGGTGGCGGAGGCCGCCGCCGCCATGGTGCGCGAGGGCGTGGGCTCGGCCGTGGTCATGCAGGGCCCGTTCCTGGCCGGCATCCTCACCGAGCGGGACGTGCTCAAGGCCGCGGGATCCGGGACGGACCTCACCACGGTGCCGGTATCAGCCTGGATGACCAGGGACCCGCAGTCGGCGGCCCCCGGCACGCCGGTCGAGGAAGCAGCTCAGATCATGCTCCTGAACGGCTTCCGCCACCTGCCGATCGTGGAAGGGCGGCGTGTCCACGGCGTGGTCAGCCTCCGCGACCTGTTCTCCGCCCGGATCAGCCGGCCGCCCCAGCCGCGCAGCGCGGCCAGCTGACCCCGGAGCGCCGGTTACAGCCAGCCGCGCAGGTCGGCGACGTCGACAAGCGGCAGGCCCCAGCGCAGCGCGGCCGCGGGCACCGGGCCCGTTCGGGATGAGCCCTGAATGTCGTAGCCCCGTGGTGTAATCGGCGGATGCTCGAGACCCCTGACGAACTCGGTAACCTGCAGCAGCTCCTGGATCGCAGCGCGGCGGGCGCGGGCGGGCACCTGCGGGGCATCATCACCGACGAACGCCGCCTGTCCGCCGCGGAACTGGCCACCCGGCTGACCGGCATGCGGCTGCTGGTGGTGGCCACGGTAACCGCCGACGGCCGGCCGCTGGCCGGGCCGGTCGACGGCTACTTCCTGCACGGGTCGTTCTGGTTCAGCTCGGCCCGGAACTCGGTACGGATGCGCCACCTGGCCGCCCGGCCCGCGGTCAGCGCCACCCACCTGCCCGGGGAGGAGCTCGCGGTGACCGTGCACGGCCGGGTTGACGAGCTCTTCGACCTGCGCGACCCGGCCGGGGCCGGGCTGCGGCAAGCCATGCTGGATCACTACGTTCCGCTGCAGGGCCCGCAGTTCGAGACCTGGCTGAATGACCTGGACGCGGTCGGGGCGCGGATCGCGGCCGAGAAGATGTTCACCTTCAGCTTGACGAGCTAGCCATCCGGCCTCCGCATGACAAGGTGGAGGCATGGAGGACGAGCTCGCGCAGGTACCGGAGGAGTTCAGGGCCGCGTGCGGCCGGCCGGGAAGCCGCGTCATCGTGCGGCACTTCCCCGTGACGATTCCGCACGCCCTGTGCGACCTGACCGGCGTCCACCTGTCATCCCCGGGGGGCGGCGGCGCCACCGTGAGCGCCGCGCCCTCGGCGGTCTACGGGGGCAGCTACCTCGGCGGCTCATTCCGGCTGATCGTCCACGCCGGCACCCTGGACGTCACCGTGGATGCGCAGCCCCGGCCGGGAGAACCGCGCCCGTAGGGCGGTCCGCCAGGAACCTCTTCACATCGGCCTGCTCGGCGCGCAATCCGGCGGAAAGGCCAGCGGTTTCAGCCGGGCGCCGGAACCAGTCGATCGTCACCGTGCCGCCGGCCAGGCTCCAGGTCCCGGCGGCGCGGCCGCCGGCCAGGACGGCGGGGCGCAGCATGCCCCCGCCGGGCAGGATGTGGCGGTCGTCCGCCGCCGCCACCAGCGGCACCCGGGTGCGGTAGCCGAGCAGGGCGGTGTCGAACGCGGCGAGCAGCAGGGCGGGCGGCGCGGGGGGCCGCGGCGCGTCCAGGGTGCCGGGCAGGGCGCGCAGGTCGCCCGCCGCCTCGGTGTCCCCGGCGGCGGCCAGCGCCCGGCGGGCGGTGCCGAGCGGCAGGCCGGACCAGGACGCCAGGTCCGCCGCCGCGGCCGGCCCGTAGCCGGCCAGGTAGCGGCGGGCCAGCGTGGCCAGGGCCAGGTCGGGATCCACCGCGGGCGGCGGCTCGGCCGCCCGGTAGCGCCCGTCGGGCAGGCCGGTCACCAGGCCCTGGGAAGCCACCCAGGGCATCAGGACGTTGACCGAGCGCTGGCCCGGGACCGGATGGCCGCGGGCGGCCAGTTCCCGGAGCAGGGCGGCCCGGTCCAGCGGGCGGTCGCGGAGCACGGCGACGAGGTCACCGAGCATCCCGGTCGCGGCGCCGTAGTCACCGCGCTGGCGCATCTGCGCGTCGAACCGGGCCCGGTTGCGCTGGCCCACCGCGGCGTGCAGCCACGGCCAGTCGGCGGGGTCGATCAGGTGCACCGTGCCTCGTTTGGTCCATGTCCTGATCAGGCCGGAGCGGTCGACGTCGGCCCGCCGCAGGCCCGGGACCCGGGAGCGGAGCGCCAGGCCCGCCGCCCGCACGTCCTGGGCCTGCACGCCGACCACCGCCCGGGCCGCGGCGCGCACATCGTCCGCGGCCGTAGCCGGGGTGAGCCGCTGGGCGGCCAGCCGGAGGCGGCGCAGCCGCTCGTCGTCGATTCCGGGCATAGCCCCTATGGTGCCGCAGCGCGGTCAGCGGCGGGCGGTGCTGGCCGCCGGGCTGCTAGCTCGGCCGCGCTGATCCAGGTGCTGGCCCGGTGCACGCGCTCGGTCAGCGTGTAGACGCCGAGCCCGGCCCGGTCGGGGTAGGGCAGCCAGTCGATGGCCAGCCGCCGGGCGATGTAGTCGACCGCCGAGCGGACCCGGGGGATCTCCGGGTCGTCGGTGTGCCCGTTGGGCACGAAGTACTGGCCGAGCCCGGGACGGATGAGGTCAGCCAGGGGGACGTGGTGCTGCAGCCCCAGCGAGAGCCCGGCGGCGTAGGCGCTCACCAGGCCGGCCGTGCTGCTGCCGTGCTTGCCCCAGTGGACGAACACCTCGCCGAGGCTGCCGTCGTCCCGCTGGTTGGCGGTGAGGCAGAACCGTTCGGTCCCGATGGTGACGGTGACAGTGTGTCCGCTGCGACGCCTGGGCATATGCCGCCGAACGACTGTCACCATGGGATTTCCTCCGAACTTGTATATGAATTCTCCGCTTAAGCAGCCATGCGGCATGGCTATGGTAGCCCTGGTGACGGCCGGGTGGATAGCCTGGCGGGCATGGACTACGTCCTGACCACCGAACGCCTGGTGCTGCGCCCGGCCACCGCGGGCGATCACCCCGTCCTGCTGGCCCACTGGACGCTGCCGGATGTCCGGCGGTTCCTGTTCGACGGCGCGGTCCTTTCGGCGGCCGAGGTCGCCGAGACCATCGGGGACAGCGTCCGGGATTTCGCCGCGGGCGGGTACGGCATCTGGCTCGTCCACGAGCACGGCCAGGCGGAGCTCGCCGGCACGGCCGGCCTGCGCCCGCTCGACGAGGCCGGCCTGGAGATCTTCTACAGCCTGGCTCCCGGCTCGTGGGGCCGCGGGTACGCCACCGAGGCGGCGCGCGCGGTGCTGGATCACGCCCTGGGACCCCTCGGGCTGCCCGAGATCCTCGCGGAGGTCGACGAGGGCAACGCCGCCTCGGTCGCGGTGGTCACGCGGCTCGGCATGACCCCCTTCGCCGTGGTCCCCGGCGTTCTCGGCCCGATGACCCGCTACCGCGCTACTGCCTGACCGGCCGGCCGGCCGGTGCGCGAGATGGTGCGCCAGGTGTTCACCGGGGCCAGGCCGCCGTCGGCGGCGGACCTGGCCGCCGGGGTGATCGCCGCGCAGGCCGGCGCGGTCGCCGGCGCGGCCGCCGGCGCGGCCGGCGGATATGACGTGCTAGTCGCGGCCGGCCTGACCACGGCCGCGGCCGGCGCGCAGGCGGTGTGCGAGAAACGGGGCCTGCGCTACCTGCACGCGGCCTACGCCCCGTGCTACCTGCCGTCGCCCCGCTACCCGCCGCTGAGCCTGCACGGCCAGCCGGCCCCGCCGGGCGTGACCGGTAACCGGGAGCTGTGGGACCTCAACGCCCAGGGCATGAACGCGGCGTTCGGCGGGCCGGTCAACGCCTACCGGGCCTCGATCGGCCCAGGGCCGCCGCGTCCTGCTCGGGAGCGGCTGGGCCGGCCTCGCCCCGACCGACGACGCCGGCGACTGCCTCGCCGTCGGCGAGGTCAACCAGCAGGCGCTGTTCCGCCGGGTGGCCGCCGTGGTGCACCACGGCGGCGCGGGCACGACCACGACGGCCGCCCGGGCCGGCGCCCCCCAGGTGATCGTGCCGCAGGTGGCGGACCAGCTGTACTGGGCCGGCCGGGTGGCCGCGCTGGGCATCGGCGCGGCCCACGACGGCCCGGTGCCGACCGCCGGGTCCCTGTCGGCCGCGCTCGGGGAGGTCCTGACCTCCCCGGTGCGCGCGCTAGCGTCCGCCGTGGCCGGTACGGTCCGCGCTGACGGGGCGATGGTGGCCGCGAAGCTGCTCCTCGGCTAGAAGGGCCGCCAGCCCTCCGGGTCCGGGCGCGCCGCCAGCGGCGCGCCCGGCGCGTAGGGCGTCCGGGTGAAGACGAACGATCCCAGGTCGAGATGATCGGCCGCGCCGTCCGCCCCGCGGACCAGGCGCAGGGTCTCGCCCGTGTAGTAGCCGTCCAGGCCGGTCCAGGTGCCGTCAGGCTCGGCGCGGAAGCGGGAGGCACGGCCGCGGCCGGTCGCCGGGCCGATCTCGACGGCCCGGTCGGCGAGCAGCCGCAGCACGTAGGCGCGGGGACCCCAGTACCACGGGCCGGTCAGTGCGAGCAGGGACTGGTCGACCTCGGGCAGCGGCTGCCAGCGGGCCGGGAAACGCGGCTCGGCCTCGGCCACGATCGTCGCCAGGTCGATGGCGATCCCGCTGATGTCGGGGCCCGCCGTGGCGTTGGCCAGCGCGACCCCGGCGACGCCGTCGGAGGGGCTCACGCACAGCGTGGCGAGGAAACCCGGCATCGACCCGGAGTGCCCGTACAGGACCCGCCCGCCGTGCCGGAACAGCTGCAGGCCCAGCCCGTAGCCGCCGGCCCAGGATTCGTCGCCGGGCGGCGAGGCGGGGGTGCGCATCTCGGCCAGCGTCGTCGCGGCCAGCACCCGGTCGTCGCCGTCGAGCAGGAAGGCGGCGAACCGGCACAGGTCCTGCGCCGTCGACCACAGCTCCCCGGCCGGGGCCATCAGCCCGGTCGGGTCAGCCGGCTCGAGCTGCATGACGTCGGCCCACGGGTGCACGGCGAAGCCGCGCGCGTGCGGTTCGGACGGCGCCGCGCTGGTGCGGTCCATGCCCAGCGGGTCCAGGATCTCCCGGTGCAGCGCCTGCTCCCAGCCGTGCCCGCGCAGCTGGCCGACCAGCGCGCCGAGCAGGCCGTAGCCCGGGTTGGAGTAGTGGAACAGGCGCCCGGCCGGATGCGGCGGCGGCCCGAGGATGTCCCCCAGCCCGGGGCGCAGGTCGCCGGGGCTCCGTTCCCACCACGGACCGGGGGTCTCCGACGGCAGGCCGGCCGTGTGCGACAGCAGCTGGGCGATCGTGGCGCCCGCCGCCGGTCCCGCGTCGAGGTAGGTGCCCACGGGGTCGGCGAGGTCCAGGCGGCCCTCGTCACGCAGCCGCATGACCAGCACCGCGATGAACGACTTGGTCAGCGAGCCGATCCGGTACTGGGTGCCGCCGTCCGGCTCGTGGCCCTCGAGCATGCTCCGGGCTCCGCACCAGGCCTGGCCGCCGTCGCGGGCCACGGCTCCGACCAGGGACGGCGTCCGGCCCTCGGCCTGGCCGACGGCGATCCGGTGGGTGAGCGCCCGGCAGGTCGCCGGAAGCAGCGAGGAAGATGAGGTCACTGTTGCACCCTACTGACGAACGCTAGGTAGCCGCGGGCACCACCACGGCGCCGGCCGCGGTGACGACGACGACGGGCTCGCCGAGCACCGAGGCCGCCGAGTCCCCCCGCCCCGGGTCGGCCCGGCAGGTCACCCGGGCCTCGAACGCGAGCTGCCGGCTCCGGCGGCCGACCGCGGTCACCGTGGCCGTCGCCTCGATGATGTCCCCGGCCCGCACCGGCGCATGCAACTGCACGTCGGAGTACGACGCCAGCAGCCCTTCGTCGGCGTCGGCCCTGATACACAGCTCGGTGGCCACATCGCCGAACAGCCCGAGCACGTAGGCCCCGTCTACCAGGTTCCCGCCGTAGTGGGCGTCGCCGTACTTCACGTACCGGCGGTGCGTCACCGACTGCCCGACTTCAGCGCTCATACTGCTCCTTCTGCTCTTTCTTTCCGGGGGGACTCCATCCCCCCGGGCGCGAGGGCGTGGGCCAGGAAGCTGGCCACCTCGCCGGGGGTGGTGCCGCGGCCGAAGATCTTGTCCACGCCGAGCTCGTGCGCGGCGGCCGGGTCGAACCGCGGCCCGCCCACCACGAGCAGCGGCCGCTGCGGCCCGGACCCGGACCGGAAGGCCGCCGACATCTCGCGGGTATTGGCCAGGTGCGCGTCCCGCTGGGTGACGACCTGGCTGACCAGCACGGCGTCGGCGTGCTCGGCGGCGGCCCGTGCCACCAGGTCCGCCACGCTGACCTGGGATCCCATGTTCACCACCTTGATCTCCCGGTAGTACTCCAGGCCCTTCTCCCCCGCGTGCCCCTTGACGTTGAGGATCGCGTCGATGCCGACCGTGTGCGCGTCGGTGCCGATGCAGGCGCCGACCACGACCAGCTTGCGGCCGAGGGCCGACCGGATCCGCAGGTTGACCTCGGCGGCCGGCAGGACCGGGAACTCCCGCTCGGTCACCGTCACGGCCGACAGGTCGACCAGGTGGCTGACCCGCCCGTACACGATGAAGAACGTGAAGTCCGGTCCCATCCCCTTGGCGTGCACGACCATCGCCGGGTCCATGCCCATCTTGGCCGCCAGCTGCAGGGCGGCGCCCTCGGCCCGGGCCCGTTCCGTCTCGTCACCGAACGGCACGGGCAGCGTGAACGACAGCTGCACCCGCCCGTCCCCGGTGGTGTCGCCGTACGGCCGGACGATCCCGGTCAGGCTCACTGGTCTGCCTCCATCATGTCAGCGGCCGGATTGAAGTAACCAGGAGCCCGTTCCGCCACTCCGTCCAGGCCGCGGCCTCCGTCAGCCGGCCGCCTGGTCACCCCGAACGTGCCGTCGGCGATCGCGTTGAGCAGTCCCTGCGAGCCGATCGTGCGCAGCAGGCCGGTGGCCTCGGCCAGGACCTGGCGGGCCCGCTGCGCGACGAGCCCGTCCGGCTCGGGCCGGAACGACCCGCCCAGCTTCCCGGCGGCGCGCCGCACGTAGCGGACGTTCTCCAGGGCCAGGTCGCGGTCGGACAGGAACGGCGTGTGGATGCCCTCGGTCATCATGCCGATCAGCAAGATGGACTGGCCGGTCATGACGCCCGCCAGGTTGAAGAACGCGTCCAGCAGGTAGCCGGCGAACACGTTCCCGGTCATGTGCTTGGTCGGCGGCATGTACTTCAGCGGCGCGTCCGGGAACAGCTCCCTGATCAGCTGGGCGTGCGCCAGCTCGAGCAGGAAGGAGTCGGGCACCTCCGGGTTGATCTCGAACGCGTGCCCGAGCCCGAGCTGGGCGTCGGCCAGCCCGGCCTCGCGGCCGAAATACTCGTTCAGCAGCTGGGACACCACCACCGTGTGGGCCGCGTCCACCGCGTCCGCGGTAGTCAGGTAGTTGTCCTCGCCGGTGTTGATGACGATGCCGGCCCGGGCGTGCACCTGCCGGGAGAACCGCTGGTCGATGAACGTCCGCACCGGGTTGATGTCGCGGAAGATGATGCCGTACATGC
>JAICWX010000618.1 GCA_025934635.1 Streptosporangiaceae bacterium | reverse complement strand
CTCGCCCAAGATCGACATCATCGGCCTGTGCCTGGGCGGCGCGCTGACCGCCATGCTGGCGGCCTACCTGGCCGAGAAGGGCGACGACCGGATCGGCTCGATCACGCTGCTCAACACCCTGCTCGACTACAGCGAGCCCGGGATCCTCGGCGCCTTCACCGACGAGAAGACGGTGCGGCGGCTGGAGAAGCAGATGGCGGAGAAGGGCGTGCTCGAGGCCAGCCAGATGGCGGGCACCTTCGACATGCTGCGGGCCAACGACCTGATCTTCAGCTACGTGGTCTCGAACTGGCTGATGGGCCAGGAGCCGCCCGCGTTCGACATCCTGGCCTGGAACGGCGACAGCACCCGGATGCCGTCCGCCATGCACTCGTTCTACCTGCGCTCGCTGTACATGCGCAACGAACTGGCCCAGGGCGAACTCGAACTGATGGGCCAGCAGCTGTCGCTGTCCAGGGTGAAGAACGACACGTACGTGGTCGGCGCGATCAACGATCACATCGTGCCCTGGCACGGGTCCTACAAGACCGTCGGGCTGATGGGCGGCAAGGTCAGGTACGTGCTGTCCAGCGGCGGGCACATCGCCGGCATCGTCAACCCGCCCGGCCCCAAGGCCTGGCACGAAGCGGCGGGCGACGACACGGCCGCGCTGTCCGACCCCGAGGCCTGGCGCCGCACCGGCACCCAGCACAACGGCTCGTGGTGGGAGGACTGGACCGAGTGGTCCAGCACCCGCGCGGGCGAGCTCATCAAGCCGCCGCACCTGGGCAGCAGGAAGCACCCGGCCCTCACGGACGCCCCCGGAGAGTACGTGTTCGGCTGAGGCGCTCACCTGCGCACGACAACCGAACGGAGATAACACCATGGCAGAAATGAACGGCCAGGTCGCCCTGGTGACCGGAGGGATCCGCGGCATCGGGCTAGCCATCTGCGAACGGCTGATGAACCGCGGCGTGCACGTCGCGGCCGGGTACTCGTCCAACCACGACGCGGCCCAGCAGTTCGCCGACAAGTACGCCGACCACGGCGTGACCGTCCACCAGGGCAATATCGGCTCCAACGAGGACTGCGAGCGGGTCATCGCCGAGGTGCTCGAGCAGCACGGGCAGCTGGACGTCCTGGTCAACAACGCCGGCGTGACGGTGGACAAGACGATGCGCAAGATGACCCCCGAGGAATGGGACAAGGTCATCCACATCAACCTGTCCGGGGCGTTCTACCTGTCCCGGGCCATCCTGCAGCACATGCTGGACCGCAACTACGGCCGGATCGTCAACATCTCCTCGGTCATCGGCTCGTCGGGCGCCTTCGGCCAGGCCAACTACGCGTCGGCCAAGTCCGGCCTGTTCGGGCTGACCATGAGCATGGCCCTGGAGACGGCGTCGAAGGGCATCACGGTGAACACGGTCACCCCCGGCTACATCTCCACCGACATGACCGCGGGCGTGCCTGGCAACGTGATGGACAAGCTCGTCGCCCGCATCCCGGTGGGGCGGCTCGGCGAGGCCAACGAGGTGGCCCGGGTGGTGGAGTTCCTGGCCGACCCCGAATCCGGCTACATCACCGGGCAGGTCTACCCGGTCAACGGCGGGCTGTACATGTAGCCTGCCGGGTCACCTGTAGCCTGCCGGGATGGAAGAGTTCGCGGCGCGCATGCTCGGCATGATGAACGAGGCCTCGCTGGCCCTCATGGTGAGCGTGGGGCACCGTACCGGCCTGTTCGACGTCATGGCGGGGATGCCCGCGGCGACCAGCGCTTCGATCGCGTCGGCGGCCGGGCTGGACGAGCGGTACGTCCGGGAGTGGCTGGCGGCGATGACCACCGGCCGGATCACCGAGCACGACGACGCGGCCGGGACCTACTCGCTGCCGGCCGGTCACGCCGCCTGGCTGACCCGGGCGGCCGGCATGGACAACCTCGCCACCGGGATGCAGTACATCGGGCTGCTGGCGCTGGTCGAGGACCAGATCGTGGACTGCTTCCGCAACGGCGGCGGGGTGCCCTACTCGGCGTACCCGAAATTCCAGGCGATCAGGGGCGAGGAGAGCCGCGCCGAGCAGGACGCCAGCCTGATCGGCAAGACGCTGCCGCTCGTCCCCGGCCTCACCGAGCGGCTCAAGGACGGGATCGAGGTCGCCGACGTCGGGTGCGGCTCCGGGTACGCCGTCAACCTGATGGCGGCGACGTTCCCCCGCTCGCGGTTCACCGGCTTCGACTTCTCCGGCCCGGGGATCATCTCGGCCCGGGCCGAGGCCGAGCGCGACGGCCTGGCGAACGCGCGCTTCGAGGAGCGGGACGCCGCCCGGCTGGGCGAGACCGCCCGGTTCGACTTCATCACGACCTTCGACGCGATCCACGACCAGGCCCGGCCCGACCTGGTGCTGGCCGGGATCGCGGCGGCGCTGCGGCCCGGCGGCGTCTACCTGTGCGTGGACACCGGCACCTCGAGCAGGCTGGCGGACAACGTGGGCCACCCACTGGCGCCGTTCCTGTACACCGTCTCCACCATGCACTGCATGACCGTGTCGCTGGCCGACGGCGGGATGGGCCTCGGCACCATGTGGGGTGAGCAGACCGCCCGCCGGATGCTGGCCGAGGCCGGCTTTACCTCGGTCGAGGCCCGGCGCGTCGACGGCGACATCGTCAACGCCTACCTCATCG
>JAICWX010000528.1 GCA_025934635.1 Streptosporangiaceae bacterium | reverse complement strand
TTTCGTCCCAGGGTAGCTCCGTGAGGTGCGTTAACGGCATTGATGGAGCATCGAGGTCGTGATCGCGGCATTGATGGAGCATCCATGTCATTGCCGGAGCGGGCGAGGGCCGGATCGGTGACGGCGTGAGATGCGGATGAGACTGTCGTTGCAGATGTGTCAGATGTGATTCGGAGGAGGATGTCGGTGCGGTCCCACTCGACTGTCGAACCGGCGCAGCCGCGGCGGGCGGACCGGCAGCACGGGGGCAGCTGGGCCGGCAGCACGGGGGCAGCTGGACCGGCAGCACGGGGCAGCTGGACCGGCAGCACGGGGCAGCTGGACTGGCGTCGGAAACCCGGGCGGCACGGCGGCCGAAGGGGCAGCACGCGGTGGGTGGACCGGGGCCGGAACGGCGGCGTCGTGGCGTCACGGGGGCTCGGCAGGGCGTAACCTTCCGGTGTGACCGAGGTCGTGATCTACACAGACGGCGCGTGCAGCGGCAACCCGGGGCCGGGCGGATGGGGGGCGGTGCTCCAGAGCGGCGGCCACGAGAAGGACCTGTACGGCGGCGATCCGCAGACCACGAACAACCGGATGGAGCTGATGGCGGCCATCCAGGCGCTCGAGGCGCTGCGCGGGCCGTCCACGGTGACGCTCTACACCGACAGCAAGTACGTGCTCGACGGGATCACCAAGTGGATCCACGGCTGGCAGCGCAACGGCTGGCTGACCTCGGCCAAGAAGCCGGTCAAGAACGACGACCTGTGGCGTCGGCTGACGGCGGCGATGAAACCGCATGACATCGACTGGAAGTGGGTCAAGGGGCACGCGGGCGACCCGGGCAACGAGCGCGCCGACGAGCTGGCCCGGCGCGGCTCCGAGGAAGCGGCGGGCGTCACCCAGGCACGATGATGGTCGACCATGCCGTGAGAGGGCGGTCGCGGTGGTGGGGCAGGGCGAGCTAGGACCGGGAGCCGTAGGGCGGGGCGAAGACGACGATCAGGGCTAGGTCCTCGGTGACGTCGGTGAAGCGGTGGGTTTCGCCGGCCGGGACGTAGATGACGCTGCCGGGGCCGACCGGGGCGGTGCCCGAGTCGGTGACCAGGGTGGCGCGGCCCGACTTCACCACGTAGATCTCGTCTTCGGTGTGCGGGCTCTGGTCGTCTACCCCGCCGGCCGGGATGGAGTAGGTGCCCAGGCTCAGGTCGACGGTACTGAGGTGCTCGGTCCAGTCGTTCGGCTCGCCGTCAGGGGGCGCCGCGTAGACTCCGGCTTCCGCGAAGATCTTCATGGCCTGATTATCGGTGCACGATGTCGGTGTGGTGGCAGAAGTGCACCCGTTCGGGGGCCAGGGCGTGGATTCGCTGGACCGAAGCGCGCCACGAGTCAACGTCGGCAGCCTGCCCCTCCGGGAGCGGGCCCGACGGGTCCGCGTACTGGCGGGGCGTGTAGGCCGCGTCGCCGATCAGCAGGTCGAAGCCAGAATCGCCGCGGGCCACGACGCACTGATGGCCCACCGTATGGCCGGGTGTGGTGACCACGGAAAGGCCGGGCAGGATCTCGGTGTCCCCGTCCAGCAGCTCGAACCGCGCGTTCATGAAGCCGAACCAGTCGTGCAGCTCGCCCGCCTCCCGCTTCATCCGGTCCAGCTCGGCGCGCTGGACGTAGAACGGCGCGTGCGTGAACACGGCGTTCTGGCCGCAGTGGTCGAAGTGCAGGTGGGTGTTGATGACCAGGCCGATGTCGGCCGGGCTCATGTCCAGGTCGGCGAGGGCATCGGCGACCGAGCGGTTGACCACCCGCCAGTCGTCCAGGACGTCTTGCGGGCCGCCGACGCCGGTGTCCACCAGCACCGCTCCCCCGGGATGGGTGACCACGAAACCGTGCACCGGCCAGCGCGAGCCGTCGAGGCCCTGCAGGGTGGCCAGCTGCAGCCGCTTGATCTCCAGGGTCATCGGCGAACTCCTCAGTGCTAGCTAAGTTCAGTGCGCAGGCGGGCTCCGGCGTACCACAAGTACCACGGCGCCGACGATCAGGACACCTCCGGCGATCATCGCGGTGGTCAGGTGCTCGCCCAGGATGAGCGCGCCGAGCAGGACGGCGACCACCGGGTTGACGTAGGCGTAGGTCGCGACCGTAGCGGTGGGCAGGGTCCGGACCGCGATGCCGTAGGCGGAGAACGCCACGATCGAGCCGATCACGGTCAGGTAGGCCAGCGCCCACCAGGACCCGGCCGAGACCGCGCCCAGCCGGAATGAGGAGAACTCCCCGGTCGCGGCGGACATGATCAGCAGCGCCGTGCCTCCGACCAGCAGTTCCATCCCGCTGGCGAGGGCGGCGCTGGACGGGATGGTGCCGCGGCGGGCCATGATCGTGCCCAGGGCCCACATCGCGGCCGCGCCCAGGATAGTGAGCGCGCCGGTCACCGAGACCGCGCCCGAACCGCCGAGGCCGGACAGCAGGGCCACGCCGATCAGGCCGAGCAGCAGGCCGCCCACCGGCGCCAGGCCCAGCCGGGCGTGGTTGAGCCCGGCGTCGATGCCGAGCAGCCACAGCGGCATGGTGGCCACCAGGAGCGCGGCCAGCCCAGACGGCACGCTCTTCTCCCCCAGGCCGACCACCCCGTTGGCGACCATCAGCAAGGTGCCGGCGATCCCGGTGCCGATCCACTCTTTCCTGGTCGGCCAGCGACGCACTCTCCGCACCGCGATCGGGAACAGGATGATCCCGGCGATCAGGTTCCGGGCGGCCGCCATCAGCAGCGGCGGCATCGTCTCGATCCCGATCCGGATGGCCAGGTACGTGCTGCCCCAGACGAAGTAGACGATCACCAGGCACACCCAGGCGACCAGGCCGGCCCGCCGAGCCAGTCCCGTCTGTTCTTTCCCCCGAACGGGCTGGGTTGCCTGCATACTCACGACTAACAGTCTTCCCACCGCAAGATCTCCTGACGAGTGGCAGGATCGCCATAATGCGATGAGATCCTGCCACTCCCTGGCGGGCGAGTACGCTACATGCGTGCGCGAGCTGACCAGGAACCCGTGGCTGCGAGCCGGGCTGCTGGCGGTCGCGGCCGGGCTGGCCGTGTACGGGCTGGCGTCGCAGTGGCACGCGGTGCACGACGCGCTGGCCCGGCTGGCGTGGTACGACGTGGCCGGCGCGGCGGCCTGCGTGATCGCCGGCCTGGGCTGCATGCTGCTGGCCTGGCGGGCGCTGCTGGCCGGGCTCGGCTCGCCGCTGCCGCTGCCCGCCGCGATCCGGGTGATGTTCATCGGGCAGCTCGGCAAGTACGTGCCGGGCGCGGTGTGGGCGCTGGCCGCCCAGGTCGAGCTGGCCCGCGACTACGACGTGCCGCGGCGGCGCAGCACCGCGGCCAGCCTGGTCGGCATGGCGGTCACGCTGGTGGTGGGCCTGATCGTGGCCGGCCTGATGCTGCCGCTCACCTCGGCCCACGCGGCCGCGCACTACTGGTGGGTGCTGGCGGTCACGCCGCTGGCGGCGGCGTGCCTGCACCCGCGGATCATCAAGTTCGGCCTCGGCCTGGTGCTCAGGGTGCTGCACCGGGACCCGCTGGAGGAATCGGTCGGCGCGGCCGCGATGGCCCGGGCGCTGGCCTGGACCACGCTCGGCTGGCTGTTTTACGGGACGCACGCCTGGTTCCTGATCAGCGACTTCGCCGACAAGGAAGGGGGGAGGGGAGGTGGGTGGGATACGTTCGCGTTGGCGCTGGGCGGTTACGCGCTGGCCTGGGCGGTCGGGTTCCTGATCATCTTCTTCCCGGGCGGCATCGGGCCGCGGGAGGTCGCGCTGATCGCCGTGCTCGCGCCGGTCATGCCGTCCGCGTCGGCGCTGGTGGTGGCGCTCGCGTCGCGGGTGGTGATGACGCTCGGGGACCTGGTGTGGGCCGGGACCGGGCTGGTCCTCGGTTCCCGCGGGAAGGCGCGCGCTAAGCAGGCAGCAGGGCCCGCAGGTACGCCGCCCAGCCCGGCTCCGGATCCACAGCCGGTACCCCAGCGCGGAGCCGACGGGCCACCGCGGGATCACTGAACTCGGTCAGGGCGCGGAGCAGGTCGCCCGTATCCCCCGGCGCGCAGGTCAGGCCGTCGACGCCGTCGCGGACCGACTCGGCCAGCGCCCCGGCGGTGGTGGTGATGACCGGGACCCCGTGCGCGAACGCCAGCAGGGCGTTCTGTGACGCGGTCGCCTCCCGGTACGGCATGACCAGGGCGTCCGCGTCGGCGAACAGGGCGGGGATCTGGTCGGCGGGGACGTAACCGGGGCGCAGCGCCACCCGGTTGCTTAGCCCGAGCTCCGCGACCAGGTCGTCGATGTGCGTCCGGTCGGACCAGAATTCGCCGGCGACGGTGAGGGTGACGTGGGGCGAGGCCTGGGCGAGGGCGCGCAGCAGGATGTCCAGGCCCTTGTAGGGACGGACGATGCCGAAGAAGAGCAGGCGGGTGTGCGGGGCGGGGGACGCCACTCGTTCGGTGCCC
>JAICWX010000510.1 GCA_025934635.1 Streptosporangiaceae bacterium | reverse complement strand
GCGCTGGTGTTCCGGCTGAGGGTGCATCGCGCGATGCCCGAGAGGGCGTCGGTGGACAGGCACGTCGCCGCCGGCGCTAGACCGGACAGCCTGACGGTCTGGGTGGCGCGCGATGGACGATCTGGCTTTCGATCGGGAGGTGCCCGTCGCCGCCTTGCGCCGAGCGGTCGTGGAGCTGTCGGTCGCGGGGTTGTAGTGGCGAGGAGTCGAGCGGGGACATCTGTCGATCACCCGCCCGACAGGGCAAAAGCGAAGTAGTGCCATCGCGACGTGCTCTCGCTGCTTCGCCGGCGACCGTGGTCGAATCCCGCGCCGTCCGCCGCACGGCGGGCCCCGCCAGACTTCCCGATCCGCACCGGTCCGTCCGCTCCGCCATGCAACGACAGACGACGGAATCAGCGCCCGGCGGCCGCGGGGAACTCCAGGACTGGGTTGGGCAGCCGACCGCCGCTCAGTGCATATGTGCACCGGCAGCTCGTGAATGATTCAGGCAGATCGGCGGTTCCATGCTCTTGGCCGGGCCGCTTTCGGTCGGATTGGGACGTCTTCCGGCGATCGGCGGCGCCGCGGAGGGCGTGGAACGCGTGTCGGCTGCGAGCGAAAGCCGGCCGGAGGCCGGTTACCGGTTCGGGAGCGACCGCGGTAGCCCGAACCAAGGCAGCACGCTGGCCTCGAAGCGGGTGATGGCGCAGATCCGGTCGCCGGCCAGGGTGAGGACGTAGAAGGCGGTCGCGTGGCGGTCTCCGGCCGGGGCGCGCAGGTATGCCCCGAAGGCGGGCTGGCGGTTGGCTCGGGTCGGGACGAGGTCGAAGCTGCGGCCCGCTGAGAATACGCGGGCGCAGTAGCGGGCCACGGCGTCTCGGCCCTCGTATCCGAATGGCTCCGGCGGCATGGCGATGAAGGCGTCGTCGGTCAGCAGGGCCACCAGCGCGTCGAGATCGGCCGACTCCCACGCGCGGGCGAACCTGGCCACGATCGCGTCCTCGCCGGGCGAGCCTGCGGCGGGCGGCGGCTGGTGGCCGGCAGCTGGCTGCCGGCGCTGCAGGCTGGCGCGGGCTCGCTTGAGGGCGCTGTTGACCGATTGGACGGTCACCTCCATCATGGCGGCCACCTCGCTGGCGTGGAATCCGAGGACGTCACGCAAGATGAGGACGGCGACCTGGCGCGGCGGAAGCAGCTGCAGGGCGGTCACGAAGGCCAGCGAGATGGCTTCGGCCTGCTCGTAGCGGGCCTCCGGCCCGGGCGGCACGTCGAACGCGTCCTCGAGAAGGGCGTCAGGAAACGGCTGCAGCCAGACGGGCTCGTCGCGCGGCGTCGGCACGAGCGGTTCGAACTGCGACATGTCCCACTCCCTGGCCGGGCGCCGGCTCGCTGCGCGGCGCGTGTTGAGGCACCGGTTGGTGGCGATCTTGTACAGCCAGGTGCGCAGCGACGCGCGTTCCTCAGTGAACCCGCCGAGGCCCTGCCAGGCGGCCAGCATCGTCTCCTGGACGGCGTCCTCGGCGTCGGCGAACGATCCGAGCATCCGGTAGCAGTGCACCTGCAGCTCCCGCCGGTGGGACTCGGCCAGCTCCCGGAACGCCTCGCCATCTCCGGCCCGCGCCCGTGAGAGCAGATCGCCTGTCGCCATCCTGGGCTCCTTCCTTCCGTACCACGTCGTACCTCCGCCTGGTATATACACCGCCCGGGGCGCGAACTGGGCGGCTCGCGGACGCCCAGTTTCCCGGTGCCGCGGTGTATGCACTAGCGACCGCCCGCACGATCCGCCCACCGGATCGTGCCGCAGCAGCTGGAACGACCCTGGAGGTTGACGGTGGAATCGTCCGCATCGCCCGGGCGCGTCGCTCGTGTGCTCGCCGGCTGGCGGACGGGCCTGCCGGGGCCTGTCATCGTTCTTCAGGCTGGGAGGGCGGTCAACTACTTCGGCACTGGACTGGTCCTTCCCTTCGAGATCATCTACCTGCACCAGGCCCGCGGCTTCCCGACGGCGACTGCGGGGCTGGTGCTGGCGGCGGTCATGGGCACGGCGGCTGTCGTAACGCCCCTTTCGGGTGCGCTGCTCGATCGTTTCCGTGCGAAGCCGATCCTGATCACCGGCAATCTCGCGAGCGCACTGGGCTACGCGGGCTTCGCATTCGTCGGCCGTCCCTGGCAGGCCTTCGCCTGCTCGGCCGCCGGCGGCGCCGGGTTCGGAGTCGCGATCACCGCGAACCAGGTTCTGAGCCTGACCCTGGTCTCAGCGGAGCAGCGCGCCTCCTCGGTCGCGCTCAGCCGGGTCGCAGGCAACTTCGGTCTCGGCAGCGGCGCGACGGTTGCGGGCTTCATCGTCGCTGCCGCCGATCACCTCCGCGCGTTCCAGGCGCTCTACCTCTTCGACGGCCTCACCTTCGCTGTCTTCGCGCTGGTTGTGCTCGCGGGGATCCCGGATCCTCGCCGTGCGGATGCTGCGCCGGCGAGCGACAGGGGAACAGGCTTCCGGGCAGTTGCTCACGACCGGCTCTTCCTGATCCTGATCGCCGCCAACATCGTGCTTGTGATGACCGGCGGCGCGCTCTTTTCCAACATCCTCGCGCCGTTTGCGAAGGCGCACACGCCTGTCGGGCCGGGCGAGATCGGCATCGTCTTCTTCGTCAACACCTTCTTCATCGTCGTCGCGCAGATTCCAGCCACACGGGTCGTCCAGCGGATGCGCCGCACACACGCTCTTGCCGCGACCAGCGCGCTATTTGCCATCGGCCTGCTGGCGGTCCTGCTCGCAACGCTAACAAGGTCGACGCTCACCGCTACCGCCGTCCTGGCGGGGGTCGCGATCGTGATCGCGATCGGTGAATGCGCGCAGTTCATCGTGCTCGGCCCGATCGTCGCCGACCTCGCACCGCCGCACCTGCTCGGCCGCTACATGTCGCTCTACGGCCTCACGTTTACGGCAGGCGTGGCCCTCGGCCCCGCGGTCGGCGGCGCGCTGCTCGCAACGTCACCCGACGCCGTCTGGTGGGGCGGCGCCTTGACGGCAGCACTGACCGGAGCCGGCTTGCTGCGACTCGGCGACCGGATACCCGACCCGCTCTTGCAGGCGCAATGCCCTCCGCCGCACGCCGCCAGCGCGGCCGGGGGAAATGGCGAAAGGAAAAGTATTACATTCCGGAATTCGAGGAACAGGCCGTGAAGATGGCGGTCGGCCTGTCCCGGCCAGGTGCCGGCCGCCCGGCAGCTTGGGAGCGCCCGGAGACAGGTCCGGCGCCGGAATGGTTCAGCCGCGGTACCGGACGATGCGCCGTGCCATGGCCCGGTGGCCGTAGGCCATCCAGCCGGCTGGCCCGGGGGCCGCCGCCAGGGCGCCGCCAGATGGCAGGTCGGCTGGGTCGACACCTACGCCGAGCAGGGTCCTGGTCACCGCCTGGGCCGCGTCGAGCAGGTCATCCAGCGCACGGGCAACGTGCGCCCCGGTTACCGTAGGCAGCGCCGGGTCATCCTGCAGTGCCTCCAGCACGCTGCGCCGGATCAGTTCCTTCAGGAATGAGGCGGTGGTGCCGTCGGTCCGCTCGACGGCCAGCTGCACGTCCTGCGGTGTCAGGTCCAGCGGTACGTTCCGTCCGTAGAGAGTGAGCAGGCGCTCCCGCGCTGGCGCATCGGGCAGGGCGATCTCGACTGCTATGTCGACCCGTCCCGGCCGCGCGGCCAGGGCGGGCTCCAGCAGGTCGGCACGGTTGGTGGTGAGCAAGAACAGCAGGTCGGCGTCTGCTGCCGCGCCGTCCATGGCGTCGAGCAGGTCGAACAAGACCGGGCTGGAGGACGGGCCGAGTGAGCGTTCCTCGGCGACCAGGTCGACATCCTCGAGTATGACTACGGAGGGCAGCAGGGCACGGGCCAGATCGGTGACGGCGCCGACGGCGACCAGGGAGCGGCCGGTGAGGACCAGGCGCGTGTAGCCGCTCATCTGGCCCAGCAGGTAGCGCGTCGTGTGCGTCTTGCCGGTGCCGGGCGGCCCGTAGAGCAGCAGCCCGCGCTTGAGATGCTGGCCGGTAGCCAGCAGCCGGTCCCGGTGGCCGGCCACGCCGAGGGCATGCCGCTCGACCCGCGCCAGGACCGCCGAGGGGAGCACGACGTCTTCCCGGCGCAGGCCGGGCAGATCGGCGAAGGCGAGGATGACGCCGCCCATCGGGTCCAGCGACACGTCGAGCAGGTGCCCGCGATAGACGTTGAGCTCGGCCCGCAGCTGGTCGAGGTCGGCGAGCAGCCTCTGGGCCAGGTGAACCGGCAGACCCGCCACTTCCACTTGCAGACCGGGCTGATGCTCGCTCGGGGCCTGGATCATCACGACATAGCGGCCGGCCTCGTCGCTGACCAGCAGCACCGCCAGGCGCAGGCAGCCCAGCGTTGAGCCCGGCCCGTTCGGCAGGTCGGTCAGCGCCGGCGCGGTCAGGCGTATCGGCGGCAATCCGTCGCCCCCGACGAGCTGCTGCAGCGACAAGCCCCCGTAGTGCGGTGGCATGGCGATACCGCGCACCTCGACCACCCGGCCGGCCCGCGCAGACCAGGCATCGACGGCAGTCTGCACATTAACGTGCTCGAACGGGGGCAGGTCACGGGTTACCACCGAATGGTGCGTGCCATCGGGTCCGAGAAAATCACGCACCAGCGCCGACACCTCATTGTCGTGGCCGGCGCCGGCCGCGGGCGAATGAATCCAGTCCAGGAATTCACGGAACGCTGCCGCGAATTCTCGGACCTGGCGATCTGGTGCCTGATCGGGCATGGCCTGGACCTCCCGTTCCGGTGGCCGCCCCTACGGCCAGCGCACAACTCAGCCAAATACTTGCGGGCACTTCTCAAAGACAGTAACTGGCCTGGCCGGCTCAAAGTGCCCAGCCGGG
>JAICWX010000243.1 GCA_025934635.1 Streptosporangiaceae bacterium | reverse complement strand
CCGGTGTCCACGTAGTAGAACTCGATGGACTCGCCGATCCGGCCGCCCATCAAGATCTCGGCGCCGCGCTCGCTCCAGTGCTTCTTCAGCGCCTCGCTGTCTTGGCTCGAGTGCTTCATGCACGCGATGTGCTGCACGCCCTCGCCGTGGGTATCGAGGAACTCCTGGTAGATGCTCGGGCCGCTGACCGGCTGGATGAGCTCGAAGCCCAGCCCGTCAACCGTGGTCTCGGCCCCGATCATGCGGAATTCGCAGGGCTCGCCACGCACCATCGTGTCGTGCAGCAGGGGCGGGGCGTACTCGAACACGCTCCACGGCCCCCAGCCGAGGTTCTCGGTGTAGGAGCGCAGCGCGGACTTGATGTCCGCCACCACGACGGCGATCTGCGTGATCGTCATGGGGACCGCCGGCGGCACGATCCGTCCGCCGCTATCGCTTGCCATCTGATGCCTCCTCGGAGTGGGACAGTTGCCGGATCATCAGGTCGAGGTTCCCGGCCGGGTCGACCCCGTCGTAGATAGCGCTGCCGCTGACGATGACGTCGGCGCCCCAGCCGGCCACCTCGGCCGCGTTGGCGATGGTCACCCCGCCGTCCACGCCGACCAGGACCTCGGCCCCGCTGCGCCGGGCCAGGTCACGCACGGCCAGCACACGCTGCCGGGTGCCGGGTACGGGGGCCTGGCCGGACCAGCCCGGGCTGACCGCCAGGACCAGCACCAGGTCGGCCAGCCACAGCACCGGCTCGATGGCCTGCACGGGGGTGCCCGGGTTGATGGCCACCCCGCGCAGGAAGGGCCGCTGTTGAGCCAGCTCCGTCATTTCCGCCATGGTGCGGTGCAGGTGCCTGGTCGCCTCGGCGTGCACGGTGATCACCGCGGCGCCGGCCGCCGCGATCTCGGGCAGCAGCCGGCGCGGCTCCTCGGTCATCAGGTGGGCGTCGACGCCGACGCCGGCCGAGGCGACCGCCGCCACGAAGGCCGGCCCGACCGTCAGCTGCGGGCAGAAGACGCCGTCCATGACGTCCACGTGCGCCCAGGCCGCCTTGCCCCGCAGCAGCTCGAGCTCGGCCCCGAGCCGGGTCAGGTCGGCGGTGAGTATCCCCGCGCTCAGCCGCGGGCTCATGCCGGGGCCGCCGGTGCTGGAACGGCCGCGGCCGGGGCTTCCGCGAGCTCGCGCGCTCCGGCGGCGAACGCCTCGATGGCGTCGCGGCCGTCCAGCGCCCCGATCTCCAGCCGGTACCGCCGCTCCTCACCCGGCGCCAGGGACAGCAGCTCGCCGCGCTCGCGGGCGTCGAACCGCCCGGCGTCGCGGTTGGTGCTCGGCTCCATCGCGACCACGTAGGCCACCGGGCCGAGCTGCCGCCAGGTGATGTGGTGCGGCAGCACCGCCGGGTCGTAGCGCTGGAAGACCCCGAGCCCGGCCGCCCGGTTGACCACCGCCGCGCCGACCAGGCCGTCCGGCCCGGGCCGCATGTCGTGCTCGTAGCACTCCTCCGCGAAGGCGGCGTCAGGACCGGCCAGCTGCCGGTACCCGGGCGTGCTGGCCGCGCTGACGCAGGTACCCGGGCCGGCCGGGTAGACGAGCTCGGCTCCGGCGTCGACCACCGGGAACCCGACGTTGCAGTGGTAGAGCATCATGTGCGGGCACGCGGTCGGGCCGATGTTGGTCACGGTGTCGGTGATCCGCAGCGAGCTCCCGCCCAGGTCGGCCTCGACCCGCCGCCGCAGCTGCAGCTGCTCGCCGAACAGCGCCGCCTGCAGCACGTCGCCCTCGGCCCACAGCACGCACTCGTCGCCGTCCCAGCGGGCGCCGTAGCCGGCCAGCCGGGCGGGCAGGCCGGTGTACCGCCCGTGCAGCCCGTACGTCTCGGTGACCCGGTGCGGGTAATTGAAGACGGCCGAGTCGTCGGCCCCGCCGAGCAGCGTGTGGTCGAGACCGCAGGTGGAGACCAGGCCGCCGGGGAACCCGCGGAACCAGCCGATCCCGGCCGGCTCGCAGTACCAGGGGCCGACCAGCCCGACCGGCGAGGCCCAGGCCAGCGGCCGCCCGCCGAGCCAGGCGCCGCCGATGTCGAAGCCGCGGTCGACGAGGATCTCGAATTCGAAGCCGGCGCCGGTGGAACAGCGGAGCAGGCGCACGCCTCGTTCGGCCCCGTCACCGCCCTCGACCAGCCGGACCCCGGCCACCTGCTCGAGGCGCCCCACCCGGGCGAGCAGCTCGTCCCGGCGCCACTGCCGCCCCCACAGGCTCACCACCAGCCGGCCTCCTCGATCGCCGCGCGCCCGACACGGGCAGAACCGCACCAGAGCATTCGCTCAGCACATGCGCATCTGCTCGCACCAGCAGTATCTGCCCGGAACGCGCCCCCTGGCAAGAGCCAAAACCCCCGGTCAGTGCGTCGTCGGCGGCGATGACCGATTCCGGGCGAACTACGCGGCGGCGCGTTCCAGTTCAAGGAGGCGCAGGGCGGCGAGCTCGTTGGTGACCAGGACGTCGAGGTAGCCGCCGCGTAGCGCGCCGAGGATGGCCTCGACCTTGTGCAGGCCCCCGGCCACGCCGACCACCTTCGGGATCTGGGCCAGGTCGGACAGCTCGATGCCGATCCGGCGGTCGTGGATCGGCAGCGGCACGACCCGTCCCGCGGCGTCGAAGAACTGGCCCAGGATGTCGCCGACCACCTGCTGGTCGCGCAGCGACCGGATGTCCAGCGGATCCAGGTAGCCCATCTGGACGATGGTGGCGTCCGCGGTGGGCGTGCCGACCCCGACGATCGCCTGCTCGACGCCGCAGGCCTGCTTCAGGACCTGCGCGATCGAGGGCTCGGCCTTGAGGGCCGCGGCCAGTTCGGGGGTGGAGGCGACGATGGGGGTGGGGATGACGGTCGCGCTGCTCAGCTCGCCCTCGCCGGCCCCGTCGCCCTTGGACGACAGGAAGGCGGGCAGGTAGGCGTCGACCCCGCCGGTCAGCGACACCATCCGGACCGGGCCGACCGCGCCGAAGCTGGTCGCGGCGAGCACCCGCGAGACGGTATCGCCCCAGCCCACGCCGAGGGTCCCGCCGGGCCGCAGGTGGGTGCTCATGAACTGGGCCCCGCCCCGGCCGAGCCGCGCGTTCAGGTCCGGCAAAGCGCCCTCGCCGGAAACGTGATCCGGCACCACCAGCGCCTCCGCCAGGCCGAACGTCCGGCGCAGCTGCCGGCTGACCTCGAACGCGTCCAGGTGGTCGGCGTTCAGGTTGATCGAGACCAGGCCGACCTTGCGGGCGCGGTCCAGCATCCGGCCGACGGACGCCCGGGACACCGAGAGCCGTTTCGCGATCTCTTCCTGGGTCAGCTCGTCCTTGTAGTAGAACCAGGCCACCCGCAGGAGCAGTTCCTCCGACACCCCCTCATTCTTACTCGCGGTCAATGACCTGGCCCCCGTCCAGCGGGATGACCGCGCCGGTCATGAACGCGGCCGCCGGGCTGAGCAGCAGCGTGATCCACAGCGCCACCTCCTCCGGCGCGCCGATCCGGCCGAGCGGCACCTGGCTGCCCAGCCACCGGTACGCCTCCTCCAGGTCGTCGGCCCAGGTGGCGTGGATGGGGGTGTCGATCGGGCCGGGCGCGATGCCGTTGACCCGCACGCCCGCCGGGGCCAGCTCGCCGGCCAGGGTCTGGGTCAGGTAGTCGAGCGCGGACTTGGTCATGCCGTAGACCGACTGACCGGTGCGCCGCAGCGTCCCCGAAGAAGAAGAAACATTGACCACCGAACGGATGGGCGATTCCCGCAACGCCGGCAGCGCCGCCTGGATCAGGAAGAAGGGCGCCCGCAGGTTGGTGGCCACGTGCTCGTCGAAGCAGCCGGTGTCCCAGTCGCCGACCGGCAGGTGCCGGCACATCGCCGCGTTGTTGACCAGGCCGTCGATCCGGCCGAAGCGGGCCAGGCAGGCCTGCGTGATAAGGCCCGGGCTGGCCGCGTCGGCCAGGTCGGCGGGCACGCACAGCGCCTCGCCGCCGGCCGCGGTGATCCCGTCCGCCACCGCGCGCAGCGGATCCTCCCGCCGCCCGACCAGGACGACCGGCGCGCCCGCGGCCCCGAGCCGGCGGGCGGTGGCGGCGCCGATCCCGCTGCCGGCGCCGGTCACGATGACGACGGCCCCACTGAGTCCCGTGATCACGACATCCGGCCGGTTGTGCATATGTCAAGCATATGAGCATCCGCTCACAGGTCCAGAGTCGCATCCGCGACATCAGATGCATGTCCCGTCATTTGCGGGGCACGTATGCCTCGAGCGTGAAAAGCCTGCTTCACCATCTGGAGACATGTTGGCCGGGACTGAGAACCTGAACGCTGGCGACCATGTCGTTCAGTTCTACGGACACGACAGGGAACTGGCCGAACGGGTGTCCGGCTACCTGCTGGCCACGCTCGAGGGCGGCGGCATGGCAATCGTCATCGCGACGCCGGAGCACCGGGCCGAATTCGAGGCCCGGCTCGAGCAGGCGGATGCCGACCTCGCCGCGGCCCGGGACGACGGCTCGTACCTGGCCCTCGACGCCGCCGAGATCCTGCGGGAGCTGATGGGCGATGCCGCCACTCTGGACGGGGCCGCCTTCGACCGGGTGATCGGCACCCTGATCAGGCAGGCGGCGGCGGACGGACGGCCGGTCCGCGCCTACGGCGAGCTGGTCGCGCTGCTCTGGGACGACGGGCTCGTCAACGCCGCCGTCCAGCTCGAGGAGCTGTGGGACCAGCTCAACCGCCGGCATCCGTTCTCGCTGTTCTGCGGCTACCGGGCCGACTCGGTGACCCGCGAGATCGACGCCTTCGCCGAGGTCTGCCGGCTGCACCATGCCGTCGTCGGCCCGGTCGCGGCCGCCCGGGCCGGGGTGCCCGGCGTGGTGCGCGCGTTCGCCTTCTCGCGCGAGGCGCCCGCGGCGGCCCGCCACTTCGCGGTCGCCACCCTGCGCGAGTGGGGGGTCGCGGACATCGCCGACGACGCCGCCCTGGTGGTGACCGAGCTCGCCGCCAACGCCATCGTGCACGCCAAGTCCGGCTTCACCATCATCTTGTCGGCCCGCGGCAGCTCGCTGCGCATCTCGGTCCGCGACGCCTGCCCGCTGCCCGACGAGGGCCGGGCGGCGCTGATGCCGATCCCGCTGCACGGCCTGGGAGCGGTGGACGCGCTGGCCCGCGAGTGGGGCGTAGAGTCGCTGGGGAAGGCGGGCAAGACCGTCTGGGTCGACCTGCGCCGGTAACCGCCGCGGGAGGTAGCACGGGATGAGTCAGCCCGACATCAGGGTCCGCCGCATCTACGAACGGCCGTCGGCGCAGGACGGCGCCCGGGTGCTGGTCGACCGGATCTGGCCGCGCGGCGTGGGCAAGGACGTGGCCCAGCTGGACGACTGGGCCAAGGACGTCGCCCCGTCGGCTGACCTGCGCCGATGGTACGGTCACGACCCGGCCAAGTTCGACGAGTTCCGCCAGCGCTACCTCGGCGAGCTCACCGGCAGCAGCCAGCGGGCCGCGCTCGGCCGGCTGCGCGCGCTGGCGGCGTCCGGCCGGCCGCTGACCCTGCTCACCGCGACCAGGGACGTGGACCATTCGCAGGCCGCCGTCCTCGCCCGCCTGCTGGCGGCCTCGGTCCCCGAGGACCAGGGCGGCGAGTCCGCCTGCTTCGCCCACCTGGTCTGCCCCGAGTGCGGCGCCGTCACCACCGAGGGTCACCGTCCCGGTTGTAGCGTGGATTCATGACGAGCGACGGGCTGCACGGACGGGTGGCGGTGGTGACCGGGGGCGCCAGCGGCATCGGCGAGGCCTGCGCGACCCGGCTGGCCGCCGACGGGGCCAGCGTGGTCGTCGCCGACCTCAACGGCGACGCCGCCGCGGCCGTGGCCGGACGCCTGGGCGGCCGCCCGGTCAAGGTGGACCTGGCCGCCGACTTCGACGCCTTCGCGCTGGCCGGCCAGGCCGACATCCTGGTGAACTGCGCCGGGCTGCAGCACGTGGCCCCGGTCCACGAGTTCCCGCCCGATATGTTCCGGCGGCTGCTCGCGGTCATGCTCGAGGCCCCGTTCCAGCTGGCCCGGGCGGCCCTGCCGCACATGTACGAGCAGGGCTTCGGCCGGATCGTCAACATCTCCTCGGTGCACGGCCTGCGGGCCTCGCCCTACAAGTCGGCCTACGTCGCGGCCAAGCACGGCCTGGAGGGGCTGTCCAAGGTGATCGCGCTGGAAGGCGGCCCCCAGGGGGTCACCTCCAACACGATCTGCCCGGCCTACGTACGCACCCCGCTGGTGGAGAAGCAGATCGCCGACCAGGCCCGGATCCACGGCATCTCCGCGGACCGGGTGATCGAGGAGATCATGCTGACCGAGCCGGCCATCAAGCGGCTGATCGAGCCGTCCGAGGTCGCCGAGCTGACGGCCTACCTGTGCTCGGCGCCCGCGTCGTTCGCCAACGGCTCCTCCTACGTCCTGGACGGCGGCTGGTCCGCCCGCTGATTACACGAACGCGCCCAGGCCGGTGATCGCGCGGCCCACGATCAGGGTGTTGATCTCGCGGGTGCCCTCGTAGGAGTAGATCGCCTCGGAGTCGGCCACGAACCGGCCCACGTGGTTCTCCAGCAAGATGCCGTTGCCGCCCAGCAGTTCGCGCGCCCAGCCGGTGGTCTCCCGCATCCGGACCGTGCAGAACGCCTTGGCCAGCGCGGAATGATGGTCCTCGGCCAGGTCCGCTTCCTGCAGGGCGGACAGCCGGGCGCACATGCAGGCCGAGGCGGTGACGTTGGACAGCATCTTCACCAGCAGGTCCTGGACCAGCTGGAAGCCGCCGATCGGGCGGCCGAACTGCTGCCGCTGCCGGGCGTAGGCCAGCGCGTGCTCGTAGGCGCCGCGGGCGCAGCCGGTGGCCTGCCAGGCCACCCCGGCCCGGGTCAGCCGCAGCACCTTGGCCGTGTCCTTGAAGGAGTTGGCCTCCTGCAGCCGGTTCTCCTCCGGGACCCGGACGCCGTCCAGGGTGATGTGCGCGTTCTGCACCACCCGCAGCGCGATCTTGTCGGTCTGCTTGGAGGTCTCGAAGCCGGGCGTGCCCTTCTCGACGACGAACCCCTTGACCTGTTCATCTTCCAGCGATTTGGCCCAGATGATGACGTAGTCGGCGAAGGTGGCGTTGCCGATCCACTTCTTCTGCCCGTCGAGCACCCACTCCGAGCCGTCGCGGCGGGCGGTGGTGGTCAGGCCGCCGGCCACCCCGGAGCCGACGTCGGGCTCGGTCAGGCCGAACGCGCCGATCTTCTCCATCCGCACCATCGCGGGCAGCCAGCGCTGCTTCTGCTCCTCGGACCCGCACAGGAAGATGGAGCCCATGGCCAGGCCGCCGTGCACGCCGAAGAACGTGCTGATGGACGGGTCGACCCGGGCCAGTTCCATCGCGATCAGGCCGTCGAGCAGGAAACCGCCGCCCGGGCAGTCGTAGCCCTGGTACAGCTGGCCGGGGATGCCGAGCTGACGGAAGTCGTCCATCAGGTCGAACGGGAACTCCTCCCGGGTCCAGTAGTGGTTGATGACCGGCTGGATCTTCTTCTCCATGAACTCCCTGATCCGGCGCAGCAGCGCCCGGCCCTCGTCGTCGAGGGACTGCTCGATCAGGTAGAAGTCGGCATCGGTCACCGGGGTACGCGTCATACCCCTACCCCTACCTCACGGTCCGGCCAGGAAACCGTCCACCACCGGTGCCAGCGCCGCCGCTTCGGTAATCAGGCCGAGATGACCGCCCGGGTAGACGTGCAGCCGCGAGTCCCGGACCAGCCGGTGTATCAGCCGCGCGTTGGCCAGCGGGATGATCGGATCGTCGTCCCCGGCCAGGATGAGCACCGGCTGGCGCAGCCACGGCAGGAACGGCACCGCGGTCCAGCCCGTCACCGCGGCCAGCTGGTAAAAGTAGCCGCGCGAGGACCGGGGCAGTTCCTCGCCCGCCGCCGGGACCGGGTGCAGGACGGTGCTGGCCGCGGCCCAGTCGGTCCGGGCCGAGCCGCCGTACAGGTCGCCGGCCACCTGGTTCAGGTAAGCCCGGTCCCGGTAGCGCCGCGGCGTCATCAGGTGCGCCAGCACCGACGGCCGGGCCAGCACCATCGGCGCACCCGCGGCGGTGGCGGTCAGCACCAGCCGTCGGCACCGGGCCCGCTGGAACGCGGCGAAGTGCTGCGCGACCGCGCCGCCCCAGGAGATGCCGAGCACGTCCGCCTGGCCGTGGCCGAGCTCGGTCAGCAGCCCGGCGATCAGCCGGCACAGCCCGGTGAACCGGTACGGCCCCGGCGGCAGCGGCGAGCCGCCGATACCGGGCGGGTCGAACCTGATCACCTCGACCGCGGGGTCGACGGCCGCCGCGAACGGCTCGAGCGCCTCCAGCCGGGCGCCGATGCCATTGATCAGGAGCAGGGGCGGGCGGGGCGGGTGGCCTGCCTCGTTCGGTCGTCCGGGTCTGACCGCCACCCTCAGCCGCTGCGGGCCGACGGTGACGCTCTGCACCCCAGAGCCGGGGACCTCAGCGGCTGCCGGCATAGGCGTGCTTGGGGGCCCGGGCGCGGCCGCCGGAGAACACCACGTACAGGATCAGGGCCACGAAGAACCCCACCGCCCAGCTGTAGTTGTAGAGGGGTTTGAGGAACGGGATCACGCCGTCCTGCGGGAACGGGCCCTGGCCGGGCGCCGACCAGGCCCCGCCGACGGCCAGCACCGCACCGACCACCAAGGCGACGACCCCGCGCCAGTTCCACCCGCCGGCGTACCAGTAGGCGCCGCCCGGCCGGTACAGGTCGGGCAGGCTCAGGTCGGTGCGGCGCAGCAGCCAGTAGTCGGCGATCAGCACGCCCGCGACCGCGCCCAGCAGGCCGCCGTAGAAGCCCAGCCAGACGAAGATGTAGACGTGCGGGTTGGTCAGCAGCCGCCACGGCTGGATGAGGATCCCGATCACGCCGGTGATGATCCCGCCGGTGCGGAAGCTGATCAGCTTGGGCAGCAGGTTGGAGAAGTCGTAGGACGGGCTGACCGTGTTGGCCGCCACGTTCACCGACAAGGTGGCCACCAGGATGCTGAACAGCGCGAACCCGATCACCACCGGGTTGGTGAACTTGCCGGTGAGCTGAATCGGGTCCCAGATCGGGGCGCCGTAGATCTTCTGCGAGGCGGCGGTGATGAGCACCGCGAGCAGCGAGAAGAAGAACATCGTGGTGGGCAGGCCGAGCGCCTGGCCGATGGCCTGCTGCCGCTGGCCGCTGCCGAACCGGGTGAAGTCCGGCATGTTCAGCGACATCGTCGACCAGAAAGCGATCATCCCCATCAGCGACGGGAAGAAGATCGGCCAGAAGTGGCTGCCCCAGCCGAGCTTGGCCGGCTCGGACAGGATCGGGCCGAAGCCGTGCGCCTTGGTCACCATGTAGACCAGCAGCGCGATCGCCGCGACCAGGACCACCGGGGCGGCCCAGTTCTCGAACCGGCGCAGCGTGTCCATGCCGCGCACGATGATGGCCATCTCCAGCACCCAGAAGATCGCGAACGACAGCCACTGGGTCCACGGGTAGCCGCCGAAGGCCGGCGTCGCGTGCGTCCAGCCGTTGCCGGCCAGCGCGCCGATCAGGGTGTAGAAGCCCTCGCCGCCGATCCAGGTCTGGATGCCGAACCAGGCGCAGGCCACCAGCGCCCGCAAGATGGCGGGCAGGTTCGCCCCCCGCAGGCCGAACGAGGCCCGCGCGAACACCGGGTACGGGATGCCGTACTTGGTCCCGGCGTGGCTGTTGAGCAGCATCGGCACCAGCACGATCAGGTTGGCCAGCGCGATCGTGACCAGCGCCTGGACCCAGTTCATCCCGACCAGGATCAGCCCCGAGGCCAGCAGGTAGGTGGGGATGCAGTGCGACATCCCGATCCACAGCGCCGTGTAGTTGTACGTGGTCCAGGTCCGCCGCTCGATCGGCAGCGGCGCGAGGTCGCCGTTGGCGTACCCGCTGCCGGCGATCTCGTCGGTACTGGCCAGCCCGACCCGGCCATCGGGGTAGATAACTTCCTGGGCAACCTGCGACGCCACCATGGCATGGACCTCCCGGTGCGGACCATGCGGGTTTCTGGCTGAAACCGCATTTGCCTGAAGGGTCCCCCGTGACGGTGACGATCAATCATTTGACAGGACAATAGGGATTAACGGTTTAGCCTCGCCCGTGGTCAGCCGCGCCCGATGAAGGGCATTGCGGTCGCGGTGATGGTGAGGAACTGGACGTTGGCGTCCAGCGGCAGCGAGGCCATGTAGAGCACGGCGTCGGCGACGTGCCGGGAGTCGAAGACCGGCTCGGCCATCATCGAGCCGTTGGCCTGGCGGACGCCCTGGGCAAACCGTTTGGTCAGCTCGGTCTCGGCGTTGCCGATGTCGATCTGGCCGCAGGCGATGTTATGCGCCCGGCCGTCCAGCGACAGCGACTTGGTCAGGCCGGTGACCGCGTGCTTGGTCGCGGTGTAGGCGATGCTGTTCGGCCGCGGGGTGTGCGCGGAGATGGAGCCGTTGTTGATGATCCGGCCGCCCTGGGGGTCCTGCGCCTTCATCATCCGCACCGCGTGCTGGGCGCACAGGAAGGCGCCGGTCAGGTTGGTGTCGACCACCCGCTGCCAGTCGGCCAGATCGATCTCGTCCGCCTGGGCGGCCGGGCCGAACAGCCCGGCGTTGTTCACCAGCAGGTCCAGCCGCCCCCAGCGGTCCTTGACCGCCTCGAACAGCGCCGCCACCGACGCCGGGTCGGTCACGTCGGCGGGAACGACGAGCGCGGCGTCGCCGCCGGCGCCTTGGGCGGTCTCTGCCAGCAGTTCCGCCCGCCGGCCGGCCAGCGCGACCTGCCAGCCCGCGCCGAGCAGGGCCCGGGCGATGACCTGGCCGAGCCCGGAACTCGCCCCGGTGACGACGGCAACGCTCATGCTGATACCTAATCCCTTTCTACTGCATTACTGCATTACGGCACTCTGCATCACGGAACCACCGTGACCGGCCACCGGCCGGCCTTGACCATCCGCACCGCCAGCGACCCGATCCAGCGGTGCCCGGCCTGCATGGACGCGCCCACGATGACGGCGTCGGCGCGCATCTCGTCGGCCACCCGCCGCAGCTCGGTGTACGGGTCTCCGTGCGCGACCACGAACGTGAGCTCCAAGCCCAGTCGCTGCGCCCCCTCCTCGGCCTCGCGCCGCAGGCTCTGGGCCGTTTCCTCGAGCGCCTGGTCCTGCGCGGCGATCACGCCCGCCCCGGCCCCGCCCGCCGCCCCGTACAGGGCCGACGGCCGCGCGACGTACACGCAGACCAGCCGGGCCCCCTGCCGTCGCGCCAGCCCGGCCGCGTACGACCCGGCCCGCATCGAGGTAACCGAGTCGTCCACTCCGACCAGGATGACCTTAGGCCCGTCGGTCCCTAGCTCGAAGGCTCCGCCCTGAGCATCCGTCACAGCGGAAGTATAAGGACAGACCCCGCCCCGGCCGGCGGGGGAGCGTGGCAGGCTGTACGGGTGCGGCTGGCAACGTGGAACGTGAACTCGGTGAAGGCGCGGCTGCCCAGGCTGCTCGAGTGGCTGGACGAGGCCAAGCCGGACGTGGTCTGCTTGCAGGAGATCAAGACCACCAATGCGCTGTTCCCCGAGGCCGAGGTCAACGAGCTCGGCTACGAGGTGGCGGCGCACGGCGAGGGCCGCTGGAACGGCGTCGCGCTGCTGTCCAGCGTCGGCCTCGAGGACATCAGCCGGGGGTTCCCCGGCCAGCCCAGCTACGCGGGCGAGCCCAGCGATGCGGACGGCCAGGCCGAGCTGACCCTGATCGACGAGCCGGGCCTGCGCCCGCCCGAGGCCCGCGCCGTCGGTGCCACCTGCGGCGGGATCCGGGTCTGGTCGCTCTACGTGCCGAACGGGCGCACCCCCGAATCCGCCCACTACGCCTACAAGCTGGCGTGGTTCGCCGCGCTGCGCACGGCGTTCGCGGCCGAGCTGGGCCAGCATGACCAGTTCGCGGCGTGCGGCGACTTCAACGTGGCGCCGACCGACGACGACGTGTGGGACCCGAAGGTGTTCGTGAACTCCACCCACGTCACCCCGCCGGAACGGCAGGCCCTGGCCGGGCTGCGCGCGCTCGGGCTGACCGACGTCATCCCCAAGCCGATGAAGGGCCCGCATCCCTATACCTACTGGGACTACCGGGCCGGCGCGTTCGCCAAGGACATGGGCATGCGCATCGACCTGGTGTACGCGAGCCAGGCCGTGGCCAGCCGGGTGACCGGCGCCTACGTGGACCGGGAGGCCCGCAAGGGCAAGGGCCCGTCCGACCACGCCCCGGTGGTCGTCGACCTGGACTAAAGGCTCTCGAAGTACGCGGCCTGGACCTTCTTCGGCACGCACATGCACCAGGCGTCGGTCAGCAGCTCGCGCAGTTCCGCCACGTCGAGCACCGGCAGCCGGGCGCGGACCCACTGGTACCGCTCGTCGCTGGGCAGCGGCATCATGAACGTCTCCGGCCGGCTGGCCACCAGCGCGGCCCGTTCCTCCCGGGGGAAGCCGAACCCCAGCCGCTCCTCGTCCGGCGAGACCGACGCGTAGACGATCCGCCCGACCCGGAACTTCACGTGGTCCCTGATCAGGTGCTCGGACGAGCGCGGCAGCCCCAGCGCGATCTCCCGCACGTCCTCCAGGGAAGCCATTACAGAGCCCCCATTACAGAGCCCCCATTACAGGCCCAGCACCCGCTCGGCGTTGGCGTGGAAGACCAGGTCCAGCACCGACTGGTCGTAGCCGAGCTCGTCCCATTCCCGCAGGATCCGCTCGTACGGCAGGCTCGGATGGTCGCTGCCGAACATCATCTTCTCCCGCAGCCGCCCCCGGATGTCGGTCCGCAGCGAGGGCGGGAAGTACTTGGGCGCCCAGCCGGACAGCTCCCAGTACACGTTGCCCTTGTGCAGCGCGACCGCGGTCATCTCATCGGTCCACGGCCAGCCGGGGTGGGCGGCGATGATGGTCAGCGACGGGAACCGGGCGGCCAGGTTGTCGACCGACAGCGGCCGGGCGTGCTCGATCCGGGCGCCGAGCCCGCCGGGCATGCCCGCCCCCATCCCGGTCGTGCCCACGTCGATCATCACCGGCACGCCGAGCCCGGCGATGGTCTCGAACAGCGGGCTG
>JAICWX010000581.1 GCA_025934635.1 Streptosporangiaceae bacterium | reverse complement strand
TTTCCAGTGTGCGTCGAGGCAGGAGGTTCGCTTGGTCAGGTGCTGAGTGTTCCTTCTGCCGTGCTGTACCTGGGATGAGGGTTTTGTGGCCCCTCGGAGTCGGCGGTCGGGAGCTGGCTTCAAGCTGCCCTGCGCTGCTGTGGTCGTGAGGCCGTGGTGGTGAGCGGTCAGGGAAAAGGCGCCGTTGAGGTGTCAGGCGGGGACCGGGAAGGCGTTGCGCTGAAAGCCTGCCCTTGCGGGCGGGTTCACCGTTTGAGGCGTCGTTAATGCTCAGGCGGCATCAGAACCGGGGTGGCTGGAAACGCCCCGGGATGAGCCTGGCGGCTGTCTCGGAGTGCTGGCCAGGCGGTGCCCGGCGTATAGGTGGCGCGAGTCCGGTCTGCGGCCCGGGTGCGGAACGGCGGAGAGCCCGTTCGGTTAGTGCTGCCCGCTGCCCTGAGACGGGGGCGGGGGCGAGAGGGGAGCCTGCGAGCGCGGGGAGCGCGAGGGGCGAGACCGTTGCCGGGCGGGCGGTCGGACCAGGCCGTAGTAGTGCTGATCCTCCTGCTTGGCGCGGTGGGGCGGGGAGCGAAGGGCCTGGCTTGCTCGCGGCTCGTCCGTTTCGCCAACCAGGGTGCTGGGAAGAGCGGTGCGGACGCGCAGAGGCCCGTGAGGAGTCGCGCGGCGAGGGCAAGAAGAGCCCGGTGACGCGAGAGTGTCACGCCGGGATCTGCGGGAGCCCAGGGGTGAAATTCCCCTGGGCCACCCGACAGTTAATGCCCGGCATGCGTGATCATCATGACCGCGCCCTGTAATGGCACTGAGCTTCCCGTAACTTAACGGCATTGCAATGCCGCTCAGCTTAAGTTGATCTTGGCCGTTGGCCGGGCTGCCGCAAGGTATACCGAGAAATGGTCACGGAAGCACCCGGTTTATGGTGATTTGTCCCACCAAAATTCGGTATACCTCTCGGCGAAGCAGGCGCGACTCCGCCGGTCCGGTGGCCACAGAGACCGCTGCGGTCAGTGAGCTCTCTGGGGTCAATGGGAAAAATAGTCTAAGCGGCATTGTGCCATAGCACGAAAAAGTCTTCGCGATCATGCTCTGGGCTGCCGCGGCACCGGGACACGGCCCGGCCTGGAGCGCGCGGCGCGATCCCTAACTAAACGGATTGGCCTATTACCGGCCTAAGCCACATGGGGAGGAAGCGAGGCGGGCGCACCGATGGCCCGCAGGGGCAACCGCGGCGGACGAGGCGGTACGCCGGAGCCCCGCTGCCATCCGCAGCAACACTGGCATCCACCGAAACACCCTGACGCCCGCCGAGACCATCTGACCGGAATAAGTCGGACACCCACGCCAGCGGTCCGCCGGCCGCCGGATACCGACACGGCAGCCGGCAACCTGCCGGATTTCGCGCCCGCGCAACGCTCTGCCAGGCACCTACGGATGACCGGTCTTTCCGCTAGGACCGCGTCAGGCTGGCTTCCCCGGCCGTCAGCTCAAGGCCTGCGACCGGGTCGGACACCCAGATCAGCCGGGGGTACCCGGCCGCGAGGGCCCGCCCCGCGGGTCCTTCCCCGGCGGCAGCCTCCTCGGCCGCTGCGGCGATGCGCCGGGCCGCCTGGGCCTCCAGCGTGCAGCCGCTGGCCAGCGCGCGCCGCTCCATGTCGGCGGCCTGCCGGGCCGCCGTGGCCCGGTCCCCGCTGGCCAGCGCCACGCAGGCGACGACCGCGCAGCGCTCGAGCGCCATCGGGGAGCCGTCCGGCTCAGGCGCTGACCCGCCCCGTGCCTGGGCGCCCTGTGCCTGGGCGCCCTGTGCCTGGGCGCCTCCCGCTTGGCTGGCCTGCGCCTGGCGATCCAGCGCCTCGCCGGCCTGTGCTCGGCCAGTCGGCGCCCGCCCGGCCAATGGGGGCCCGTCCAACGGCGGCCCAGCCGAGGCCGCGGTAGCCGGCGCCCGCCCGGTCAATGGGGGTTCGCTCAGCGGCGGCTCAGCTGGGGCTGCGTCGGCCGGCGGCCCAGCCGAGGCTGCGCGAGTCGGCGCCTGCCCGGCCAATGGGGGCCCGTCCAACGGCGGCTCAGCTGGGGCTGCGCCAGTCGGCGGGCCAGCCGAGGCTGCGTTAGCCGGCGGCAAGCTAGTCAGCGCCGTGCCAGCCGACGGCAAGCTAGCCGGCGCCCGGCCAGTCGGTGGCAGGCTAGCCAGCGCCGCCTCCGCCAGCGCCGGGGCGCCGGCCTCCGGGGCGGGCGGGTGCTCCGGCAGGCCGGCCATCCACCGGGCGGCGGCTAGGTCGCCGCGGGCAAGGAAGGCAAGCGCGAGATGCAGGTCGACCGCGGCTCGCAGCAGCGGCTCACGGATGGCCGCGGCGATCTCGTCGGCCTCGCCGAGATACCCCTCGGCCGCCGCGATGTCCCCGTCCACCAGCGCGATCATGCCCAGCGAGTCGAGGTAGTGTCCCTGGCTGCGGCGCTCGCCCAGGCTCGCGGTGTCCCGCAGCGCGGTTTCCAGGAGTTCCCGCGCCTCCGTCGTCCGGCCGAGGGACAGCAGCACGAGCGCGTAGGAGTGCTCGGAGTTGGCCGCGCCCTGCGCGTCCCCGAGTCGCCGCCGCAGCGCGACCGACTCAAGGAACAGTGCCATCGCCTCGTCGGCGGCGCAGCGGTGGAAGTTGATAGCGGCGAGCGAGTGCAGTACCCGGGCAGCGCCGAAGCCGTCGCCAATCGGCCGCATCTCGGCGAGCGCCTCCGCGTACAGCCGCTCGGCGCGGTCGAGCTCGCCGCGTTCGTGCGCGGTGGCCGCCAGGTTGAACAGCGCCCGGCCGACCATGTCGGGGCGCTGGGCGGCGCGCGCGGCGGCCAGCGATAGCAGCAGTACCCGCTGTGCCTCCTCCGGCTGCCCGCGCAGCCTGGCCACCACCCCGAGCACGCCGAGCGCGCGGCACTGGATCCCGGCCGCGTCCACGGCGGTGACCGCGCCGAGCTGGTCCGCGAGGTGAAGCGCTCGCCTGGCGGCGATGGCGGCCTGGTCGTAATCGGCCAGCATCAGGTGCGCTTGGCCGAGCACGGTGGAAAGTTGCGCGCTGAGCATCTCGTCGTCGGCGCTCAGCCCGGCCGCGGCGGTGCCGCACAGGTCGAGGGCCTGGGGCACCTGCCCGCGTTGCAGCATGCACTGGGCGAGCCGCCAGGCCACCCCCGCTCGCACGGCGGGCGAGGCGGGGCGCGCGAGCGCGTCCCGGTAAGACGCCTCGGCCTCCCCGGCTCGCTCGGTGCGGATGAGCAGGTCGCCCCGGGCGACCAGCAGCTGACGCTCGGCCTCGGCGGCCAGCCCGGCCTCCATGGTCGGTCCAGTCTGCGTGGTCGGTCCAGTCTGCGTGGTCGGTCCAGTCTGCGTGGTCGGTCCAGTCTGCGTGGTCGGTCCAGTCTGCGTGGTCGGTC
>JAICWX010000358.1 GCA_025934635.1 Streptosporangiaceae bacterium | reverse complement strand
TCCGACGACCCGGAGCACCAGAACCCGATGTCGGACTTGGTCAGGCCGCAGGCGCCGAACGCCTCGGCGATCGTCGGCACCAGCATCTCCACCCCGCTGGTAGTGGCGTCCTCCCGCACCGTCACCGGCGACTGCGCGAACCCGACGACCGCGACCTCGCTCACATGAACCTCTCATACGACTCGTAGGGCGCGTCGGCTTCCCCGTTCGGCTCGAAATGGCTGACGCCGTCCTCGCCCCACACCGCCTTGACCCGCATGCCCATCCGCACCTCGCTCGGGTCACAGCCCAGCACCAGGTGCCCGAAGGCGATGTCGGCTCCGTCCAGGAGGATGGCCGCGGCCACGTACGGCGGGGTGACCTTCTGGCCGGGATATCCGACGTTGACGACACAGAACGTGGTGACCGTTCCGCTCTCCGCCAGTTCCACCTCCTCGTGGGTGGGCACGCCGTCGGCCGGGCAGGTGCCCCGCGGCGGCACGTACACCTGGCCGCACACACCGCAGCGCTGCCCCAGCAGCCGGCGTTCGGCCAGCCCGCGCAGGTAGAAGCTCTCCCCGGGCGACGCGGTGTGCATGTAGTGCAGCCGCACCGGCGTGATCGTCATCCCGTCGGTCACCTCGGCCGTGCCCGGATCAGCGGAACCATCAGCGGAAACGTCCGACGGCTCGAAGCAGGCGATGTCCCTGATGCTGCCGGTCCGGGCCGCCGACCACCGGGGCCGCACCCGCAGCCCCGTCCGCATGGCGGCGGCCGAGCCGGCGTCCACCGCGTGCAGCAGCGCGGTGTCCGCGCCGTCCAGCCGGATCAGCGCCCAGGCGAACGGGACCGCCAGCGGCTGGCCGTCCAGCGGATCCGGCATCCAGGACCAGCTGACGACGGTGCCCTCCGGCCCCACCGGCAGCAGTTCCCCGGGCGGCTCGGCGGTCACCGGGTCGTACTCGAACGGCGGCGCGTGCACCCGCCCGTCCGCGCCCCGGGCGCCCAGGACGCGCCGCTGGGCCAGGGCCGCCATGAACTGGCTCAGCACCGGCCCGAGCGAACGCGTGTAGTCGAACTCGATATCCAGCGGCGCCCGCAGCGGCGCCGTAGCAGGCTGGGTCACTCGCCGAGTATAGAACGTGTTCTAGTTACCGGGCAGGCCCGGGCCCCTCAACCTTGTCCAGTATTAGAACGTGTTCTAGATTAGCCAGGTGACCGACATCGGCTTGTGGAACATCGCCGCGGGTGCCCCGGACAGCCTGGCCGTGGTCGAACCGGACGGCGGCACCGTCAGCTACGCCGGCCTGGCCGCCCGCGCCGACCAGTACGGACGGGGCCTGCAGGCGCTCGGCCTGCGCCCGGGCGACTGCGTGGCCGGGATGCTGCCGAACAGCACCGAGGCTCTCGCCCTGTTCTTCGCCGCCATCCAGACCGGGCTCTACGTGGTCCCGGTGAACTGGCACCTGGCCGCGGCCGAGGTGGCCTACATCCTGGCCGACAGCGGCGCCGCGGCGTTCGTGGCCCACGAGCGGTTCGCCGCCGTCGCCGCCGAGGCGGCCGGGACCGCCGGGATCAAGGAGAACGCCCGGTTCGCGGTGGGGGAGATCGGCGGCTTCACCCCGCTGGCCAGGCTCGGGGAGGACAGCACCGGCCGCCCCGAGCCGCGCACCGCGGGCGCCCCCATGGTCTACACCTCGGGCACGTCCGGCCGCCCCAAGGGCGTGCGCCGCCCGCTGACCGGAGAGGACCCGGACCGGCCGCCGCTGGCGGCGGGCTGGTTCTTCGGCATCTTCTCCCTCCAGCCGTTCGACGGCAACGTGCACCTGTGCTGCTCGCCGCTCTACCACACGGCGGTGCTGAACTTCGCGACGATCTCCCTGCAGGTCGGCCACCCAGTGATTCTGATGGACCGCTTCGGCGCGGAAGAGCTGCTCGGGCTGGTCCAGAAGAACCGGGTCACCCACAGCCACATGGTGCCCACCCAGTTCCGCCGTCTGCTCGCCCTGCCGAAGGAAACCAGGGACCGCTACGACGTGTCCTCGTGGCGGTGCGCCATCCACAGCGCCGCCCCCTGCCCGCCGGACCTCAAGCGGCAGATGCTGGACTGGTGGGGCCCGGTGGTGACCGAGTATTACGCGGCCAGCGAGGGCGGCGGCACCGTGATCACCGGCGCGCAGTGGCTGGAGAAGCCCGGCTCCGTCGGCCTGCCCTGGCCGGGTTCGCAGGTGCTGATCCTCGACGAGGAGGGCAACGACGTCCCGGCCGGCCAGCCCGGCCTGGTCTACATGCGGATGGGCAACTCGACCTTCGACTACTACAAGGACGAGGAGAAGACGCTGGCCTCCCGGGCCCGCGGCATGTTCACCGTGGGGGACATCGGCTACCTGGACGCGGACGGCTACCTGTTCCTCTGCGACCGCAAGAGCGACATGATCATCTCGGGCGGCGTCAACATCTACCCGGCCGAGATCGAGGCCGCGCTGTCCGCCCACCCGGCGGTCGACGACGTGGCCGTGTTCGGCATCCCGCACGAGGAGTGGGGCGAGGAGATCAAGGCCGTGATCCAGCCCGCCCCCGGCGAAGAAGCGGGCCCCGAGCTCACCGCGGCGCTGCTCGCCTTCCTGGACGGCCGGCTGGCCCGGTTCAAGCTGCCCAGGACCATCGACTACGTGCCCGAGCTGCCCCGTGACCCCAACGGCAAGCTCTACAAGCGCCGGCTCCGCGACCCCTACTGGGCCGGCCGGTCCCGCTCCATCTGACGACCGCCGATCCGGGGCGATAGCGATGGGAGTTGTCCCCATCACGGTTTCTTGATCTGCGAATCGCAACATGGGATATTGTGCCTTGTGACCTACGACGGGGACTGGCGGGACACGTTCCGGCCGGATATCCCGAGCGTGGCGCGGATCTACGACTACCTGCTCGGCGGCAAGGACAACTACCCGGCCGACCGCGCGGTCGGCGAGTCGATGATCGCCCAGCTGCCGAACGTGCGGCTGGCGGTGCGGTGGAACCGGGCTTACCTGCGCCGGGTGGTCCGCTACCTGGTCCACGAGGCCGGCATCAGGCAGATCATCGATGTCGGGGCCGGCCTGCCCTCGGCCGGGAACACCCACGAGGTCGCGCTGGCCGAGGACCGCCGATCGCGGGTGGTGTACGTGGACCACGACCCGATCGTGCTGGCGCATGCCCGCAGCATGCTGCACGGCGTGCCGGGTACCGCGATCATCGCCCAGGACATGCTCGAGCCGGACAAGATCCTGGCCGACCCCGCCCTGCGCGAGCTGATCGACTTCGACCAGCCGGTCGCCCTGATGTTCCTGTCCATCCTGCACTTCGTGGCCTCCGAGGCCGACCCGGCCGGGATCATCGCCAGGCTGCTGGCCCCGTTCCCGGCCGGCAGCCACGTGGCCATCTCGCACGCCACGCCCGACACGGTGCCCGAGGTCAACGACGTGGAGCGGGTCTTCGACGAGTCGGCCACCCCGGCCTACGTCCGCACCCGGGCCCAGGTCCGGGAGCTGGTCACCGGGATGGAGATCATCGAGCCGGGCCTGACCTGGCCGCCGCTGTGGCGGCCCGACCCCGGTGACGAGCTCCCGGCCAACCCCGAGGAGTCCTACTACTGTGTCGTGGTCGCCCGCACGACCTGAGTGAATCTCAGCGGTTCTTGAACGCTCAGCTGTCCTTGAAAACAGGGCGCCGCTTCTCGGCGAACGCGCGCGGGCCCTCCTTGGCGTCCTCGCTGCCGAACACGGCCATGCCCGCCTTGGCCTCGAGCGCGAACGCCTCGTTCTCCGGCATCCCCTCGGTATCCCGGATGACCTGCAGGATCGCCCGCACCGCGACCGGCCCGTTGGCCGCGATCGCCGCCGCGATCGAAAGAGCCCGGTCCAGCGCCTGCCCGTCCGGGACGACGTGGCCGATCAGCCCGATGGACAGCGCCTCCGCCGCGGTGATGTGCCGCCCGGTCAGCAGCAGGTCCGCCGCCACCGTGTAGGGGATCTGCCGGACCAGCCGGACCGCGGAGCCGCCCAGCGGGAACAGCCCCCAGCGCGCCTCGGACACGCCGAACCGGGCGCTCTCACCCGCCACCCTGATGTCACACGCCTGCAGGATCTCGGTGCCGCCCGCGATGGCCGGCCCTTCCACCGCGGCGATCAGCGGCTTGGTCAGCCGGCGTCCCTTGAGCAGCGACTCGATCACCGACAGGTCCATGCCCCCGCCGCGGAACTGGTCGCCCGGATGCGAGCGGGTCATCGCCTTGAGGTCGGCCCCGGCGCAGAACGACCCGCCCGCCCCGGTCAGCACGCAGGCCCGGATACCGGGGTCGGCGTCGACCGTGTCCCAGGCCCGGCGCATCAGCTCGAGCATCGGGCCGCTCAGCGCGTTGCGCGCGGCCGGGCGGTTCATCGTGACGATCAGCACATGGTCCCGGCGCTCGATGAGCGCATGCGGCTCCTCGGTCATACCAGATTTCCCTCGTCTCAGCCGGGCCGAAAGGCTTGCTGAAAACAGTAACACGTTCTAGTTTCGACCCATGGCACTGAACATGGCCGACTTGTTCGAGCATGCCGTCGACGCTTTCCCCGAGCGGGTCGCGCTGATCTGCGGCGACCGTCAGCTCACCTACGCCGGGCTCGAGGACGAGGCGAATCGCCTGGCCCACCACCTGGCCGCGCAGGGAGTCAGGGCCGGCGACCACGTCGGGCTCTATGCCCGCAATTCCGTCGCGGCCGTGGAAACGCTGCTCGCGGTCATCAAGCTCCGTGCCGTCACCATCAACATCAACTACCGCTACCTGGCCGGCGAACTGGCCTACCACCTGCGGGACGGCGACCTGGCGGCCCTCGTGCACGACCAGGACCTGGCCGAGATCGTGGACGCGGTGGCGCCGCCCGGACTGCCGCGGGTGACGATCGGCGGCAACCTCGACGAGGCCATCGCGGCCGCTGACGGAGTCCGTGACTTCGGCCCGCGCAGCGCCGACGACGTCTACATCATCTACACCGGCGGCACCACCGGGTACCCGAAGGGCGTCATGTGGCGCCACGAGGACATCTGGCGCACCCTCGCGGGCGGCATCGACTTCCTCACCGGCGAGCCGCTGGCTGATGAGTGGGCCCAGTCCCGCAAGGGCGCCGAGGGGACCGCCCTGGTCCGGATGGCGCCCGCGCCGCTCATCCACGGCGCCGCCATGGTGGCCACGCTGGGCTGCCTGTTCGCCGGGGACACGGCCGTGATCATGCCGAAGTTCGATCCGGACGCGCTCTGGGCCGCGGTGGAAAAGCACCGGGTCAACACGCTGTCGGTCATCGGCGACGCGATGGCCAGGCCGCTGATGGAAGCGCTGGCGGCGGGCAGCTATGACACGTCCTCGCTGATCAACCTGAACACCACCGCCGCGCTGTTCTCGCCCGCGGTCAAGGACGCGGTCACCCGGGCGCTGCCCAACGTGTTCCTCACCGAGGCGATCGGCTCGACCGAGACCGGCTTCACCGGCATGGCGCTGCACAGCGCGGGCGGCGAGCACCGGGGCGGTCCCACGGTCACGGCCGGACCCGAGGTTATCGTCATCAGCGAAGCCGGACGCGTCTGCGGACCGGGGGAGACCGGCAAGATGGCACGCGGCGGCCACATCCCGCTCGGCTACTACAAGGACCCGGCCAGGACCGCCGAGATGTTCACCGAGGTGGACGGCAGGCGGTACGCGGTGCCCGGCGACTGGGCGCGGGTCGAGACCGACGGCACCATCACCCTCCTCGGCCGCGGCAACACGTGCGTGAACACCGGCGGCGAGAAGGTCTTCCCGGAGGAAGTCGAGGGCGCGCTGAAGTCGCACCCGGACGTGTTCGACGCGCTGGTTCTCGGCGTGCCCGACGACCGCCTCGGCCAGCGGGTGGCCGCGCTGGTCCAGCTGCGGCCCGGCGCCACCGCGGACGCCGCCGCGCTGCAGGCGCATGTGCACGGCCAGCTGGCCGGCTACAAGGCGCCGCGCACCATCTGGTTCGTGGATTCCGTCGGCCGCACCGTCTCCGGCAAGGCCGACTACGGCTGGGCCCGCGCCTACGCCGAAGCCCACGACCCCGCGCTGGGCGTGCAGAAATGACCTTCAAGACGCCCCTGGCCGACCTGCTCGGCATCGAGTACCCCCTCTTCGGCTTCACCCCGTCCGAGCACGTGGCCGCGGCGGTCAGCCGGGCCGGCGGACTGGGCGTGCTCGGCTGCGTCCGCTTCAACGACCCGGCCGACCTCGACGCCGTGCTGACCTGGATGGACGAGAACACCGGCGGCCGCCCGTACGGCATCGACGTGGTCATGCCGGCCACCGTCCCGACCGAGGGCGCGGCCACCGACCTCGGCCAGCTCATCCCCGATCAGCACAAGGCCTTCGTCGAGCAGACCCTGCTCCGGCTGGGCGTACCGCCGCTGCCGGACGACACGCAGGCCGGCGACGGGGTGCTCGGCTGGCTGCACTCGGTGGCCCGCAAGCACGTCGAGGTCGCGCTGGCCCACCCGGCCGCCCTGATCGCGAACGCCCTCGGCTCGCCGCCGCCCGACGTCATCGCCGCCGCCCACGCCCGCGGCATGCTGGTCGCCGCGCTGGCCGGCAAGGCCGGGCACGCCCGCCGCCAGGTCGCCAACGGCGTCGACATCGTGGTCGCCCAGGGCCACGAGGCGGGCGGCCATACCGGCGAGATCGGCACCATGGTCCTGGTTCCCGAGGTCGTCGACGCGGTCGGCGGCCAGGCCCACGTCCTCGCCGCCGGCGGGATCGGCTGCGGCCGCCAGGTCGCGGCGGCGCTCGCGCTCGGCGCGGCCGGGGCCTGGATGGGCTCGGCCTGGCTGGTCACCGCCGAATACCAGCAGCTGTCGGCGGCGCCCGCCGTCCAGCAGGCGCTGCTGAACGCCACCTCCTCGGACACCGTCCGGTCCCGGATCTACAGCGGCAAGCCCGCCCGGCTGCTGAAGAACCGCTGGACCGCCGCCTGGGAGGAGCCCGGGGCGCCCAAACCACTGCCCATGCCCCTGCAGAACCTGCTGGTCAGCGACGCCCATCAGCGCCTCATGCGGTCCGGCCAGCCGGACGTGGTGCCGATGCCCGCCGGGCAGATCATCGGCCGGATGAACGAGGTCCGCCCGGTCGCCGACGTGATGGCCGGCCTGATCGCCGAGACCGCCCAGGCCCTGGACCGGCTCCGTGGCCTAGGATGACGCGGCCTGGGAGAATGATCTTATGAGGACCTCCGTCGCGGCCGGCTACTGGTCGGCCGGCCCGCCCGCTGGCGCGCCCGAGCTGTTCGAGACCGCCGAGCGGATCGGCATCGACCAGATGTGGACCGCCGAAGCCTACGGCAGCGACGCCTGGACCCCGCTGGCCTGGTGGGGCTCACGCACCGCCCGGATCCAGCTGGGCACGGCCGTCTCCCAGCTCTCGGCCCGCCCGCCCGTCACCCTGGCCATGACCGCGATGACGATGGACCACCTCACCCAGGGCCGGGTCCTGCTCGGCGTCGGCACCAGCAACCCCCAGGTGGTCGAGGGCTGGTACGGCCAGCCCTACCCGCGCCCGCTGGAGCGCACCCGCGAGTACATCGACATCCTCCGGAAGGTCATCGCCCGCGGCGAGCCGGTCGCCTACGACGGCCAGCACTACCAGCTGCCGCTCCCCGCCGGGAAGGGCGCCACCGGCCTCGGCAAGCCACTGCGCTCGATCCTGCACCCCTACCGCACCGAGATCCCCGTCTACCTCGGCGCCGAGGGTCCCAAGAACGTGGCGCTGGGGGCCGAGATCGCCGACGGCTGGAACGTCATCTTCTTCTCGCCGGCCATGAACGATTTCTACGCGAAAGCCCTGGACGAGGGTTTCGCCCGCCCCGGCGCCCGCCATTCCCGTGCCACGTTCGACGTCGTGGGTGGCCCGATAGCGATCATCATCGACGACGATACCGAACGGGCGGCCGATTTCGTCCGGCCCACCCTTGCTCTGTATATCGGCGGGATGGGCGCCCGCGATGTCAACTTCCACTACGAGGTATTCGCCCGCATGGGCTACGAAGCCCAGGCCCGCCAGATCCAGGATTTCTACCTGGCCGGCGACAAGAAAAGCGCAATCGCGGCCGTGCCCACCAAGCTCGTCGAGGACGTCGCCCTGGTCGGCTCCTGGGCCAAGGTCGCCGACGAACTCCAGCGCTGGAAAGACACCGTCCTCACCACGTTCTCCCTCAACTGCGACCCCCGTTACCTGGAAAAGCTCGCCGAGCTGGTGAGTTCCTAAGGGAGCGTCTCGTCCGGCGCCTGCTGCGCCCGGGAGAGCACGGTGGCCGGGACGCGCGCGACCGCGCCGGGGTTCAGGTCGCGGTTGACCGCCTCGGCGATCCTCTCGACGGTGGCGACCCCGTAGGCCATGGTCGGGTTGTCCTGGCTCAGTACCACGATGCTGTAGCGCTCACCGTGCCCGGTGAACCCGCCCAGGCTGTTGATCCGCCACTGGTGCGGGGCCAGCGGCAGCCAGCCGTCGGCGGCGGTGATCCGGGTCAGTCCCCACGCCGCGCCCGGGCCCAGTCCGGTGTGCGTCATCCCGGCCGCGTCCAGGATCGTCACCTTGACCACGCTGGCCGAGTCGAAGTGCGAGCCGCTGTCGAGCCGGCACACCACCCCCGCGCCGGGGTCGTCCACCTCTACCGCCACGAACGAGACCCGCCCGTCCCGCGCCGCCTCGATC
>JAICWX010000368.1 GCA_025934635.1 Streptosporangiaceae bacterium | reverse complement strand
CGAGGACGCCGCCTAGCCCGGCCACCCTCAGCCCGAAGGCTCTCGCCGTCGCACGGCCAGGGCTTACTGCCGCCTGGCCGCCAAAGGTTGTGTTTACCGGTCAGCAGCGATCAATCCTCCCGGTCACCGGCAGGGGCACGATCTTTCGTCAGGGCTCGAAACCCGGGACGCAGAAGTGCTCACCTGCCAGCGGCCACCACACCCGGAGTCTGCCAGACGGCCGGCTCCCTAAGACTCATTAGGACTCTCCCGGGATCGGCCCCGGCCGAGCCGCTTCCTATTGTCCCAGGACACCGAAGCAGCCCGGTAGCCGGCGAGCGGAGCGTCTTTACGATAAAGCGAGGCTGCGCGTGGCGGGCGGCCAGGCCCCGGCGGTAATGCAGGCGGCGCATTTCGGCTCTGCCCGAGTAGCCGCTGCGAGCGGCCCCGCGTGCTGGTGGTGAGCTGGCGTAGGGGCGCTGCGCGAGCTGGTCGTGGTCAGCGTGCTTGCGGGCTGAGCTGAGCTGTCCGCCGGTCACCGGGAGAAGGACGACGCGATGCCGCGAGTCCGCGAATACGGTGACGGCAAGGGCCTGCCGGGTACGCTGCGGCGCTGAGCCGGGCGGCTGACGCATCAGGGGCGGCCCGTGGTGAGTGCGGCAGCAGGCCGGAGCGCGCCGGGCGGTTACGCCGGAAGATGGCAGCACCCGCAGGGGGCTGTGGCGCCGGGCCGCTCCCGCCGCCATGCTGGCCCGGGGCGCTCCGGGCCGTCCGCGCCTAACTGGCCCCGTGAATCACATTGCAGCACTGGTAAGCCGCCTGGCCGAACACGCCCTTCATCCCTATCGGCGGCGGCTGTATTCAGGCGTCGCCGACAGGGTATACGGGTGCGGCTGCGCGGCCCTGGCCGTCCAGATGAAGCTGCCGGGGTCCGGGAAGCCTCCCGGCCACGGCGGGGTCGCCTGCGGCCGAGCACCGGCCTCCCGGACCCTAATGCCGGGATCGAGCCATCCCCGCGATGCCCGCTCGGACTTGCCGGCCAAAGCTGGCCCTGCTGTCCTAGGCCGGGGCCGGTCCACTGGGACCTGCTGCGGTTCCCCGGCACTTTGCTGGCCGCTGCACCCGCGCCACGAACTCAGGCCGTCCGTGCCACGGCTGTGCCGGGCGGGTGGCCGCAGGCAGGTACTAGCTGAGCAGGAGCAGATTTAGCCGGCCACCTGGCCGCCGCTGCCGGCGGCGAGGTGAATTGAGGGGTAGACGGGCAGGCGCTGGCTGATGCCGGTCAGTTCGATGATCCGGCTGACTTGTCCGCCCGGGGCGATGGCCAGCCGCAGTTCGGTGCCGCTGGCGGCGGCCTTGTGGCTGGCCTTGATCAGGTGCTGCAGGCCGGCGGAGTCGCAGAAGCTGGTGCCGGTCAGGTCGGCGATGATGACGGGGACGCCGGGCGCGCACGCGGCGGTGATCAGGTCCAGGACGTCGCTGGCGTTGGTGGTGTCGATCTCGGGGGGCAGCACGATGATGACCGGCATGACGAGATCGGTCATGACTGGGACTGACCTCCTAATCCCGGTTCGCGAAATGCCGGAAGGCTCTCCCCGGATTGGTCCGGGCGAGCCCCCTTGCTTCGTATTATTCCAGGCCACCGGGGCGGCTGGTAGGCCCCCGGGTGAACGTCCTGACGGCAGGGCGAGGCCCGGGCGGCGTATTCGGGGCTCTGCCGGCTAGGAGCAGCGCGTACGCGGACGGTGAGCTGGTAAAGGGACCCTATGCAGGCTGGTGACAGTGAGCATGCTTGCGGGGCTGAGCCGTTCGTCAGTTGCGCGGGAAGGGAGACGTGATGCCGCGAATACGGTCACGGCGACGGCCTGCCTGCCACTGCGGCGTTTCTGCCAGGAAGCGCAGGAGGCGTTCACCAGGGCGTACCGCGAAGCGGGAACGATTCACGGCGACCGCGCCGTCCGCGCCGCGTTCACGGCGTTAAAGCTTAAGTCGGGAAACGCGGCGATCACTGGATCGCAAGGCGTGAGCCGGATGGCTGACGCATCAGGGGCGACCCGTGGTGAGTACGGCGCGGCGTGGCCGCGGCGCGCGGGTGCGGCGGGTCCAGCGTGCCCGCTGAGGGACAGATGCCGTTCCTGCGCGCGGCCGACCGAGGGGTCAGGCGGTGGCGGCGATGCGGATGAGGGCGCGGATCACGGTGACGGCGTCGTCCAGGTCGGCGGAGGTGGCTAAGGGCAGGGTCTGGGCTGGCGGCAGCCAGGGGGGATGGCGGCCCGGGGGCCGGGGCGCGGGAGGCCGGTGTGCAGGACTTCGAGTTCGGCGGTGCCGTCTTGGTAGGTGATGACGGAGACGGCCAGTTCGGGTTCGGCGGCCAGGTGGACGGCGAGGGCCCGCAGCGCGAAGGTGGCGAGCCCGGCGGTGAGGGCGCGGGCCTGCCCAGGCGGGGCGCCGCTGAGGGTGGTCTTGCTGATGATGGCGGTCATGCGGCTCTCCCCTTCCCGCGGGCCGGGCGGGGGTCGGGGCGCCCGCCCGGCCCGGCGGCTGCCCGGCCTGCCGCGCCCGCCGGCCAGGGTCAGCGCCGCCGTGCGCGGTGGACGCGGAACGTGTCGTGCTGATTACTGAACGCTGACCACGGTACTCCGGCCTGCGCAACAGGATTCCGATTTCAACCAATTGCGTAGCGGAAATGCGGCAATAGGCCCGAGCGCCACGAGCGGTTACGCCGGGAAGATGGCAGGACCTGCAGCCCCGGGTGACGCTGGCGGCGGCCACTGGCGCGGAGTGCTGATGTGGATGGTAATCGCGCGGTGGAGGCGGCGATGATCAAGCTGTTGTATAAGCCGGCGGGCATGCTGGTCAGCGTCCTTGGCGGGGTGATAGCCGACGCGATTTTCAAGCGGATCTGGAAAGTCGCCGCCCGGGAAGACGACGCGCCTAAGGCCACCGACGCGCAGCGGGGATGGCGGGAAGTCCTGCTGGCCGCCGCACTTCAGGGTGCCATCTTCGGCCCGGTCAAGGCCGTGATCGACCGCGGCGCGGCCGAGGGCACCCGCAGGTTCACCGGCGTCTGGCCGGGCGGCAACGGCGAACCATCCGGCGAAGGGGCCTGACGATGGCCGGGCCTCCCCTGCCGGGCAGGCCGGCGAGCCGGTACCTCCCGGACAAGGTGCCGGGCAGCCCGGACAACCCGCTCGAGCTCGGCGGGATCGGCTGGAGGCACACACTGAAGCGCGCCGGGAAGGAGTTCGTCGCCGACCGGTGCAACATGACCGCGGGCAGCCTGGCCTACCACTGGTTCCTGGCGCTGTTCCCGGCCCTCATCGCCCTGCTCGGCCTGGTCAAGCTCATTCACCTCAACTCCAATCAGGTCCAGCACCTGATCCAGGGCCTGGAGAAGGCGCTGCCCCCGGGCGCCGCAACGTCTTCAGCCAGGCCGTCCAGTCAGCCATCAGCCGCTCAGCGGCCGGCTCGCTGACCGCCCTGATCACCGGCGTGGCGATCGCGGTATGGAGCGCCTCCGGCGGCATGGCCGCCCTGCAAACCGGGACGTCGCCTACGACGTCCCGCAGGACCGCAAGTTCGCGGCCAAGCGCTGTACTCGATCCCGCTCATGGTCGCCCCGGTCTACTGACCATTACTATCGCAGAAGTCGGCTTAGGGTTACTCAAGGTGAGGTTCGGGTGAGGCGAGTGCAGGGCCGCGAAGGCCGTCGTGGTCGGCCGGGTCGCGGCTTGTCGCTGGACCGGATCGTCTCGACCACGCTCGAGCTGGTGGATGAGGAGGGTATCGGGGCGGCGACGATGCGGGGGGTGTCGTCGCGGCTGGGGGTTCGCTCGATGTCGCTGTACAGGTATGTCCGGGATCGCGATGAGCTGCTGGATGCCGTGGTGGAGCGGATTGTCGGCGAGCTTGCCGATGATCCTGAGGTTCAGCTGCGCCCGGTGGACGGGTGGCGCCCTTACCTGACCGGCATGGCGCATGGAGTGCGCCGCTATGCCCGGGCGCATCCGCATGCTTTCCCGCTCGTCGCTACCCGGCCGCCTTCGGCTCCGTGGGTTAATCCGCCGCTTCGGTCGCTGCGCTGGGTCGAGGCGATGCTGAGCGGATTGGCCGGAGAGGGTTTCAGCGACGAGCAGGTGCTGTTCACCTACCGGACCTTCAACAGCTTCCTCCTCGGTTACCTGCTCTTGGAGACGAGCGCCATGGCGCTGCGTGACCCGAAGCCAGGGGACGGATCCTTCACCAGCACCGATACCCCTTCGGACGAGCTCAGCTCACCTGGCACGATGGCGACGGACAATCCAGTGCCCGGCGGGCTGAGCCCCGCCCGTTCCGCGGAGCAGCGGGCGGCGATCGCGGACGTCGGCAGCCCGCGCGAGCTCCTCGACCCCGCGGACGAGATCGACGCTAGGCGTTTCCCCACGCTGTACCGCCTGGCGGCCGGCCTCGCCCAGGATCAATGGGAGCAGGAGTTCGAGACAGGCCTGGCCCATATGCTCGACCGCGTTGCAAGTTTCGTGGCCGACGGGTCGAGCCTCGGACGAGGCTGATGTCGTAAGCGCGGACATTGCTGCCGCAGCCCCGGCCTGATCCGGATCCGCCTGGAAGGACTTTTGCGACTCCAGGCTGCTCCCGCAGCTCACCTGACCTGCTCAGATCACGCGCGACCAACGTTTCCGCCCGGACGTTCGCCTGCCGGGAATAGAAGTGGACGCCGTAAGCTTCTACTGTAAGTTTTCTATGTAAGCTTATGGGGTAAGCCACCTTCCGGTGCCTGCGGAGTCCAGTCACACGATCCATTGGCATCAGCCGCGCTATCGCCCCAAACCACCCTGACCGCGGGCTTGACTTGTCGTCTGCAAGCGCAGGCGGGCCCGTTCACCAGCAAAGCGAAAGGAAGCGTGATGCCGAGATCAAGCCGTTACTCCATGACCGAACTGCCGGAAACACTGCAACGCTCGTGCCAGGAAGCACAGCAGGTGTTCCTGTCGGCGCTCGATGACGCGGTACGGACCCACGGGGCGGGCGATCAAGCTAACCGGATTGCCTACCTGGCGCTGAAGCAAAAGTTCGAGAAACGAGGCGACCACTGGGTTGCCAAGGACAATTCCGCGGACTGCGGCGAGGGCGGGACAGCCGGTCAGCGTGCTGCCCAGGGGGAGAGCAGCGGGCAGCAGATCCAGCGGCCGGCATCGTAACCAATGTGCACAGCCGCCGCCGTGTCCCACACGTCGGAACGCTGGCGCCGGGTTCCGGAAGTGCGCTATCAAATCGCCGGATGCGGGAGTTTACGCGCGTCAGTGGGGGGCTCGGCCGCTACGAGCGCCGGTACCGCAAGCCGTGCATCAGCACAGCCATGCGGCGCAGCGTGCCGCATGGCCGTGGCGAGCGTCGTGCCGGAGCCTGCCTACGATATCGCCGGGGATGCGTTCGACTACGCCATCAACGGCACCGATCTGCATCTGGCCGCCTTCGATGGCCGGGGGCACGGCCTCGGCTCGACGCTGCTGACTGACCTGGCCGTCGGGGCGTACCGGCACACCCGCCAGGACGGGCACCGGTGGCCGGCATGGACGCCGCCATTTACGCGGCTCGGGCCGGGCACCGCGACGATATTTCGTTCGCCACCGGCATCATCGCCCGGCTGGTCACCGGGTCAGGACGGCTGGAGTGGTCGTAGGCCGGGCACCCGCGGCCGCTGCTGCTGCGCGGGCGCAAGATAGTCGCCGAGCTCAGCTGTGATCCGGTGCTGCCATTCGGCTCGGCGACGGCGCACCCAAGCCGCGCGTTGCCGAACTCTGCTCAGGCGGCAGATCCATCACTGGGCGGCGCTGATCTTCGTGGCTGCCATCGGCCTGCACGCGCTGCGGATCTTCTTCACCGGCGCATTCCGCAAGCCGCGGGAGATCAACTGGCTGATCGGCATCGTCCTGTTCGCGCTGGCCACGTTCGAGGGCTTCGCGGGGTACTCGCTTCCCGACGACCTGCTGTCCGGAACGGGCCTGCGGATCGCCGACGGGATCATGCTCTCAGTCCCCGTGATCGGCCTACCTGAGCTTCTTCGTCTTCGGCGGCCAGTACCCGGGGGATATCTTCATCCCCAGGCTGTACATCGCGCACGTACTGATCATCCCCGGGCTCCTGCTCGCTCATCACCGCGCACCTGATGATCTTGTGGCATCAGGGCCACACCCAGTGGCCCGGGAAAAAGGAGCGGGAGAGAAACGAGGTCGGGGAGCCGCTCTACCCGGTCTTCATGGCCAAGACCGCGGCCCTGTTCTTCTTCGTGTTCGGCGTCCTCGCCGTTCTCGGGCGCGATCGCGCAGATCAACCCGGTCTGGTTGTACGGCCCGTACAACCCGGCCATCTCCTCCAACACGTCACAGCCCGACTGGTACATCGGCTTCCTGGAGGGGGCGCTGCGCCTGATGCCGGGGTGGGAGACTGACTTCGCCGGTCACACCATCATATGGAACGTCTTCGTTCCCGGAATGGTCCTGGTCATCGCCTTCTTCCTGATCATGGGCTGCTACCCGTTCCTCGAGCAGTGGGCCACCGGAGACGTCAGATACCATCAGGTGCTCGACCGCCCGCGGAACATGCCGGCCAGGACCGCGATCGGCGCGGCCGTCGTCGCCATGGCTGCCGACCTGCAGCTGGCCGGCGCCGATGACGCCATCGCGTTTCATCTCAATATGCCGGTCGAGGACCTGGTCTGGGCGTTCCGCGGGGGGTTCTTCGTCCTACCCGCTGTGGCCTTCGTAGTGACCAGGCGTGCTTGCATCGCCTTGCAGCGCGGCGATCGGCACAGGCTCAGGCAGGGAACCGAACTCGGCATCACGACTCTGCGAGAAGGCCGCGCCTACGCGCCGGTCGCCCGGCCGGCATCCGGCGAGGAGCGGGCCGTAATGGAGGCACGGCGGCCCGACGAGCTGTTCATGCCGATCCCCAGGCACCTGGTGCCGCTGCCAACCCCGCGCCGAGTGCTCGCCCCGGTGCGGGCCAGGGCTAATCATTTCTATGTCCTCTCCCGGCTCGAAACGCCCAGCGCAGGTCCCCCGCCCGGGACGGACGGGCAGGCCGGCCCGGCAGACCCGCCTGACGCCGGGAACGATCATGCATCCGGGACGGACGGCCAGGCCGCCACGCGCTCCGGGCGGGGAAAAGGGGATTGAGCGGCTAACCGCGAGCAGCGCGGCCGCCCGGTGGCGGTGACGTGCCCGGCGTCTCGCCGTCCAGGTCCCGATCCGGAACTGGCCGCCGCTACCTACCTTCAGGTCCGCGACGCGCTCGCATTACACAGAAGATGACCCCCCCGTCAAGGTACCCCCGTTCGCGGGCTCCGGGCGGGCGGCCGGGGCCGGGCTCAGGCGGTGGCGCTGCGCATGAGGGCACGGATCAGGGTGGCAGCGTTGCGCAGGTCGGCGGGGGTGGCCAGCGGCAGGGTCCGGGCCGGCGTCAGCTGGCGTGGGTCGGTGGTCTCGGGGGTTCGTTGCGGGGGGCCGGTGTGGAGGATTTCGAGCTCGGCCGTGCCGTCTTGGTAGGTGATGACGGAGACGGTCAGCTCGGCGTCGGCGGCCAGGTCGGCGGCTAGGCCGCGTAGCGGCGCGGAGGCGAGCCCGGCGGCCTGGCGGGCGATCACTTCAGGGGGCGCGCCGCTGAGGATAGCCTTGCTGATACGGGTCATGCCCGGGTTTCCTCCCCTCCGGGCCGGGCTTCCGGGGGCGGACGGGGTGCCCGCCGGGGCGCCGGAGGCTGCCCGGCCTGCCGCGCCCGCTGCCGGCGGACGGATGTCCTGACCGGCAGCACGGCCATGGCGCGCTGGACGCGGAAAGTGTCGTACTGGTAGCTGTGCGCTATACCCAGATCATAGCCTGGCAGGCGTCGCGGCACTGCGTTTCGCGCAATTGCGTGGCGGGATTGCCTGGGCAGGATCGGGCCCGGTGGCAGCGCCGGGAGCAGCGCTGCTGAAGGCCCCCGCCTGGGCCCGTACCGCTGCCTGGCCGGGTCCGTTCCAGACAGCGCGACTCATATGAAGCGGCCTGTCAAGCTTTTGCTGCTGCTGTGCCTGGTTTGTGCCGTGATCTGACGTTTTCCTGGGCTGGCCTGACCGGTGCGGGGCGTGCCGGGCTGGCCCCATGGCCTTGATCGCTGCCAGATCACGCGG
>JAICWX010000289.1 GCA_025934635.1 Streptosporangiaceae bacterium | reverse complement strand
GGCCGCCCTGCACGCCGGGGAACACGGCGGAATCGATGGGCTTCGCCCACTGTTCCTTGCAGAGGATCATGCCGCCGCGGGGGCCGCGGAGGGTCTTGTGCGTGGTCGTGGTGATCACGTCGGCGTGCCCGGCCGGGGTCGGGTGGGCGCCGCCGGCGATCAGCCCGGAGATGTGCGCGACGTCGGCCACCAGGATCGCGCCGACCTCGGCGGCGATGGCGGCGAAGGACGGGAAGTCGATGGTGCGCGGGATCGCGGTGCCGCCGCAGAAGATGATCTTGGGCTGCTCCTTGACCGCCAGGTCGCGTACCTCGTCCATGTCCACGCGGCCGGTGTCGTGGCGGACGCCGTACTGGACCGGGCGGAACCACTTGCCGGTGGCCGAGACCGGCCAGCCGTGGGTGAGGTGGCCGCCCATCGGCAGCGCCATGCCCATGACCGTGTCGCCGGGCTGGGCGAACGCCAGGTACACGGCGAGGTTGGCGGGCGAGCCGGAATACGGCTGCACGTTGGCGTGGTCCACGCCGAACAGGGCCTTGGCGCGGTCCCGGGCGATGATCTCCACCGGGTCGATGAACTGCTGGCCCTCGTAGTAGCGGCGGCCCGGGTAGCCCTCGGAGTACTTATTGGTCAGCACGCTGCCGGACGCCTCGAGCACCGCCACCGAGACGTAGTTCTCCGACGGGATGAGCCGGGCCTTCTCGTACTGCCTGCGCGCCTCATCGTCGATGAGCCGGGCGATCTCGGGGTCGGAGCTCTCGACGCTCGCGATGGACGGAATGTGCATGGCAGACCTCCTCGGTGACGAGGCTACCGGTCCGGGCGGACGCAGGTCACGGGGGCACGCGCCAACCCCGTTCGGTACCTTCGTTTCTGGCATCACAAAGGAGTGAGGAACGGACATGGCCACTCGGATCATCCTCGACTGCGATCCCGGGATCGACGACGCGCTCGCGATCGCCTTCGCGCACGGGCACCCCGGCATCGACCTGGTCGGCATCACCACCGTGGCGGGCAACGTCGGGCTGGTCAAGACGACGGCGAACGCGCTGGCGGTGTGCGAGTTCATCGGCACGGGCGGGATGCCGGTGACGGCCGGCTGCGCCGGGCCGCTGCTGCGCCCGGCGCTGGACGCGCGGCAGGTGCACGGCGATTCCGGGCTCGGCGGGGCCGTCCTGCCCCCGGCGGCGGCCAGCCCGCGCGACGGGCACGCCATCGACTACCTCATCGAGACCGTGCGCGCCGCTCCCGGCGAGATCACGCTGGTCGCGACCGGGCCGCTGACCAACATCGCGCTGGCGGTACAGCGGGAACCGCGGCTGGCGGACTGGGTGCGCCGGTTCGTGATCATGGGCGGGTCGGCGGGCCGGGGCAACGTCACGCCCGCCGCCGAGTACAACATCTGGGCCGACCCGGAGGCGGCCGCGGCGGTGTTCCGGGCCGGCTGGACCGTCACCATGCTCGGGCTCGACGTGACCCTGCGGACCGGGGCCAGCGATGCGGTGCTGCGGCGGATGGGCGAGCTCGGGCCGCTCGGCACCCGGCTGCTGCTGCCCGCGCTCGAGCAGTACCGTTCGGTCCGCGAGCCCGGCGGGCCGCCGGTGCACGATGTCTGCGCGGTGGCCTGGGTGGCGGAGCCGGACCTGTTCGGCCTAGTCCCGGCGCGGGTCCAGGTGGAGCTGACCGGCCAGTTCACGGCGGGCATGACCGTGACCGACTTCGCCGCCCCCGGCGAGGTGGGCAACGGCAACGCGCTGGTCGCGATGCACATCGACGTCGACAAGTTCTGGGAGGTGACGCTCGGCACCTACGCCCGGGTGGCCGGCGCGATGCAGGGGTGACCTGGACTCGGGGGTGCGCCGTTCTCAGGCTTCGACAGCGAGGAGGTCCTCGCCGAGCTCGAGTTCCTCGTACCGCCGGACCGTCTGCTCGGCCGCCTCGACCAGGTCGGCGTAGTTCCACCGCTCGCGGGCGCCTTCCGCGGTGGTCAGCGACACGATGCCGGAGCGGCACCACACGGTCAGGCCCCGGCAGACGGAGAGCACCGAGATGTCCGAGGCGGGCTGGTCGGCCCGCACCATCCGGTCCCCGACGCCGCGCTCATCGAGCATGACCTCGAGTTCCCTGGCGGCCTGGCGGGCACTGAGGCGCTCGTTGGCCCGGGTGGCCGAGACGTCGGCCGAGAGAGTGTAGGCGCGCAGCCCGGTGACGTCGACCAGCCGGGCGTGCGCCAGCGGCGCGGGCACCGCGAACCAGACGGCCTTGCCGCGCGCGCCCCACCCGCCCAGCCTGGCCCGGGTGGGATGGTGTCCCCACCGGCCCATGGACAGCTCCTGCACGATCTGCAGCCCGCGCCCGGCGACGGCCTGGGCGGGCGCCCGGGACGCGGACGGCACTACCCCGTGCCGCCAGCCGCGGGAGCAGTCGAAGATCTTGCAGACAAGCTCACGCCGGCTGCCGAGGCCGCGCAGGTAAAGCCAGAGCTCGGGGCAGTCGGCCACGGCCTGGGTGCCCGGTGAAACCAGCGGGGCCGGGCCGGCGGACGAAATCGGCTCGCCTCCCATGTCCGGGGCGACGGACACGAACCGATCCCCCCCTCCGCCGGGCCCGGCCACCGCGCGCGCGTGCAAGGTGTTGGCCGCGAGTTCGCTGGCCATCAGCACGCAATCATCGAGGAGATCCGGCTCGAGGCCGACCTCCGAGACCGCGTCCCTGAACACCTGACGCGCAACTGTGGCACACGTCGCGTCGGCCGGCAGCGACCACGTGTGACACGTGCCCGCGCGCACGCCGCGCATGCCGTAAAAACCCTGCTGCCTCATACCTGGCGCCTCCGGCGTCACCTGACATAAGGCCGCCGGCAGGAGGGGATACCGTCGGCGAGCAATCCGGTTGTCGATGCGAGAGATCTGACTCTTAATCTGTGAAACACAGATTACGACTCAGCGGAGCCACTTCGCAATATCGATGGCATTATTCTTTTCGTCTCAGTTCGACACACGGGTACCATAATGCGCAGAAACCGTTTTCTCGGGCAAAGCTCCGTTAGCGCCCAAATCTCCGCAATGTCACCTTGATGCGAGACGCCCGGATCGTGGTCCGTGTTACCAGTGATGTACGCGGTATTGATGCGTTTTTAGTTGAGGGATATTATGGGTGGTTTGTTGGCCTATATGCATCTATAGCCATTCTTAGCTAGCCATTAATTCGGCCTGCCGTGTACAGTCTCGGGTAGCGCGGGAAACCCATGAGGTCGGCCCGCCAGGCCTTGAGACAGGCCGATACGAGAAGGCCCCCTAGTGGCTGCATCCACCGGGGGGCCTTTCGCTTTCCGCTACGGCTAGCTTTCGAGGCTAGGCCAGGTCGTAGCGGCCTTCCTTGACGTCCGCCAGGAATGCGGCGAAGGCATCGCGGCGGACGACGTGCGCACCGCCCTCCGGCCGCTTGCTGTCGCGGACGGCGGCCACGCCGTCCAGGTTGGCCGCGACCTCGACGCAGCCTCCGTTGTGTGCACTGCGGCGGGCCTTCCGCCAGATTGCCTGAGACAGGTCGGTCATGCCCTACTCCATTCGCTTCGCGAGACGTTCGAGGTAGCCCGTGGTGGCCGCGGGCTCGAGCGCGGCATCACAGGCTCGCTCGAACGATTCGATGTATCCCTGTACTGACTCCGGCTTGCTCACCTCCTCCACCGCGTAGTCGGTCTCCAGGAAGACGAGGCTCGGCTCGTCGTCCCGGAAGCCGAGGATGTTGACCATCGACACGATGCCGATCGGCGGGCCATCCTCGAACCGCTGGACGTGCAGCTGCACGTTGCGCCGTTTGCTCAGTTCCACCAGGTGCTCGATCTGCTCCCGGCGGTCCTCTCGCATGCCCCACCGGTAGAGCAGGGACGCTTCGGTGATCACGGCGCTGAACATGGGAGCGGAGCCGTCGGTACGGTCGAGGACCGCCTGCCGTCGCTGCCGGGACTCCAGCGCCCGGCGCCGGTACGCGGGCGGCCGCGGCCCGGCCCGCATCAGCGCCTCGGTATAGGCGGATGTCTGCAGGAGCCCGGGCAGCACCAGCGGCATGAAAACCCGGATGGTGGTGGCGTCATTCTCGTATCCGGGGAATTCGCTGTCGAAGATCTCCGCGTACTCACGCCACCAGGGCCGGGCCCGGGACCGGATGGCCAGATCTTCGACCTCGTCCTTTTCCTCGCCCTCAATGCCATAAATGCGGATCAGATCCCTGATATCGCTCATCTCGGGACGTTTCCATTGATTGGCCTCGAAGCGGCCGACCTTCCCGCGGCCCCAGTTCAGGATGTCGCAGGCGTGATTGGCCGTATAACCCGTCCTGAGCCGGGCCGCGGTGAGCTGGCGGGAGAGGCGGCGCTTGGCCATGGTGGCGCCGTAGGCGTCATCGCTCACAGCGGCATCTCCTCCTTGACAGGAATCCTGTCATGCCTTACACGGTACCCAAGTTGTGATTCGCGATTCAAGAGTGCCCGTTGTTCTTGCCCCGCCGGTACCGCGAGCATCGCGGCCAGGCGGTTACGAGCGGGGCGCCGCGGCGTCGTCGAACTCGCCGTTGCGCGCTCCGTCGAGGAAGCACTCCCATTCGTGCCGGTCGAAGACGAGGACCCGGTGGTCTGGATCGCCTGCGACCCGCATCAGCACCCATTCGGCCGTCTCGCCGGCCGGCCCGCTGGCGCGGGTGACGGCGATCTCGATGGCGCCGCCGTCGCGGCCCGAGCGTTTCCAGGACTGGGCGGCCGGGTCGATGCCGAGCCCGGAAACCGTGGGCTTGACGGTCACGGCTTCCCGGCGACGGCGCAGTAGAGCCAGCGCGCCCCCTCGCTGTCGGCCAGGACCGGGTCCTCGGCGCCCCAGAGTCCCGTGTAGCACAAGGTGGCCGGGGCGCCGTCGTAGGGCGGGACGATCTCCAGGCCAGCGAAGAAGCGCCCGATCGCCTCGCGGGACCGGAAGTGCATCTGCTCGGTGGCGTTGTCGAAGACGGCGCGGAACCGTTCGGTCGTCACCGGCGGCTTGTAGTCGTCGGTGAGGTGAGACAGCGCGAGGTAGCTTCCCGGTACCAGGGCGCCGGTGTAGCGCGCGACCAGGTTCCAGGGGGCCGAGCTGTCGGCCACGAACATCAGCACCGCGGTGAGCAGCAGCCCGACCGGGCGGCTGAAGTCGATCAGCTCGCGGAGGCGGGGATGATCCAGGATCGAGTCCGGGTCCCGCAGGTCAGCGCAGATGACCCGGGTCGAGGAATCGCCGGCCAGCAGCGGGCCGCCCTGCTCGGCGACCATCGGGTCATTGTCGATGTAGACGACCCGGGCGTCCGGGTTCACCTTCTGGACGACCTCGTGGGTGTTGCCCACCGTGGGCAGCCCGGAGCCGATGTCGAGGAACTGGGTCACGCCCTGCTGCGCGATCCACCTGGCCGCGCGCTGGTGGAAGCCCCGGTTCGACCAGGCACAGTCCTGGATCTCCGGCACCGCGCTCAGGATCCGCTGGGCCGCCTCGACGTCGGACTGGAAGTGGTTGCTCCCGCGCAGCATGTAGTCGTAGATGCGCGACGGGGCGGCCCTGCCGACGTCCACCCCGGGCGGCGCAGGAGGGACCTGAGTCACCGCGCCTCCCGCCCCATTGCTCATGCTGCTGACAGCATTCAGTGTCGCACATGAGGCGCAGATCGCGAATGGGCTGGGGAGTTTTCCCTATACCCACAGCCGGCTCACGGAGCCGGAGAGCGACGCTACTCGCCGCGGGATTCCAGGTCGCCTTCCAGGTCGAGGTAGGTCTGGCGGAGCTGGTCGAGGGTCTTGGGGTCGGGGGACTCCCAGAGGCCGCGGGAGGCGGCTTCCATCAGGCGCTCGGTGATGCCGCGCAGGGCCCAGGGGTTCGACTGCTCCATGAACGCCCTGGTCTGTTCGTCGAAGACGTAGGACGCGGCCAGCTGCTCGTACATCCAGTCCTGGACGACGCCGGCGGTGGCGTCGTAGCCGAACAGGTAGTCCACGGTGGCGGCGAGCTCGAAGGCGCCCTTGTAGCCGTGGCGGCGCATGGCGGCGATCCAGCGCGGGTTGACCACCCGGGACCGGAACACGCGCCGGGTCTCCTCGGCCAGGGTGCGGGTCCTGGGCGCGTCGGGGACGGCCGAGTCGCCGATGTAGGCGGCGGGGTTGCGGCCGGTCAGGGAGCGGACCATGGCGACCATGCCGCCGTGGTACTGGAAATAGTCGTCGGAATCGGCGATGTCGTGCTCGCGGTTGTCGACGTTCTTGGCCGCCACCGCGATCCGGCGGAAGGCGCCTTCCATGTCGGGCCGGGCGTGCACGCCGTCCAGGCCGCGGCCGTAGGCGTAGCCGCCCCAGACCGCGTAGACCTCGGCCAGGTCGCCGTCGTCACGCCAGTTGCGCGCGTCGATCAGCGGCAGCAGGCCGGCCCCGTAGGCGCCCGGCTTGGACCCGAAGATGCGGGTCGTCGCGCGCCGCCAGTCGCCGTGCCCGGCCTGGTCGGCCAGGGCGTGGGCGCGCAGGTAGTTGGACTCGGCGGGCTCGTCGAGGGCGGCGACCGCGGCGATGGCGTCGTCCAGCAGCGCGATCACGTGCGGGAAGGCGTCACGGAAGAAGCCGGAGATGCGCAGCGTGACATCGATCCGGGGGCGGCCGAGCTCGGCCAGCGGGACGATCTCGAAGCCGGTGACCCGGCGCGACGCGTCGTCCCAGGCGGGGCGGCAGCCGATGAGCGCGAGTATCTCGGCGATGTCGTCGCCCTGGGTGCGCATGGCGGAGGTGCCCCAGACGGTCAGGCCGACGCAGCGCGGGTACTCCCCCTCGTCGGCCAGGTGCCGGGCCAGCAGCGAACCGGCCAGGGCCAGGCCGGTCTCGAAGGAGTTGCGCGACGGGATGGCCTTGGGGTCGACCGAGTAGAAGTTCCGGCCGGTCGGAAGCACGTTGACCAGGCCGCGGGTGGGCGACCCGGACGGGCCCGCGGGGATGTAGCCGCCGTCGAGCGCGTGCAGCACCGCGTCGAGCTCGCCGGTGGTGGCGCGCAGCCGGGGCACGACCTCGGTGCAGGCGAACTCGAGGATGCGCGCCACCTCGTTCGACTCCGTGAGGGGAGGGATGCTCGCAGCATCCCAGCCGGCCGCGGCGATGGCTTCGACGAGGTCGCGGGCGGTGCGTTCGTAGTGGTCGGTGTCGGTGCGGGAGGCGTCACCGCCTTCGGCGAGGCCGAGGGCGGCGCGCAGGCCGGGCAGGGCGCCCCAGCGGGCGCTCCACAGCTGGGGGGCGCGCAGGATGACCAGGACCAGGTTGGTCAGGGCCTCGCCGTCGGGGGCGAGGCCGAGGATGTGCAGGCCGTCGCGGATCGCGGCGTCCTTGACCTCGCACAGGTAGCCGTCGATGTGCAGCACGAAGTCGTCGAACTCGGCCGTGCCCGGCTGCGCCTCGACGCCCAGGTCCTGGTGCAGGTGGGCGGCCTCGATCAGGGACCAGATCTGGGCCCGCAGCGCGGGCAGCTTGTCCGGGTCGAGGGCGGCCACGGTGGCGTACTCGTCCAGCAGCTGCTCGAGCTTGGCCATCTCGCCGTAGGTGTCGGCCCGCGCCATCGGGGGCACCAGGTGGTCCACGATCGTCGCGTGCCCGCGCCGCTTGGCCTGCGTCCCCTCCCCCGGGTCGTTGACGATGAACGGGTACACCAGCGGCAGGTCGCCGAGCACGGCGTCCGGCGCGCACCGCGCGGACAGGCCGAGGCCCTTGCCGGGCAGCCACTCCAGCGTGCCGTGCTTGCCCAGGTGCACCACCGCGTCGGCGCCGAACTCCCGGGCCAGCCAGCGGTACGCGGCCAGGTAGTGGTGCGACGGCGGCAGGTCGGGGTCGTGGTAGATGGCCACCGGGTTCTCGCCGAACCCGCGCGGCGGCTGGATCATCAGGACCACGTTCCCGAAGCGCAGGCAGGCCAGGACGATGTCCCCGGTGCTTTCGTCGGTGTACAGCTCGCCGGGCGGGGCGCCCCAGTGGGCGGTGATGGCGGCGGCCAGCTCGTTCGGCAGCTCGGAAAAGGAGCGGTGGTAGGCGGTGAGCGGGACCCTGGCCGGCGCGGTGCGGAGCTGTTGTTCGGTGAGCCATTCGGTGTCGTGGCCGCCGGCCGCGATCAGCGCGTGGATCAGCTCGTCGCCGTCCTCGGGGAAGCCGCCGCCGAGGTCGTAGCCGGCCGCCCGCATGGCCTGCAGCAGCGCCACGGCGGAGGCGGGCGTATCGAGCCCGACCGCGTTGCCGACCCGGGAGTGCCTGGTGGGATAGGACGAGAGCATGATGGCGACGCGCTTGGCCGCGTTCGGGGTGCGCGCCAGCCGGGCGTGCCGGACGGCGATCCCGGCCAGCCGGGCGGCCCGCCCGGGGTCGGCGGCGTAGCGGGGTATCCCGTCGGGTCCTTCCTCCTTGAACGAGAACGGCACGGTGATCAGGCGCCCGTCGAACTCGGGGATCGCGACCTGCATGGCGGCGTCGATCGGGGCCAGCGCGGCGTTGGAGGCCTCCCACTGCGCCCGCGAGCTGGTCAGGCACAGGCCCTGCAGCACCGGCACGTCCAGGCTGGCCAGCACGCCCGCGTCCCAGTCGCCCGCGCCGGGGGCGGCGCCGCCGGCCGCGAGCACGGTGGTGATCACGGCCTGGGCGGGCGCGAGCAGCTCGGCCAGGCCGGCGTCGGCCCCTCCGTGGCTAGCACCGCGGAGGGAGCCGCAGAATACGGGCAGGGGGGCGGCGCCGCGTTCGGCCAGGGCGGTGCAGAGGGTGTCCACGAAGGCGGTGTTCCCGGACAGCTCGTGGGCGCGGTAGAACACGACGGCGACGACCGGGCGGTCGTCGTCCGGGGGCGCCGGCACCTGGTGCACGCCGTACAAGGGCATGGAGCGCGGGGGGTCGAAGCCCTCGCCGGTGAGGAAGACCGTGTCGGACAGGAAGCGGGCCAGCTCGCGCAGGTTCTCCGGGCCGCCCTCGCGCAGGTAGCCGAGCGCCTCGGTGGCGACGCCGGCGGGCACCGTGGACAGGGCCATCAGCTCGGCGTCGGGGCTGGCCTCGCCGCCCAGCGCGACCAGCGGCCGGCCGCTGGCGGCGAGCGCGGCCACGCCGTCCGGCCACGCCTGCCGGCCGCCGAGCAGGCGCAGCACGACCAGGTCGGCGCGGCCGGCCAGGTCGGTGACGTCGCTGACCGTGGCCCGGGCCGGGTTGGCGGTCAGGTAGCTCGCGCCCGAGGCCACCGCCGCGAGCAGCTCGGTGTCGGCGGTGGAAACCAAGAGAACGGTGAGCACCTCACCGATACTGCCATGCCGGGCGACAGCGAACTCGGGGGGCACTCACAGCCGGAATACAGGGTGGCCGGGGTGATGTCCAAGAACGCGGACCGACCCTGGCTGATATGGACAACATGTATCAACCGGGTACCGACGGCGGGTATCCGGCCGACGCAACGCCTTCTTCTCCCGATCCCCGCCCGCGGTGGCTCCGCTGGGGGGTCGGCATGACCCTGGCCGGCTTCCTCGTCGGCGGCGGGATCACCCTGGCGGTGGTGTCCGGCGGCACCACCGCGGCGGCATCGCCGGCCGGCAGCCCGGCTTCCGGCACGATTTCCGGCACGATTTCCGGCACCAGGGGCGCCCAGCTGAATACCGCGCTCACCGACGCGGCCTCCGCTGCCCCGCGGGCCCGCGTCCGGTGGGCGCTGGGCCGGATACGCCACCTCGGCGGCGTGGAAGGGAACGTGACGTTCCGCAACAAGAAGGGATTCCACCCGCTCTCGTTCGAGCGGGGCACCATCCAGTCGGTGAACGGCAGCGACGTCGTGATCAAGTCACCGGACGGCACCACCTGGACCTGGAAGATCGTGAGCGACACGGTGGTCAGGCGCAACGGCGGCAAGACCACGGCGAGCGCGCTGTCAGCGGGCGAGCAGGCGTTCGCCGGGGGCCCGGTGGTCAGCGGGGCCCGGGACGCCCGGCTGATCATCATCCGGCCGGCTGATTCCAGTACTTCTGGATCTCAATCGGCCTCGACATCGTTGAGCTAACCAGCGACGCATGCGGCGGCGCGCCCGGAACCGGGCGCGCCGCGTCATGCTGCGGACGGGCATACGGCATTATGCGGCACAATGAAACGTGAGAGACCATGGCAGACGGTGACCGAATCCCGAAAGTGCTCGTCGTCGACGACGAGCCGAACATCCGTGAGCTCGTTGAGGTCGCGCTGAAATTCCACGGCTGCGCGGTCTCGGTCAGTGCCAGCGGCAAGGACGCGCTGCACCAGGCCGAGGCGTACGAGCCGGACCTGATGATCCTGGACGTCATGCTGCCCGACATGGACGGCTTCGAGGTGTGCCGCACGCTGCGGTCCGAGGGCAACGACGTCCCGGTCATCTTCCTGACCGCGCGGGACACCACCTCGGACACGATCCGCGGGCTGACCCTGGGCGGCGACGACTACGTCACCAAGCCGTTCTCGGTCGAGGCGCTGGTGGCCCGGGTCCGGGCGGTGCTGCGCCGTACCACCCGCGCACCCGGCGGCGACGGGCCGGGCGACGACGCGGCGCTGCTGAGCGTGGGCTACCTGGTGCGGGACGAGGAGCACTGGGCGGTACGGCGAAACGGTACCGCGGTGGAGCTCTCGCCGACGGAGTTCGG
>JAICWX010000189.1 GCA_025934635.1 Streptosporangiaceae bacterium | reverse complement strand
GGGTTCTCCACGATGTGGGCGGCCAGCGCGGCGTACTCCTCGGGCTGGCCCAGCCGGGACGGGTGCGGCACCTGCGAGCCGATCGACTTGATCTGCTCCTCCGACAGCCCGCCGAGCAGCGGTGTCTGGAACAGGCCGGGCGCGATCGTCATCACCCGGATCTTGAGCCGGGACAGGTCGCGGGCGATCGGCAGCGTCATGCCGACGATGCCGCCCTTGGACGCGGAGTAGGCGGCCTGGCCGATCTGGCCGTCGAAGGCCGCGACCGACGCGGTGTTCACCACCACCCCGCGCTCGCCGTCCTGCTCCGGCTCCTGGCTCATCCGGAACGACGCCAGCCGGATCACGTTGAAGGTGCCGATGAGGTTGATCTGGATCACCCGGGTGAAGGCGTCCAGCGGGAACGGGCCGTCCTTGCCCGCGGTCCGGGCGGCGTTGCCGATGCCCGCGCAGTTCACCACGATCCGGGGCGGGCCGCCGGCCAGCGTCACCGCCGCGTCGAGGGCCGCCTCCACGTCGTCCGGGCTGGTCACGTCGCCGGGCGAGAACGTGGCCCGGTCGCCGAGTTCCTTCGCGACCTCGACCCCGTTCGACTTGGGCAGGTCCATGATGACCACCGACGCGCCGGCGTCGTGCAGCCTGCGGATCGTGGCCAGCCCGAGACCGGACGCACCGCCGGTCACCAGGGCGACGTTTCCCGAGATGTGCATCGAGCCCTCCTGTCGCAATCATCTGACTGATTCGACCCTAGTCCCCGTGGCGACGGCCGACTAGCCGAACAGGTCGACCACCGAGCGGTGCTGCAGGTCCTCGCGCAGGAGCCGCTGCCCGGCCGCCTCCATATGGGCCCGCCAGTGCTTTTCTGAGCCTGCCCCGTCGCGCTTCTCGACCAGCTCGACCAGCTTCTCGTAGCTGCGCATGTTGCGGCGGTAGTCGCCGGTGGCCTCGTCCTCGGCGTAGCCGCGGGTGATGGCCAGGGTGAGGTGGGTGGCCACGATGTCCTGCAGCACCCCGCCCTGCACGGCCAGCGTCTTGCTGCCGGAGCGCTGCATGATCAGCTCGTGGAACCGGTAGGCCACGTTCGACCAGCGGGCCAGGTCGGGGCCCCTGTCCGGGCCGGACTCGACGGCGCCCCGCAGTTCGGTGATGCACGCGGTCAGGTCGGCCAGGTCCTGCTTGGTCCGGCGCTTGGCCAGCAGCCGCGCGCAGGCCGGCTCGAGCACCATCCGCGCCTCGTACACGTCGCGGATCGTGGTGTCCTGCACCTGCAGCAGCAGGCCGACGTAGCGGGCGGCCACCGACAGGCTCGGCTGGGTCACCCGGGCGCCGCCCCGGGACCCGCGCTTGACGCTGATCAGGTCCTCGGCCTCGAGGATCCGGAACGCCTCGCGCAGCGTGGGCCTGGACACCCCGAACTGGGTCATCAGGTGCTGCTCGGACGGCAGCGTGTCCCCGGGATTCAGCTCGCCGCGGACGATCTGGCGGCGGTACAGGGAGGCGATGAGCTCAGCCGTCTTGGGCGCCCGGACAAGCTGCTGGCCGACATACTGCTGGCTACCCAGGATCGCTTCTCGGCCCGCCAGACTGGTCACGGCACCTCCTGGCGGCCGGTGGCGCGCCGCAGCTAGACGTATTAAATAGTGTACTGGGTTAGACGACAGATCAGCGGTCACGAAATCGCGGAGGTATCGACTATGGCAGAGCCGCACACCCGCCGCGGGCCGCTGGCCGGCCTGCGCGTCCTGGAGCTGGCCGGCATCGGGCCCGGGCCGTTCTGCGTCATGATGCTCGCCGACCAGGGCGCGGACGTGCTGCGGATCGACCGTCCCGGCCCCGGTGACACCGTACCGGGTGCCCGCCGCGGCCGCCAGGAGCGCGAGTTCCTGAACCGCGGCCGCCGGTCCGCCGTCCTCGACCTCAAGCACCCGCGCGCGGTGGACGCCGTGCTGCGGCTCGCCGACACCGCCGACGTGCTGATCGAGGGCCTGCGGCCAGGGGTGACCGAGCGCCTCGGCGTCGGCCCCGACGTCTGCCTGGCCCGCAACCCGCGGCTGGTCTACGCCCGGATGACCGGCTGGGGGCAGGACGGCCCGATGGCGAACACCGTCGGGCACGACATCGGCTACATCGCCCGGACCGGCGCCCTGCACGCCCTGGGCCGGGCCGACGGCCCGCCGCAGTTCCCGGCCAACCTGCTCGGCGACTTCGGCGGCGGCGGGATGCTGATGGCCTACGGGATCTGCGCGGCCCTGGTCGAGCGCGCTACCTCCGGGAAGGGCCAGGTGGTGGACGCGGCCATCGTCGACGGGGTGGCCTCGCTGCTGGCCATGCCGCTGATGTTCCTGGCCCAGGGCATGTGGCAGGACGAACGCGGGGTGAACATGCTCGACGGCGGGGTGCCCTGGTACGACGTGTACGAGACGGCGGACGGGAAGTGGATGGCCGTCGGCGCGCTCGAGCCCCGGTTCTACGCCGCGCTGCTGGCCGGGCTGGGCCTTCAGGACGCGCCCGACCGCGGCGACCGGGCCAACTGGGACGAGCTGCGGGCGCTGTTCACCGCGCGGTTCAAGGACAAGACGCGGGACGAGTGGGCCGCGGTGTTCGGCGGGAGTGAGGCGTGCGCCGAGCCGGTGCTGTCACTTCGCGAGGCGGCCCGGGACCCGCACCTGGCCGCGCGGGAGACCTACGTCGAGCGGGACGGCTTCATCCAGCCCGCGCCGTCGCCGCGGTTCTCCCGGACGCCCGCGCAGCTCCCCGACCCGGCGCCGGTGCCCGGCCAGCACACCACCGCGGCGCTGGCCGAGTGGGGTTTGTCCGACGCGGCCGACCTGGTCGCCTGCGGCGCCGCCCGGCAGGCGCCTACCGGTACGTGATCAGGGCGCGGTCCGCTTCCAGGTGGGCGTGGTCGTTGAACGTCACCAGGCTGGTGCCCGTCCGGCCGCTGATGATCTTCGTGATGCTCGCGTTGACGACCAGCCGGGCCAGGCTGGGCCAGCGCTCGACCGGCAGCCCGAGAGACAGGGCGCAGTAGGCGGCGATGACTCCGCCCGAGGTCACCGCGATGGTCCCGCCGGGCTTGGTCACCAGGTCGCCGATCGCGCCCTGGACCCGTTCGATGAACGTGTCGTGGCTCTCGCCGTACTCGCTCCCGCCGGAGATCCAGCTGCCGATCGCCTCCTCCAGCGCCGACTGCAGCGCCCGCCCGCGCTCGCCGTCCGCCGTGGCGTTGGCGAAGCTGATCCCGGCGTCGTGCCGGGCCATGACCGCGACGTGGTCGTACTCGTCCAGCCGCCCGTCGGTGCCCAGCTCGGAAAGCGGCCGGCCAAGCGCGTTCATGATCGCCTCGGCGGTATCGCGCTGCCGGCTCAGCTCCCCGGCCACCACCCGGTCGATCGTCAGCCCGGGACCGGCCAGCCGCGCCCCGACCACCTGCGCCTGGCGCCGGCCGAGTTCGGAGAGCCGGTCGTAGTCCGCCGCCCCGAGCGAAGCCTGACCATGCCGGACCAGCAGCAGCACACCCATGCGCCCAACTTAGCCGGACCACGATCATGCCCATGGCCCAACCAGCCATGGACCCACCGCCCACCGCCCCAGTCCCAGCCGCCCCACCGCCCCAGTCCCAGCCGCCCCACCGCCCGGTCCTAGCCGGCCCACCGCCCCGGTCCTAGCCGCCCCATCGCCCCGGTCCTAGCCCCTAGCCAGCACCCGGCCGGGCCCGGTCCGCTCCCACGCGTAACACCCGCCCCAGTCATCCCGCAACCACCAGCCCGGAACGTCCAGTAACGACATATGGAGCATTCATGTCGTTACTGCGGCATTGATGCTCCATCGATGTCGTTGAGCTGTCCGCAACCAGCTCGCTGACTCCCTTCGCCGGCCCCGGCCAGGCCACCCCCGGCCTCAGTCGGCCGGCAGCACGCTGACCGCGTCCCTGATGTAGCGCCTGATGGCCAGGTCCTCGATCCGGTCCAGCCGGCGGACCAGGTGGCGCAGCTCGGCCAGGAAGTCCGCCCGCCGCGCGGCCAGGCCCGCACCGGATGCGGCCAGGCCCGCACCGGATGCGGCCAGGTCCACGTCGGCGCCACCGGGCGCGCCGCCATCTCCGTCCGGGCCCGGTTCGAGCAGCCCCCGGTTCCTGGCCAGCTGCAGCCCCGTCTGGAACAGCAGCACCGAGACCGACTCGGAGCTGCGCAGCCGCCGCTGCGCCACGTACTGGTGGCCGAGCCCGAGCGCCCGGCTGGTCACCTCGGAGTCCTCGTTCGACGCCGCCACGTCGTCGTTCACCAGCACGTCGGCGAGGATCCGGTAGGCCTCGACGAACGGCCGCACCATGATGTGCGAGACCAGCGGCCGCATCTCGCCCAGCAGCACGTCGGCCTCACCCGCCCGGAGCCGGTCCTCCCAGCCGGGATCGTGCCGGGCCATCTCCTCGCCCACCTGGCGCCGGTGCTCCTCGCGGTCCTTGAAGTAGAACTCGAACTTCAGCAGGTCCCGCAGCCGCGCGATCTCGTCCCAGAACGCCGCCACCGGATCGGCACCCGAAGCCACCCCAGCACCCGAAGCCACCCCGCCGTCCGAAGCAGGCTCCGAAACCTCCCCGGCCCGCAGCACCGCCAGCTCACATAGCGCCGTATCCAGCAAGAAGTGAATCAGCGAGTTCCGGTAGAACGTCGCCGCCAGCTGATGCTCCGGCCCGATCAGCCACACCGGCTCCCGCCCGTCCCGCACCAGCGTCACCACGCCACCGGAAACCAGCGCGTCCAGCGTCGCCCGCAGCGCCGCCGCACCCGTCAGTGCCTGCGCCGACGCCGTCCGGGGGACCGAACGACTCTCCAGATACGAAAGCGCGTCCCCGAGCCCCAGCCGTATCTGCCCGAACGTCAGTGCCGCCCCCTGCATCGCCAGCAGCACCGTCGTCACGATGGCCGTCGCGGTCGCCGGCATCCCCTGATTGATCCGCCACGCCACCTCGAACGCGGTCTTCTGCAGCGCCAGCCGCCGCCCCGCCGCATCCCCGGCAGCAGTACCACCACGCCCCAGGAACGAGCTCAGCAGCACCGGCTCGCCGAACCGCACGTACACCTTGCCGTAGTGCCGCGCCCCCTGTGCCTTGATGAACCCGTACAGCCAGCCGAACCCCTCCGGCTTCTTGGCCGCCCCCCGCGCGTACTCGGCGTACTCCGCGATCTCGTGCAGCTGGTCGAACGTGATCGACACCGGCAGCAGCGCGATGTCGTCGACCCGGCCCTGAACGAAAGCATCGGCCGCGTAAGACAGCAGGCCGAGCCGCGGCGGCAGCATCTTCCCGGTCCGCGACCGGGTGCCCTCGATCGACCAGGACAGGTTGAACCGCTTCTCCAGCACGTAGCCGACGTACTCGCGCAGCACGTACTTGTACAGCGGGTCGTCCGACGTCGAGCGGCGGATGAAGATCACCCCGGCCCGCCGCATGATCGCGCCCATCGGCCCGAAGGCCATGTTGATGCCGGCGAACAGGTGCGCGGGCGGGATCCCCTGCTCCTGCAGGGCCGCCGCCAGCACCAGCGTGTCGAGGTTGGACCGGTGCGACCACAGCAAGATGCCCGGATGCCGCTCCATCGCCGCCCGGAGCCGGTCGACTTGCGCAACGTCGTAGTCGATCTGCGGGTCGAAGCCGCGCTGGAAGATCAGCCGCCCGACGGTCGGCATGACGTCGATCAGCCGCCGGCTCCAGCCCGCCGCGAGCTCATCGAGGATCTCCCCGGCTTCGGTCAGCGACGGCGCGGCCCCGCTGCGGACGGTACGCAGCCCGGCCCGGAACCGCCGCGACGACAGGATTTCATCCCTGACCAGCGAAGGCGTCTTGTACCGGGGCCCGCGCAGCCGGTACTCGGCCTGGTCCAGCGCCAACACAGCCCGCCGGGCTACGTAGCCAGCAAAATCCTCGCCGGCCGTCTCGGCCCAGCGCCGCCGCAGCGCGCCCACGGTGGCGGGCTCGCCGACCAGCACCGCGGCCCGCCCCGGCTGGCGGGCCAGGATCCGCCGCTGCTGCCGTTCGCTGGGATGGTACGGATCCTGCCCCGGCAGCACATCGTGCAGCCGCGCCGCCCGCCGCCCGCCATGCTCCTCCGGCAGCCACGCCACCCGCACCGGCACCAGCTGAGTGTCGTCAGCGGACAGCACCGAAGACGGGATCTGCCCGACGTTGACCGGCGGCCGTTCCGTCCCGCCCGCCGCCGCGATCCGCTCCCGGATCAGCCGCGCCTCGGTCGGCGTGGCCGCCTGCGTGAGCACCACGCTCCCGTCCGCCAGCAGGTCCTTCAGCTCAGGACCGGTACCGGCACTCACGAGACAGGCCCGGCGGAAGGCCACGAAGCCAGCAGCGACACGTAAGCCGAGCGAACCTCCTCGATCCGCTCCGCCAGGTTCTCCGACGTCCAGTCAGCAACCGAAACCGGCGGCAGCACCGCCACGTCCACCGTCCCCGGGTGCAAGGTGGTCGAGTTCCGCCCCGCCACCGACTCGGAGTTCCTGATGATGATCGGCACGACCGGCAGCCCGGTCGCCATCGCGATCCGGAACGCCCCCTTCTTGAACGGCCCGACCGACTGGGTATCCAGCCGCGAGCCTTCCGGCGCCACCAGGATCGACAGCCCCTTACGGGCCGCCTCCTCGATCGGTGCCAGCGCGGCCACCGCCGACGCGGTGTCGGCCCGGTCGATGAACGCGGCGTCCATCAGCTTCCCGAGCGGCCCGACCAGCGGGTTCGACGCCAGCTCCTTCTTGGCGATCCCGGTCCAGTTGTCCTTCACCAGCGCGGCCACCACGAAGATGTCGAAGTTGTTCCGGTGGTTGAACACGAACACGGCGGGCCGCCGCCTGGTCAGGTTCTCCTCGCCCAGGACGTTCAGCTTCACCCCGTTCAGCGCGAGCACCGTCTCCGGCCAGGTCCGGGTCAGGAAGTTCAGCCCGATCCGCTTGTTCCTGGTCAGCAGGCCCAGGCTCAGCGCGCCGGCCGCCACCGGGCCGAGCGAGCCGATCGCGGCCAGGTTGCGGACCCGGCCGAGCGGACCGCCGCCGCCCCGGCTGCCGAACCGCAGGATGGGCCAGCCGCGCCGCTGGGCCACCGACGTCAGCCGCGGCCCCGGGTTGACCGGCCGCGGGTTGCCGACCAGGTGCATCAGCGCGGCGTCCTCGTCCCCGTCCGCGTAGAAGTAGCTGGTGCGCAGGTTGACCCCGTGCTCGGCGGCGAACTTCTGCACGCTGGTGGCCTTGCTGGCGCCCCAGATCACCGGGCGCTTGACCTGCCCGGTCAGCACCCCGTGCTCGTCGACCTCGAACCGGTTGCACACCACGTGGTCGATGCCGAGGTAGCGCGCCACCGGCTCGGCCTGCATGCTCAGCGCCGACGAGCTCAGCACCACGGTGTGGCCGCGGCGCTGGTGGGCCCGGACCAGGTCGCGCATCTCCGGGTAGATCAGGTCCACCACGCCCTGCTGGAAGATCCGCTCGCCGACCTCTTCCACGTCCTCGGCCAGCCGCCCCCTGGTCGAGCCGACCGCGCCCGCGATCACGTTCTCGAACTGGCTGCGCCCCAGCCGGTACTCCACCGCGAGCTGCATCATCTGCAGGAACTCGGCCGCCCCGATCTCGCGGCGCCGCACCCGGTCCCGGGTGACGGCCGCGACGGTGAACCCGGCCACCAGCGTCCCGTCCAGGTCGAAGAAGGCTCCGGTCCCCGGCCCTTCCGGGCTGGCGTCCACGTCCGCCACCGACCCCGGCAGCCGCAGCGGTCCCGTCACGAGTTCCCCTCCGTTTTCGGTCCCGTCCGTTTCTTAGGTACCGAACGGGTGGCCTCCCGCCCCACCTCCACGATCTCGTCGAACCCGGCCTGGAGGCACTTCTCGAGCTGATCGGCGGCGCTGAACGATGCCGTGTCGTAGCGGAAGGCCACCGTGCAGGTACCCGCCCGGGAGATCAGGATCGCCATCATGGCCACCCGCGGCAGCGGGCCGAGCGCGTACTGCCGCTCCACCCGCGCCCCGGCCAGGAACGTCTCCTGGGCGTAGCCGGGCACGTTGCTGGCCTGGACGTCCGGCGTAGGGATCCGGTCGAAGACCTCGTGCAGCGCCTCGTCGGAAAGGAACGCCAGCGCCGGGGCCAGCCGCCCGATCAGGTCGAAGGCGGGCTCGCCCCGCCGCGCGACGACCTGCTCCCGGACCAGCCGCATCCGCTCGGCCGGATCGGGCTCGCCCAGCGGCCCGGCGATCGTGATCCCGGTGAACCGGTTGCCGGAAGCCGGGTCGTCCGCGCCGCGCAGGCTGACCGGCAGCGCCAGCGGGATGGCGTCGACCGGTACCCCGAGCACCTCGTGGTACCGGGCCAGCCCGCCGCATACCGCCGCCAGGTAGGCGTCGTTGACCGACGCCGTGCCGCCGCCGGGTACCTCCACCGACTTGGCCGCAGTGCGCAGGTCGGCCAGCGGCAGCTCGAGCACGATCGTCCGGCTGACCAGGCTGCGGCGGCGCAGTAGCGGCGACGTCTGCGCCGGCTGCGGGACGAGCACCCGGCGGGCCGACTCGGCGAAGCCGAGCGCCTCGCTGACCGTGGCTCCCGGCTGGGTGGCCAGCCGCGTGGCCGCGCCCGCGACCCGGCCCAGGAACCGGCGCCCGGAGCTGAGCGTGTTCTGCGGCAGCTGCCGGATGCTATCCCGCAGCAGGTCCTCGCCGGTCACGTCGCGGGGCACCGGAACCGGCGGCATCGGCCGCGGTTCCGGGTCCCGCTCGGTGTCGTAGACCTGCTCGAACAGCGCGATGCCGCCGAGCCCGTCGGTGATCGCGTGGCTGAGCTTGGTCAGCAGCGCCGAGCGCCCGCCTTCCAGCCCCTCGACGTAGACCGCTTCCCACAGCGCCCGCGAGGTGTCCAGCGGCGACTGCAGCGTGACCTCGGCCAGGTCGAGCAGCTGGCGCAGCGTGCCCGGGCCGGGCAGCGCCACCCGGCGCAGGTGGTAGTCCAGGTCGAAGTCCGGATCGACCACCCAGCGCGGGGCCGTGGTCGGCAGCGGCGGGACCACGACCTTCTGCCGCATCCGGATGACCACCCGGCTGGCCCGGTCCAGCGCGTCGCGCAGCCGCCCCCAGTCCGCGGGCCCGTCCAGGATCTCCAGGTTCAGGAACGCCGAACGGGTGGCCGGATACGCCTCACCGCGGTGCAGCAGGTAGTCCAGCGGGCTGAGCTCGTCGTCCATGGTGTCAACTTCTCAGCCCGCGCCCGCCTTGCGCAAGCTGGGCCGACGACCGGAGGGCGCCGGAGGGAGGCGCTAGTGCGGCGGCCGGGCCACGCACTGGGCGAGGTACAGCTGCTCGCCGAGGGTGTTCATCAGCTCCAGCTGGGTCTCGAGGTAGTCGATGTGGAGTTCCTCGTCCGCCATGATCGTCTCGAGCAGGGTCGCGCTGGTCGAGTCCTGGCGCTCCCGGCACAAGATGATGCCGGGCCGGAGCCGCTCGGCCACTTCCACCTCGATGGCCAGGTCGGACTCGAACTGCTCGCGGATGGTCTGCCCGATGCGCACCGAGAACAGGCGCTGGTAGTTCGGCAGCCCGTCCAGCAGCAGGATCCGGTCGGTCAGCGCCTCGGCGTGCTTCATCTCGTCGAACGACTCGGCCCGGGTGTGCGCGGCCAGCTCGGTGTAGCCCCAGTTGTCCTGCATCTTCGAATGCAGGAAGTACTGGTTGATGGCGGTCAGCTCACTGGTGAGCTGTTCGTTCAGCAATTGCAGGACTTCAGGGTCCCCGAGCATGTACGTCCCCTCCCGTATCTGGGTGTCCGGAGCCTATACCGTAGCCTCATCCCAACCGTCGCGACCTGATTGGCAACGTCGCCATGTCCCTTGTCCTCGCCGCCGACTACCGGGTGCCGGATTTCGACCACTGGTGGGCCGCGTTCAGCCGCGAGCTGCCCCCGCTGCCCAGCCTCGGCGCGCACCACATCGTGGTCTACCGCTCGCTCGCGGACGCCAGCCGCGTCTTCGTGACCATGGGGTTCCGGGAACGCCGGCCGGTCGATGCGCTGCTCCGGTCGCCGGGCGTGTTCTCCTGGTTCGACGCGGCCGGCGTCGAGGAGTTCCCGCCCATGTTCGTCGGCGAGGTGGTGGAGAAGCTCGACCTCGGCTCGCCCGGCGCCCCGGATCAGGGTTCCGGCCAGACGGGCCCGGCCGCGGGTTCCGGGACCGTGATCGTGGCCGCGATCGTCCCGGTCGGCCAGCTGGAAGAGATGCGCAGCCGCGTGCACGCCGCCGCCGACCGGATCGCCGCCTCGGGCGTGCGCCGCTTCTGGATCTACCGGGCCATTGACGACCAGGCCGAGGTGATGATCCTGCTCCAGATCGCCACCGAACAGCAGGCGCAGGAGTGGATCCGCCACCCCGACGCCGCGGCCGCGTTCATGTCGGAGGCCGGCGAGGGCGCCTATCCGCCCCTGTTCGTCGGCCACCTCGTGCAGGCCATCGAGGTACCCCAGGACTCTGCCTCCTCCGGGGGAGACGACCCCCCCGAGCCCCCCCGAGGCTAAGACCGCCATGTACGTATGCCTCTGCCTGGGTGTCACCACCTACACGGTCCAGCGAACGATCGACGGCGGCGCGCGCACGACCAAGAAGGTCGCCGAGGCGTGCGGAGCCGGCTCGGTCTGCGGCCGCTGCGGGCACACCATCCGAACCATGATCGAGGCCAGCGCCGCCGACCCGCCCAGCCGCATGCCCGACCGCCTGCGCCGCCGCTGGGGCCGCCCCCCGCCCCGGAGCCGGCCGTGACCGACCCGGACCCCCTCGCCCCGCTCGCCTGGCCCGACCTCCGGGACTGGCTCGCCGCCGATCCCGGCCTCCTCCCCGACGGCACCCCCTCCGTCCCCGCCCTCTTCGTCGACCTCGACGCCCCGGGCACCGCGGCCCAGGCCGCCGCCCTGGTCCAGGCGGCCGCCCCGGTCCACGCGGCGGCGGTGACCCGGCCGCGGGTCCAGACCGTCGGCCGCCCGTCGGTGGTCGCCGCGGTATCGCCGGCCGCCATCGGCCCCCGGGTCCTCATCGGCCTGGCCGAAGGCGCCGTCCGCCCCGACCTGGCCGCGCTGACCGGCGCCCTGGCCTGCACCCTGGTTGCGGGGACCGGCCGCGATCCGCTGCCCCCGGCCCTAGCCGCCGTCCCGGACCTCGGCCTGTCCGTCCGCGCGATCGCGGCCACGGCCGCCGCCGCCCCGAAGGCAGCCGTCACCCTGGTCCGCCTGCTCCAGCTGACCAGCTCCGTCCCGGCCGAGCAGGGCCTGGTCGCCGAGTCGCTGGCCTACTCGATGCTGCTGGCCGGCCCGGAGTTCGCCCGCTGGCTAGCCGCCCGCCCCGTACGGCCGCCCGCCCCCGTCCCGGCTGACCCCGTGCTGCTCGACCGGGTCGGCGACGAGCTCCGCGTGACCCTGAACGACCCCGCCCGGCACAACTGCTTCAGCCGCCACATCCGCGACGGCCTGATCGAAGCGCTCGACCTCGCGCTGGCCGACCCGTCGATCACTACCATCCGCCTGGACGGCCGCGGCCCGTCCTTCTGCAGCGGCGGCGACCTGGACGAGTTCGGCACCACCCCGGACGTCGCCGCCGCCCACCTCATCCGCACCGAGCGCAGCGTCGCCGCCCGGGCCGAGCGCTGCCGCGACCGCCTCCGCCCGATCCTGCACGGCGCCTGCATCGGCGCCGGCCTCGAGCTCCCGTCGTTCGCCGCCCGCGTCGAAGCCCGCGACGACACCTACTTCCAGCTGCCCGAGCTCTCCCTGGGCCTGATCCCCGGCGCCGGCGGCACCGTCAGCCTCCCTCGCCGCATCGGCCGCTGGCGCACCGCCTACCTGGCCCTCTCCGGCCTCCGCCTCGACCTCCCCACCGCCCTGACCTGGGGCCTCGTCGATGCCCGCATCCCCGCCTGACCCGCCCCCGCCGTCCGGCGGATCGGCCGAGGCCCCCCGGTCCGGCGAATCCGCCGCGACCCCCCTGACCAGTAAAACGGCCGCGGCCGCCTGGGCCGAATCCGGAGCCATGGCCCTGACCGGCCCGGCCGACGGGCCGCCCGCCCTCGCCCCCGGCGCCCCCACCCGTGCCCTGGCCGAAGCCCTCATTACCCTTGAGCGGCTGACCTGCCGGCGGACGGGCGCGGCAGCCCTGGACCTGCCGGGAACCGCCCTGCTGGGGGAGCGGGCCGCCCTGGCCGGCCTCTCCCGGCAGGCACCCCGATCCGTCGGCGGCGCCTTCCGCGCGCTGCGCGCCGCCGACGGCTGGCTCGGCCTGTCCCTCGCCCGCCCCGACGACATCGCCCTCCGTCCCGCCCTCACCGACGGCGACCTCCCCGCCATCGACCTGGCCCACAGCGATCCATTCGACGGGAGCTCTCCCGGCATCGCCCCGGCCCGTGATGACCTGGCCCGTGATGACCTGGCCCGCGCGGACCCGGCCGGGGCCGCCGCCTGGCGAGCGCTCTCCGGCTGGCTGGCCGGCCGCGAGCTCGGGCCGGTCGCCGAGCGGGCCCGCCTGCTCGGCCTGCCCGCTGCCCCGATCCCGCCCGGCCCGGTCCGCGCCCGGCGGCTGCCGGTCCTGAGCTCGCCCGGCGGCCCGCGCGAGCCCGCGCTCCCCGCCGCGCCGCTGGTCGTCGACCTGACCTCGCTGTGGGCCGGCCCGCTGTGCGCGCACCTCCTCGGCCTGGCCGGCGCCCGGGTGGTGAAGGTGGAGAGCCGCGCCCGCCCCGACGGCGCCCGGGCGGGTACCCCGGCGTTCTTCGACCTGCTGCACGCCGGCCACCTGTCGGTCGCGCTGGACTTCGGCGCACCCGGTGACCTCGCCGCCCTGCGCCGCCTGCTCGCCCGCGCCGACGTGGTCCTGGAAGCCTCCCGCCCCCGCGCCCTGCGCCAGCTGGGCTTCGACGCCGAGGAGTACGTAGCGGCCGGTGCCATCTGGGCCAGTCTCACCGCGTACGGCCGGACCGGCGAGGACGCGCACCGCATCGGCTACGGCGATGACGTCGCCGCCGCGGCCGGCCTGATCGCCTACTGCGGCGACGTCCCCTACCCGGTCGGTGACGCGATCGCCGACCCGCTGGCCGGCGCCTACGCCGCCGCCGCGATCGCCGCCGCCCTGCTCAGCCCGCGCGGCCAGCTCCTCGACGTCTCGATGTACGACGTGGCGGCGGAGGCCGCGAGTACGCCCGTTCCCGTCAGCCCGGCCGAGGTGGTCGCTGCCGGCCCGGGAACCTGGGCCGTGCGGACCGCCTCAGGGCTCGTGCCGGTGGCCACGCCCCGAGCCCGCCAGCCCCGTTCGGTCGCTGCCTTTCTCGGCCGGGACAACCGTGAGGTACTCGCCGGCCTGTAGGCCCACGGTCGGGTTGCGGCCTACTGGCCGGCGTAAAAGGCCTACTGGCCGGCGTGAAGGTCGGTGCTGAGGCCGCCCCACGTGCCCGTGCGCGTGATCGCCTCCACGGTCCCGGTGACGCTGTTGCGCCGGAACAGCAATCCCGCCTGGCCACTCAGCTCCCGCGCCTTGGCCCGTCCGCCGTCCGGCAGCGCCACGATGGTCCCGGCGGTCAGGTAGAGCCCGGCCTCCACCACGCAGTCGTCGCCCAGCGAGATGCCCAGTCCCGAGTTCGCGCCCAGCAGGCAGCGCTCCCCGACCGAGATGACCTGGGTGCCGCCGCCCGACAAGGTCCCCATGATGGAGGCCCCGCCGCCGACATCGGTGTTCGCGCCGACGACCACGCCCTGGCTGATGCGGCCCTCCACCATCGCGGGCCCGAGCGTACCGGCGTTGAAGTTCACGAACCCCTCGTGCATGACGGTGGTGCCGTCCGCCAGGTGCGCGCCCAGCCGGACCCGGGCCGCGTCCGCCACCCGGACCCCGCTGGGCACGACGTAATCCAGCATCGCCGGGAACTTGTCCACCGAGCGGACCTCGAGATGGACCCCGGCCGCCATCGCCCGCTCCCGGACGGCGTTCAGCTCGCCCGGCGCGACCGGCCCGAACGACGTCCAGCCCACGTTCGGCAGGACCTTGAAGATCCCGTCCAGGTTCATCGAGTTGGGCCGCACCAGCCGGTGCGAGAGCAGATGCAGCCGCAGGTAGGCATCCGCGGCATCGGCCGGCGGCTGGTCCAGGTCGGCCGTCACGCACACCTGCCGGCTGATCCGCACCCCCCGGACCGGATCGACCCTCTCGCCGGCCGGGCCCTGATCAGCCGCGCTACCGGGACCGAGCGGCCCCAGCCGCGGATCGGGATACCAGTAGCTGAGCGGCGCCCCGGCCTGCGTGACCGTGGCGACCGCGATTCCCCATGCTGACTCACCCATGCCGAGACGTTACCGCGTGGTGCGCCCGGTCCGGGGCCCCCGTACTGTAAGGCCGGGAGGAGAAAGGGAGAAATCTGTGATGCGAGAGCAGCGCCGGAGCCGGGTGATCGCGATGAGCACCGAAGAGCTCGACACGTTCCTGACCGCCGAACGCACCTGCCGGCTGGCCACCGTCGGCCCCGGCGGCCCGCACAACTCCCCGGTCTGGTTCATCTGGTCCGGCGGCGACCTGTGGATCTACTCGCTGACCCGCAGCCAGCGCTGGACCGACGTGCAGCGCGATCCCCGCGTCTCCGCCGTCATCGACGGCGGCCACCACTACGACGAACTCCACGGCGTCGAGATCGAAGGCGAAGCCGTAGCCGTCGGCCCCGTCCCCCGCAAGGGCGACGAGTCTCCCGAAACCCCCGAGCTAGCCGAGCCCGAACGCCTGATGGCCGACAAGTATCAGGGCGGCACCATGTACCACGACGGCCGCCACGCCTGGCTCCGCATCACCCCCACCAAGATCACCAGCTGGGACTTCCGCAAACTAGCCGCCCTCCCCGGCCGCTCCTAACCCGCCGCTCCACCCAGCGATCCGCTCCCGTCAGTCCCACGGGTCGCAGAAGACTGTCGGCGTCACCCACTCCGTTCGGTAGCTCTCGTCCCGCAAGCCTCGGCCAGCCCTCCCGTTTCCTCGGTCCCTGGCCCCTCAGTTAGCACGGTGGATCCGCACTAAGCGGTGGATTTAGACCCCTCTGGGGTATCGGATCCACCGGCTAATGCGGATCCACCGGGTTATTTCCGGCTTGGGGGCTGCGGAGGGGCCGGGCGGAGGCTCCTTGTTACGCTGGCCGGGCGTGCGGGTGGCGGGTTCCGGGAGAGCCCGCGGGCCGGGGCGCGAACGAAGGCGGCGCTGGCCGATTTGATGCAATTATCTTACTGTATTAGGTATAGCCAAGCAGGGTGGAGGCGTGATGAGCGACGAGGTACTGGTCGAGCGCCGCGGCGCGGTGCAGGTCATTACCATCAACCGGCCGGAGGCCCGCAACGCCATCAACGGGGCGGTTGCGGCCGGAGTCAGGGACGCGGTCGACGAGCTCGATGCGGACGCGGCGCTCCAGGCCGGCGTGCTCACCGGGGCGGGCGGCACGTTCTCGTCCGGCATGGACCTGAAAGCGTTCCTCAAGGGGGAGACGCCCTCGTTCCCCGGCCGCGGGCTGGCCGGCATCACCCAGACCCCGCCCCGCAAGCCGATGATCGCCGCCGCCGAGGGCTACGCCCTGGCCGGCGGCTTCGAGCTGGCGATGGCCTGTGACCTGGTCGTAGCGGGCGCGTCGGCCAAGTTCGGCGTGCCCGAGGTCAAGCGCTCGCTGGTAGCGGGCGCCGGCGGGGCACTGCTGCTGGCCCGGCGCATCCCGCGCGCGCTGGCGCTCGAGATGCTGCTCACCGGGGACCCGTTCGACGCCCATCGGGCCTACGAGATCGGCCTGGTCAACCGCGTCGTGGACGAAGGCCAGGCCCTCGAGGCGGCGATCGAGCTGGCTGGCAAGATCGCGGCCAACGGGCCGCTGGCGCTGATGGCCACTAAGGAGATCTCCAACGGCGGCGCCGACTGGTCGCCCGCCGAACGCTGGGACGAGATGGCCCGGATCATGGGACCGGTGTTCACCTCGCAGGATGCGCAGGAAGGGGCCCGGGCGTTCGCCGAGAAGCGCGCTCCGGTCTGGAAGGGACAGTAAGCAATGCGCCGAGGCCTGTACGAAGAAGACCACGAAGCTTTCCGCGAGGTCGTCCAGGCCTTCATCAAGCGTGAGGTCACCCCGAACCAGCAGCGCTGGGACGAGGAGCACCTGGTCGACCGGCAGCCCTGGCTGGCGGCGGGCAAGCAGGCGATCATCGGCCACCTCATCCCCGAGCAGTTCGGCGGGGCCGGGACGACGGACTTCCGGTTCCGCTGCGTGGTGATGGAAGAGTTCGCCAAGGTCTGCGCGACCTCGCTCAGCTCCGGGTTCGGCCTGCAGGATGACATCGCCATCCCGTACATCGTGGACCTGGCCACCGAGGAGCAGGCCGCGCGCTGGCTGCCGGCGATGGCGTCGGGGGAGTGCATCGGCGCGATCGCGATGACCGAGCCCGGCGCGGGCAGCGACCTGCAGGGCATCCGCACCACGGCCGTCCGCGACGGCGATCACTGGGTGCTCAACGGCGCCAAGACGTTCATCACCAACGGCATCCAGTCCGACCTGGTGATCACGGTGGCGCACACCGACTCCGAGGCCGGCGCGCACGGCATCAGCCTGCTGGTGGTGGAGCGCGGCATGCCCGGCTTCAGCCGGGGCCGCAAGCTCGACAAGATCGGCCTGCAGGCCCAGGACACCGCCGAGCTGTTCTTCGATGACGTCCGCGTGCCCGCGAACAACCTGCTCGGCCGTGAGGGCGGCGGCTTCGTGCACCTGATGGAGCGCCTGCCGCGGGAGCGAATTTCGATCGCGTCCATGGCGCTGGCCGCGGCCCGGGCCGCCGTGGAATGGACCGTGGCCTACACCACCGAGCGCCAGGCCTTCGGCAAGCCGCTGGCCGCCTTCCAGAACACCGCCTTCGAGCTAGCCTCGATGGTGACCGAGGTAGACGTACTCGAGGCTTACCTCGACAAATCGGTCCTGGCCCTGAATGCGGGCGAGCTGACCGCCGTCGACGCCGCCAAAGCCAAGCTCTGGGCCACCGACGTGCAGAACCGGGTCCTGGACCGGTGCCTCCAGCTGTTCGGCGGCTACGGCTTCATGACCGAGTACCCGATCGCTCGCGCCTTCACCGACGCCCGGGTCCAGAAGATCTACGGCGGCACCAACGAGATCATGAAGACCATCATCGCCCGCGACCT
>JAICWX010000328.1 GCA_025934635.1 Streptosporangiaceae bacterium | reverse complement strand
GTGGCTGCGGTTCAGGTCGTGCGCGGTTCGGCCAGCATCGGCTGGAACGACATCCGCACGGTCTGGTACGTGCTCATCCGTTCCTCTCGGCACCGGATCCGGTTGCAGACCGCGTATTTTTCACCCGACTCGCACCTGGTCTCCGCGCTAAAGGAGGCTGTCAGCCGAGGGGTCGAGGTGGATATCCTGCTGCCAGGCCCGAACGCGGACAAACGCGTTGCGCAACTGGCGAGTGAGGCCATCTACGCCGACCTGATCTCCGCCGGGATACATATATGGAACTTCCAGCCATCGATGCTGCACACAAAGATCATGGTGGTGGACGGCGCCGCCGCTCTTGTCGGCTCAAGCAACGTCAACCGAAGATCGCTCGATCATGACGAAGAGGTCGCCATGGTGGTAATCGACCAGGCGTCGGTAGACCTGCTCGACCACCAGTTCATAGAAGACCTCCGGCACAGCCGACAGATCGACCTGAGCCGGTGGCAAACGCGGTCGGCTCCACAGAGGACGCTAGAGACAGCAGTCACAGCCATCCGGCGATGGCTCTAGGGCGCCGCGCTTTAAGTTTCATTTATTAATTCTGCCTGTTCTGCCGGGCTACCCGGCCCGAGCTTGGCGAGATAGTCCGCCAGGGAGATCAGGATCCCGTCGGTGGCCAGGTCCTGATCTCGGGCGTGCCGCAGGTAGTCATGGGTGCGCCGTTCGGGTATGCCGGGCATCATCGGCATCATCAAGCCTGGGCGAACACAGAGAATGACGGTAACGCGACCCTCTGACAAATTAGAGCATGAGCGAAGCCGGTCAGCGGCGGCTGCCTGTCGAAGCGCTCTCCGAAATCGGGTCGCTCTCGGGCGTCACGATCGGCATCATCGAATTCATGGGGATCGTGACGGAGCCGATTCGGCGGGGTGATGGGATCGCCCCTGCCGTGGCGCTGGTCAATCCAAAGTCCGAGGTCCGGTTCCTGGTGATTCCCACCCGGCACTGCGTCAACCTGTCGGCCGCTGTGTACACGGTGCTCTACGGCCGGCACGCCAAGCGGGTCCATGACGGCCAGGAACTGCCTCAATCGACCGCCGGGGACTTCGATGAGCCGGACCACATGGCCAACGCCGTCGGGATCACCTGGGGCGGCTAGCGCCGCCTATGACGCGAATCGGTGGCCGGCAACTTATATCCGGTCTATCCGCACGATGGTGATCACGCACAGTAGCAGGATCAAGGGATCAGGCGCCGATGCTGTGGACCGGTTCGTGGACCGAGTCACCTGTGCAACCGGCGCGTTCAGGGCCACCGGCGGCACGGCTCCGTGGTATTCGTGCAGGTAGTGTGTACGGTGCGCCGGGTCGTACTTCTCATAATCCGCCGGTCGTGGGTTCAAGCCCCACCCGCCCCACTTGCGGTTTCAATGTCCGGTCGGTGATGGCCGTGGACCGATGTCGGTGGTGCGGTTGCATCGTGCCGCCGTCATGCGGAGCGCCTGCACCGGTCACGTAAAGCAACTTCCGAGCGGATTCTTATCGGCGACGCGCCGCGGGAGTCGGTCAGATAGACGAGCATTAATTGGCCTCGCTGGACGGTACGCAGCCCCGGCGGCTCGCCTGTGAACTCCCGGCCGTCGAGGAAGATCATCGATTCGCGGACGGTCAGTCCTCGGTCACCTGGCGGACCGCTGCCAGCGCGGCAGGTGGCCACCGTTGAGCAGGTCATCGGTCGCCGGCAGGGTCGGCGAGCGCGACGGGCACGACTGCGGGTGCCGACGCGCCAGCCCTTGATGTGTAACCCCACACGCCGCTGCGCCTGGTCATGTGGTGCTGGCGCCGTCGTCATCGAGGGCCTCGGGTCCTGGGGTGCCGTGCCAGGTCGTCAGCTGCCGGGTGCCGGTGAACACGTCTCGCAGCCACAGGGTCTGGTCGGCGTCCCAGCCTGCCAGCAGCGTCGCGGCCCCGCCCCCGCTGTCTACCGCGATCCCCGCGGTGCTCAGGTAGCCTGCGACGCTGACGTGCACGCCATCCCACTGCGCGGCCACCGACCGCCAGTCCGGCAGGATCCACTGCCCCTCGCGCCCGGTCCACCTGCCCCAGTCATGCCGTCGCGAGGCGGTGACGTCCCTGGGGTGGGAAGTGGCAAGCCGCCCCCAGTCGCCGGGTTCGCGCACCTCATACACCCGGGCGTCCGGGTGTATTCCCACCGCCCAGACCTCGAACTCTTCTTCCCCCAGCGGATCCTCGGCGCAGGCGAGCCCGACCGCGGGCAGGTCACCGACGTTTCCCCGGCTGGTCCACACGGTGCCGCCAAGAGGGCCCGACCACCAGCTTCCGGTGATGATCACCTCGGCATCGCCCCGCCGCCCCGGCCGTGACAGCGCCCAGTCCCTCGCCATGGCCTCTTCCTCGGCCGCCGCGCCTTCCTCGGCCGCCTCGACAGCACGGGCGACATCAACGCCGCGCGCCAGCACCCGGTGGTGATCGCAGCCCACCCAGCGCTGATGCCGCAGGTCAGCCGGTTCCCACCACCAGCTGGCGGCGGGCGCGCTGGCCACCACCTCAGCCAGCGGCCGCAGCATTTCGGCCTGATCATCCGGCTGCGGAGGTTCCCACTGATCGGCCGCTCGCGCCACCGATGCCAGCAGGGCCAGCGGATCGGTGAACCAAGCCCGTTCGGCCGGCGCCTGGACCGTGCTGGCCACGGCCGCCCCGATGATCGTGGCCGCGTCGTTCCCATCCGGGTTCATCCACTGCGGCCAGGTTCCCGCGTCACGGTGAGCGCGACGCGGGCGAAGCAGCCTCTGGAGCAGCGCGCTGAGACCGCTGGACGACGACTCCAGGAAGGTAACGCCTGCCGGGGGAGGCTTGCCGTCTGCGGCCAGCAACACGAGCGAATCCAGCCCGGCCAGATCGGCGAGCATCGCCCGCCCGCGCCGGCCGCCGAGCAGGAGGTCCGCACGGGATTCCATCGAACCGCTCATGCCTCAAGTCTGCGCATGATCAGGCCCGCCGCCGCAAAGCCTTTTCCTTGCCAGGATAAGCCTGTCCGAGGGCGAGAACCCGCGACGCGACGGCAGACGTCTCAGCCATTCCGCCGCCGCGAGGTGAATTCCGGGGCCGCCCGGCCTACTCGGCCTCTACGAGGGCATTCCGCTCACCGGCCGGACGTCGGATTACGCGGGGGTGCTGCCCGACCGGATCACCATCTACCGCCGGGCGATCTGTGCGATCTGCCGCACCGAGCAGGAGGTCGCCGATCAGGTCGGCCGGACGGTCGTCCACGAGATGGCCCACCATTTCGGCATCGACGACGACCGGCTCGCCGAACTCGGCTGGAAGGCCCCGCGCGGCAGATGAGTCCGGCGGCGCCGCGGCGTCTCTAGTACGGGCCGCATCCGGGGCGCCGGAATGTCAGACCCAAGGCGTATACAGGAAATGTCCTCAGTCAAGGAGGCCTACGATGCGGTCAGCGACATACGACCTCACCATCAGCTCCGCCCGGGCCGACGCGCTGTTCGCCTCGCCGCTGCAGCGCTCCGATGAGCCCAGCCCGGCCGAGGTGCACCAGGCCATCGCGGCGGCGGTCGCGGCGTTCGGCATCCGGGGCTGCGCGGCGCGGGTCGCACAGGCCTACGGCGAGCACCCGGAGACCGCGGTGCTGCGGATGCGCTGGGCCCGCGCGGCGGTGGCCGGCACCTCCAGCGGTGTCCCCTCCGACCGGGCGTGCCTGCCCGGCGCCCGGCGTGCGCACCTCTCCTGCGCCGCCTGAGCGGTGCCCGGCTCCAACGGGCCGTCAGGGGCGGCATAGACCCGGCCGTGAAGCCAGACCGCCCAGAGGCTCTATCGGGCCGACCCGGAGCAGCCCGGCCGAGGTCCCACGGATCCAGCGCCAGCTGCACCTGATCTCGAGAACATCTTCTGCTCTGCTACCTCCGCGGCCTCGCGAGCATCATCGTCGCCCTAGCCGAGCAGATCGGCTGACGCAAGCCGCGCCACTCGGCGGCCGCATAGACAACATCTTGCCGATCGGATGAATGCGAGCCTCTAAACGGGGCAATGAGTCGTTCCGTCGCAGAGGGAGCCAGATGACCAGATTGCGTGCGGCGCTCAGCGCCATACTCTTCCTCGCCGGACTCGTGTCCGTCTCCGTCCTCGCCACGCCGGCGAGCGCCCGTTCCGCGGTCGCCCCACCGTACCGCAACCCGATGAGCTTGATCCTTCCCAGCGGCGCGCACGCGGAGAGCTGCGCCGACCCGTTCGTGCTTCGCGTAACGGCGGGCGCGGTGACGAACTGGTATCTCTATTGCACCTCTGACCCGCTTACCAGCAGTGAGCGGGACGCGCGGGGCAACCTGGTCATCCATAACGTTCCGACGTATCGCTCGGCCGACCTCGCGCACTGGCATTATGTCGGTGACGCGTTCCCGGCGAAACCGTCGTGGATCACCGGCGGCATGTGGGCGCCCGACGTGGTGCACCGCAACGGCCTTTACTACATGTACTTCACGGCGTCCAGCACGAACATCAGCGGCAGCGGCTGCCCGCCGAGCGCCGGCTGCTCCGCCATCGGCGTCGCGACAAGCGTGTCGCCCGCGGGTCCGTGGCAGGTGAGCGGCACCCCTGTCGTCCCGCCGGACGCCGTCGGCCACTGGAAATTCGACCCCGAGGTCATCTTCGCGCACGGCACGGGCTACTTGTATTACGGCAGCTACTTCGGCGGGATCTTCGCTCGCACCCTGAGCGCGGACGGCCTGTCCTCTGGCGCCTCGTCGGAGAAGCAGATCGCCGTCGATAACCGCTACGAAGGCACGCTCATCGTGCGGCACGGCGGCTGGTACTACTTCATGGGCTCGGCGTCGAACTGCTGCAACGGACCATTGAGTGGTTATGCGGTGTTCTCCGCACGGTCGCGCTCGCCACTGGGCCCGTTCGTTGACCGAGACGGCGTGTCGATTCTCGCCAGCCGCGTCGGCGGTACGCCCGTCCTCACCCAGAACGGCAACCGGTGGGTGGGTCCCGGCCACAACGCGGTGATTACCGACTACAGCGGGCAGCAGTGGATCGTTTATCACGCGATCCCGCAGGACGACCCGTATTTTGCCGGCCAGACCGCAATCAACCACCGGCCGGTGCTGATCGACCCGCTGGACTGGCGTGACGGCTGGCCCACGACCCGGGGCGGTCGCGGCCCGTCAGATCAGCTCATGCCCGGGCCGGCCGCACAGCCGGGGGAGACAACCGCATACCGGCCGCACTTCGTGTCGACGCCGCAGCCAGGCGCGGAGATCAGGCGGCTGAGTGACGATTTCAATGGCACGTCGCTCTCATCGCAGTGGACATGGGTGCGCCCGCCGGACCGGTCGACCTACTCGGTCAGCGGTAGTGCGCTGCACTGGCAGATCCAGAACGCCGACCTGCACCCGGAGACTCCCGGCTCAGCGCTCGCGTCGGTGCTCACTGAGCCGGCGCCTCAGGGCGATTACATGGTCGAGACGCGGTACTCGAACGACGAACCGGCCGGCGTCTGCTGCTACAACTACGCCCAGGGCGCGTTGCTCGCGTACAAGGACGACGGCAACTACATCAAGCTCGATGTCTTCTCGAACTTCGAAACCCGGCAGACCGAGTTCGGCCAGGAAGTCACGCCGGTGCCGACGGGATATCCGCATTACGGCAGCGGCGTCGGCGGCCCGGTAGGGAACTGGACCTGGCTGCGGATCGTCCGCCATGTCGCGGCCGGCGTCGGCTACTACACCGCATTCACCAGCATCGACGGCACGAACTGGGACCGTGCGGAGACGTGGCGGCACAACCTCGGCGCCAACGAGAAGATCGCGCTGGCGTCGATGGGCGGTCCGGGCGGCTTCACGAGCACGTTCGACTACGTGCACGTCTACCGGGTGAAGTGAAGGACGGGGTTCGCTAGGTGACACAGGTCGTATCCGCCCTGACCGCAGACGAGGTCAAATGACCTACGCGACCGATCTACGCCGGGGGCGTCGCCGGTTGAAGGGGGCGTTCCCCGTCGAGTGGGCCGACCAGCTTCGCCAAGACGTCGACCGGGCCTTCGCTGAGGCCCGGTCCCGGCCGCACGGTGCCGTCGGCCGGGGGCCGAATCGCTATTACGTAGAAATCCATCCCGAGCAGATCCGCGGGTTCGTCTAGCTCGCGACGCACCCGTGGATCACCGATCCATCCACTCCGCGCTCACCATTCACCGCGGCACGGCGCACGCCTCGCGGAGCCGTGGCCGGTGCTCGTCCTCGGGGTTGACGCTCCTGGCGCCATCAACGTCGAACTGCATGACCTCGCGGTCACGCGGAATTTCTGGGACACCATCCCGGACTCGCTACGCGCGCACCTCGACTGCCCCATCGTCGACGAGCTGCGTCCGATCACCCAGAAGCACACGATCGAGGGTCTGGTGATGGGCGAGGCCTGAGGAGAGCTCCGTCGGGAGGCTGCCAAGTTGGGAGCGGTTGCCGCGCGGACTGGAATATGCGGTTCGATATACGCCGGTCGCGGATGCGAGCCCCACCCGCCCCACGAGACTGCCTTCACCTGCCCACCAACGGGCAGGTCGTGGTAACCGCCAGGAGATTCGCGCGCTGGGACGGTGTTGCCGCTGTCTGTCGGCGGACGCGCTTATGCTGGACGAAACGGCGACCTACAGGAGAGCTGCTGATGACCGCGCCGCATGCCAGGCAACCTCAGGTCCTGCCTCGCCCGGCCTGCACGCCGACGGCGATCCGGGCCGTGCTGGCCGCCAACGCCGACAGCGGTACTCTTCAGCGGTACGACCAGGATCTGGATGCGGCGTTCGAACAGGCCCGCGAGCAGGGTGACGTGACGCCGCTGGTGCAGACGGTCAAGCGCTGGTGGTTCGAGGCGGACGCCTGGTGTGACCCTCAAGCGCAGCGGGAGTTCCTGGCTCGCATCGACAGCTACCGGGACGAGGGTCCGCCGCCTGCGGATCAGCGGATGAGCCGGGATGAGATCCGGACCCAGTTCGGCGTCTGACGCGTGTACCGGTGGGAGCTGGACGGCCCGGCTCAGCGGGAGTTCGCCGATCTGCCTCCGGCCGCGCGAACATCCCTCGCGGCATTCATGGACGCGGTCGTGATCGTGGATCCGTTGCAGTATCAGCGGCGCCGCGACGAGCGTGATGACGTTTCTATGCCGCTGCGCTCACTGCACTTTGGCCCTGACGGCGGGGGCCTGGTTACGTTCCTGGTGTACCCGCCTGACGATCTCGTGCTCGTAGTGAAGATCCAGTGGCTCGGCGGCTAGCAACGTCTTGCTCTCCGCGGCCGGCCTGATGCCATCAGGCACGCGCACGCGCTGATCGGCCGGACGGCGGTAACGTTCCGTAGCTGGCATCCGGTGATCGCCATGGTGAGGCGTGGACCGGTTCGTGGACCGAGCCATCCAGAGCGTCAGGCCGTACTTCTCATAATCCGCCGGTCGTGGGTTCGAGCCCCACCCGCCCCGCCAGCAGTTTGATCCTTCTGGATCAAGGTATCGTGGACCGATGTCGGCGATCCGGTGGACCGTCACGTCATAGCTAGAGGACTGGCCGGACACATAGAGCAACTATCGAGCGGCTCCTGGCGCGTGAAGGCGTACGCCGGGCCGATCCGCTGACGGGCCGCGAGATCCGGTTCCGCAAGACCTGCAGGACCGAACGGGCTGCGCAGATCGAGCTCGGCAAGCTGCTCGAGCAGGCCACAGCGGGACGCCAGCCCGACTCGGCCGTCACCGTGGCCCAGCTGCTCGACCAGTACGTGTCAACGGCAGGGTGGGACCTGTCCACCCTGCCGAGCAACCTCGGCTACATCCGCCGGACCATCAAGCCCGCCCTCGGGTCCATCCAGGTCCGCAAGGTCCGCGGCCCGCTCCTGAATACCCTCTACGCCCGCCTGATGCGGTGCGGCGACCTCGCGTGCACCGGCAAGCCCTTCACCGAGCACCGCAACCTCCCGGATCTGCGGCCCGACCCGGCCGACCGGCGGCTCGAATGGGAGCAGGCCGCCGATCGCGTGCGGGAGGCGATCCGCTCCGGGCAGCTGGCCCCAGGTGACACGCTGCCGTCGGTGCCCGATCTCGCCCGGCTCCGCTGACGAGCCTGCTACGCGGCTGCAGGTCCCTCGTCCGCGTCCTGGCCACGACTGCAAGCTGTCCGGCTGCCGCCCGCATGTCTGCAAGCCCATGGCCAAGGGCACCATCCGCGGCATCCACGCCATCTTGTCCGGCGCCTTCGAGGCCGCGATGCGATGGGACTGGACCGACCGGAACCCCGCCGCCTCGGCCCGGCCTCCCACCCCCGTTCGCCGGACCATCCTGGCTACCTCGCCGGAAGACGTGGCCAAGGCGATCGCCGAGGCCCGCGCCCGCAGCGCGGCCCTGGGGCTGTGCTTGTGGCTCGTGGTCGTCACCGGCGTCCGCCGCGGTGAGCTGTGCGGCCTGCAGATCCGTGACGTCGACCTGGACCGCGCCCTGGTGCACGTGGCATTCCAGCACGGCGGCTTTCTCCGCCGCGGACAGCGCGTCCAGCGCTGACCTCCCATCGCTTTATCGCTCACCTGTCAAGGGCCGGCTCCGGGTCACCGGTGCGCAACGCCAGCTCCAACTTTGCTCCTGCCCGTGGAAGGCTGGCTTCGACGGTCAAGCACCGCCATGCTCAGGATTACTTAATATTTGCACCTAAAGTCAGCTATTAATGGTGGGCTAGTTCTGTGGCTCCCGTGTCTGCTGGGAAGTCCGTACAATGAGCCGATGCGCATTGGCTGGCACCAAGGTCCCGACGTCAAGGGATTCAGGCCCATCGTCTGGGGGCTGTTCTACCTGACGATGATCCCGATTTTTGCTGGCTTCTACTCCTTTACGGCTGGCGGCTTCTACCAGACCAGTGCATTGCATGAACCATCCTCGCTTGACAGTGCGTTCTACGTGGAAGAGGACGTTTCCACGGGGGCCGATAGAGCTGTCGGGCTAACGTGTGGGTCTTGCCCGGCCGCGATTGATGGGCTCGATATAACGGCAAGCACGGTTGACATACTGGTCACTCTTGGCTTTCCGGCACAATCGGGAAGTGGGGATATTTCCGCGCAGATAGACATACCCGAACATTCCCTTCCGGAGGAATCAGACCAGAGAGAAGGTTTGATTCAGGTCCCCTATTCGCTGCTGTCTGCCCCTAACGATGATTACTCGAGCCCGGCTTTGCAGGCTTTTGAACAATATAGTGATTCAAGGAGTAATCCGACGCTGCCACTTAAGATGGTAGACATGAATGACCTAAATCGGCTCTCCGGTGCAGCGCAGGGCTCGGTAAGTGGGCTCCCAGATCAGTTTTGGCGAATGGCTTACTTCAGTGCAGTTGTACAGACAACCTTGGGCTTCGGTGACATCGCGCCAGTCGAAACTTTTACACGGATTCTTGTTGGCACTCAAGCGGTGCTCGGAGTGGTCGTAGTGGGTCTGTTTCTTAATGCGCTCGCACGAAGAAGACCTACCTTATAGATGCCGCTTAACGGTGGTTTGTCGACTTGGG
>JAICWX010000253.1 GCA_025934635.1 Streptosporangiaceae bacterium | reverse complement strand
ATGCAACGACTGGGAGGCAAGCGAGGTTCTCGCAAATCAGCTAGACGATGTACTCATTCTGCTGGAAGCCCGAAGCGACGTAACAATACGAGTATCCAAAGACAGCCTGAGCGACTCGTCTACAACCAGCCGGGCTGGGACGCGTCGCGTGGGCTGGGCGGGGACGAAACTCGTTCGGTGCCGGATTACGGCGGGACGGGACGCGGGCGGTCAGGTTAGCGGGCCGGCGTGCGAGGCCGCGGTGGCTGGCCGAGGACGGCCGTTGGCAGCGCGACAGCTTTGGCCGCGCCTGGTCCGGTGACCGCCATCAAGGTCTTAGGTGGCGGGCAGGCGCGAAGCGAGCGGGGTGGTGAGGCCGAGTTCGGTGCGCAGCCAGGTGGTGTCGATCGGTCGTTCGCCGCGGGCGGCGGCGAGCCCGGACTGGTATTCGAGCTGGCGCAGCAGGCTCTCCAGCTGGAGTGCCTCGGCCGTGCTGCCCTCGGCGGCGTTCGCGGCGGCGTGCCGCGGGGAATGGAATTCCAGCACGGCCACGGGCTGTTCGAGCCAGGCTTTCTCCCACTCCCGGGCTGGCGAGGCGCCATCGGGCACGGGGCCCCAGGCGAAGTCTATTGACGGCTCGGACTGCGCTTGCTCGGCGACCTTCGGCTTTGCGCCGATGTCCGCGAGGATCCGCAGGAGCTTTTTCAGCCGGCGATGTGAGTTCACCTGGACCCGCACCCGGTCCCGGTCCGGCGTTACCCGGCCGAGCACTTTGCGCTCCTCGTCCTCGGCCGGGTCCAGGAGGTGGGCGGATCCGTCCTCGTGGAAGTGCATCACGAGGGGCTCGTCGGACGGACCCGTGACCGGGCCGCCCCACCAGACGAGCTGGCCGTCCTGGCCGCCTTCTTCCTCCGCGAAGTCCGGACGCTCGGACAATAGCTCGGTCACGTCGCCGCTGACCATGACCGTCGCGTTGATGAGCTTCATGGGGTCACCGTCGGTATTGGTGAGCAGCGCCGGCGCCGACCGCTTCCACCAGACCCGGGATGCCAGCACGGTCGTGAGCCGCGCGATGACAGGGCCGACGGTCTCCACGAACTCCGGCTCTGGCTCCTCGCCGGTTTCCCAGCGTACGCAGTACGGCTCGGCCTGCCCGAACCTGATCTCAGCGAGCTCGGGGAGCTGGTCGCGCGGCACGCCCGACAACTCCTCGAGCATGCGCCAGGCTGCCTGTTCCGCGTACTCCGCCGCCGCGTCGCCTTCGAGGGGACTGAGCCAGACCCCGTTCCCGGTGCTGCGCCAGATCCCGTCCGCCGGCACCAGCGCGCCCAGCCAGACCGACCATGGTGCCGCGCCGGCGAGGGCCGGCGCCGGGAACTGCGCGTAGCGGCGCAGGCCGGACACCAGCTCGGTGCACCACACGCCCGGCGCCGCCGTCGGCTCCGGCACCTGCCAGATTCCGAACCGCACGTGCTGGTCCCACTCCGACGCCCGCGCCGCCAGTTCCCCCGGTGTCGCCGGGTCCGCCGCGAACGCCTGCACCGGGGTGTCCGCCAGATCGCCGGCAACGGGATACGTGACCGCGAACTCGACGGCTAGCGCGTCGACGTGGTCGCGTTCGGCGGCTTGCCAGTACTTGGCCGCCAACCGGGACCGTTCCGCGTCCGCCCATTTCCTGACGATCGCGCCCCACTGCGTCCGGCTCAGGAAGGCATCGATCGCCGCGCGGAACGCCTCGAGGCCGGACCGGTCGCCGAACCTGGTCAGGGCGGCTCGCTCGCGCTCACCAGGAGCTGCTTGCGCGTACGCCTTTACCAGCGCCTCGGCGTAGATTCCAGCTGCCAGCTCGTCGTCGGGGTGCTCGCGCAGGTAGGGCTCGATCAGTTCGCACGCCTCACCGGGATGCCCTCTGGACGACGCCGCGCGGATTACCTCGAGTCGCAGGTCCGGGTCGTCGGCGGCATCGGCGCGGGAGAGCAGCTCGCTGGCATACCCGTGCTCGGCATCCTCGTCTGCGGTGATATGCGCCGCCCACGCGGCCACCGCGAGCGTCCCGATCCGGGGCGGCCCCGGCGCGGACGCCCGCATCAGGCGCGCCGTCTGGGCTATCTCCTCGGCCGGGACTCCGGAACTCAGCCGGATCTTCATCATCGCGCCGGCGGCCAGCGAGTCCGGCAGCTCCGCCGCCAGGATCCCGGCCACATCAGCCGGGCCGGTCAGCGGATCGAGCAAGCGCCGGTAGCGTTCGGCTGACTGCTGCTCGCGCTCGGCGTTCGCGCGGCGCCGCGCCTGTTCGGCGCGCTTGGCACCGGTTTTTACGCGGTCCTGCCGCTTGCGGCGGTTGCTCTTGGCCACGACTATCCTTCCGTTCCCACCGGGACAGGCTAACCGCCCGCACCGGCCGCTGTAGCTGGATCGCCGGGTGCGAATGCCCTAGGAGGAGCGGGCCAGGGCCTCGCGGAGCGGGTCCAGGCCCATGGCGCCCAGGCTGAGCGCCCGGGTGTGGAAGTCCTTAAGGAGTCGGCTGGGTCGGACCAGTCGGCGCATTGCCTCGCGACCTCCTCGGCCTGCAGGCGGGTCGGGGGGCGGCCGTGGCGGGCGACGTCGAGCAGGGTCTGCGCGAGCTGGCGGTAGGCCGCCGGGACGGCGGCCATGCGCCGGGTGATGTGGACGGCGGCTTCCTCGCCTTCGGTGGGCATCGAGTCGAAGAGCTCGCGCACACCCTGCACCCAGCTGTCGATCACGTTGAGCTCGCTGGTGGTGTCGCCGGCGTCGTAGCGCTCGACGGCGATGGCCAGCCGCTCTTGCATCGCGGTCCGGGCGACCTGCTCGCGCCGCCCGGGAGCGGCAGCCGCATCGAGGGCGGTCAGCGCCGAGCGATCCAGTTCGGCACGTCCGGCAAACCCGTCCGGGCTGAGATCCGGGAGCTGGTCGTCGTGCCCGGTGATCCCGGCCCAGGTGGCGAACGCTTCGGCGATATCCCCCTGGAGCAAGCAGAACTCTAGGGGGATATCGGTTGTGTTGAAGCCTTTGGCGACTTTGTTCTCCCAGGCGCGTTGCTGTGCTGACCGGATATCCACGTGGCCTCCACTGAGGGCATCGGGTGAGCTGGGGCGGGGACGACACTTGTTCGGTGCTCAGATTACGGCGGGGCAGGAAGTCCCCGGCCGGGGCCGCTCGTGGGAGATACTCCGGGCGGGTGATCATGATCCGACCGCCTCGATGTCACCATCACGCCAGCCGCGGAGCCGGCTTGATGTGCCTTCCAGGCGAGGGTGCTCATCCCGCGCGGTCGTAGGCGTGCTGGGAGGCCGACACGTCGCTGAGGTGCTCGATCGACCAGTCCTGGAGCGCGCGGAGCGGTTCCAGGAGGGTCCGGCCGGCTTCGGTGAGGGCGTACTCCACGCGGACCGGCACTTCGGGGTAGACCGTGCGGCGAACGAGGCCGTCGCGTTCGAGGCCGCGGAGGGTCTGGGTCAGCATCTTCTGCGAGACACCGTCGATGCGCCGCCGGAGCTCGGAGAAGCGGGCGTCGCCGTCGCCCAGGACGCTGACGATGAGGACGGTCCAGCGGTCGCCGATGCGGTCGAGGATGCGGCGGGTCGGACAGCCGGCCTGGTACGGGTCACCGCGGAGCGGCGGGTCCGCCTGGGTGGTTACCATAAAGTGCCTTCTTCCCAACAGAGATCTGCTCTCTTATGGTAACCGAAGTGGCCCGATCACGGGCCGCGGTACCTCGATAGAAAGGCATCACCCATGTCCCGCATTGTCGTTATCGGCGGCACCGGCTACGCCGGGTCGGCCATCGTGGCGGAGGCCGCCGCGCGCGGTCACGAGGTCACGGCGTTCAGCCGCTCGCTTCCGGCCGAACGCGTCCCGGACGTGACCTACGTCCAGGGCGACGCCACGGACGAGGCGGCGCTGGCGTCGGCCCTCTCCGGGGCGGACGTCGTGGTGGGCGCGCTCGCGCCGCGCGGGCCGCTGGCCGGGTCTTTTCGCGACGTGTACCGCACGATCGGGCGGCTCGCCGACGCCAAGGGGGCGCCGCTGTACGTGGTCGGCGGCTTCTCGTCGCTGCGCCCGGCGGCCGGGGCGCCGCGTTTCGCGGCGGACCTCAGCCACGCTCCGGCCGAGTTCCACGACGAGATCGTCACCGTGGCGGCGCTCGTCGCCGACGACCTGCCGGCTACTCCGGAGACGCTCGACTGGGTGTTCGTGAGCCCGGCCGGGAAGTTCGGCTCGTACGTGCCCGGCGAGCGGCTGGGCGAGTACCGGGTCGGCGACGACGTCGCCGTGCAGCCGGAGGACGGCGGGGCGATCTCCGGTGCGGACTACGCGCTCGGGTTCGTCGATCTCATCGAGAAGGGGGACCACCACCGGGCGCACGTCAACCTGGCGTACTGAGGGATAAGCGGTGCTGAGGCGGGGACGAAACCCGTTCGGTGCCTGGGTTGAGGGCCTGGGTGTGGAAGTCCTTGAGGCTGAAGGTGGCTCCGGCCCTGGCTGTGCTCGTCCGCCCAGCGGTAGCTGTTTCCGGCCGAGTTTTGTTAGGTTATGTGCAATATGGTTTGGATCCGACCAGGACCCGACGAGGTGTCGATGGGAGAGATCTGGCGATGGCAAAGCTCATGCGGCCGGGGCGGCTGGCCGCCGCCACGCTGGCGGTCGTGCTGGCAGCGTCCGGAGCGGCGGTAGCGGGCGCGGCATCGGCAGCGGCGAGTACCGCGGCGCCGTACCCGTGCCCGGCCGGCGGCGGCCCGAACTTCACCACGGGAACGGACTCATCGGCGATCGGCTGGCTCGGCAACAACCAGGGAGCGAACGCCTGCCTCGGGGGCAGCTTCTACGTGCCCAACGGCATCGACACCTTGTACGGGTTCGGCGTCTACAACAGCTCGCCGACGACCTGGGTGAACGCGGACGGGTACCTGCCCGCGCTGGTGACCAGCTTCACCTCGGCCGGGGCGAAGGTCTCGATCACGAACTTCGGCGACCGCGTGGTGATCGGCGGCAACCCGTTCGTCCTGATCTACAGCCGGGTGGCGGTGCACAACCCGACCGGCCAGACGGTCACCGTCGACCCGCAGCCCTCGACCGGCCTGGTGCCCCTGAACAGCGCGTCTAACCAGGTGAAGCCAGGGGCGACGGTCGACCACGACTACGTGGTGGCGGAGGACAAGTTCGGCGGGACCTACTCCTGGCCGACCACGCCCCAGCTCGCCGCGGCGGGTGGCTACGACGGCCACTTCGCCCACATGCGGGCGTTCTGGAACCGCGAGCTGGCCGGGATCACCCAGCTCAGCCTGCCCGACCACCAGCTGGTGGACGCGTACAAGGCCGACTTCGCGTACACGCAGATCGACCGCAGCGGCAATGCCCTGGACGTCGGCACCAACGGGTACCACCAGGAGTTCGAGCACGACACCATCGGCATCCTCGCGAACATGTTCAACGAGGGCTACTTCACCGACGCCCACGCGCTGCTGGACGAGGTCGACAAGGTGGTCGGGACCAACACCCAGTACTCGGACGGGACGTGGGTCTACTCGTGGCTGTGGGCCGTGTACGTCGAGAAGACCGGGGACAAGAGCTTCCTCGCTTCGCGCTTCAGCTCACCCGGGCCGCTCGGGCCGACCGCGCAGCCGAGCATCGAGGCGACCGCGAAGATCATCGCGGCGGACCGGACCGGGCCGGGCGGCATCATCGGCCAGACCAACGACATCGACGCCAACGGCTACTGGACCAGCGACAACTACGAGGCCCTGCTCGGCCTGGCCAGCTACGAGTACCTGGCCAAGGTGCTGGGCAACACCGCCCAGGAGCAGTGGGCGGCCGGCCAGTTCGCCAGCCTGCTGAAGGCGGTGAACAAGACGCTGTCGGCCACCATCGCCACGAACAAGATCGACTACATCCCCTGCTCGATGGTCGAGCCCAACACCGCCAACCGCTGCTCCAACCCGGAGGACGCCAACTGGGCCGCGCCCGGTGTCTACTTCAACTATGCCTGGAACAGCTACCTGCTCGGCGCCTCGACAGCCGGCCCGGCGGGCGGGACCGTGGGCGAGTGGGCCGGCAAGACGCTGGCCTACGGGTTCGGGCGGCTGAAGGGGATGCTGCCGGCGGACACGTTCGGCGGGTACCCGGGCGAGGGCTTCTGGTCCACCGCCTACAACGGCGCGTACGGCGCCTGGGGACTGGCCAGCAGCAACTATCGCGACGAGGGCATCCGCGCGCTGGAGTTCCTCATCAACACCGACCAGGCCGGCCCGTACGCCTGGTGGGAGGGCTCGACCCCGCCGGGCACATCGCCGTGGACCGGCAACCACCCGGCCAGCGGCGGCGGCTCGTCCCCGCACTCGTGGGGCATCGCCATGGGGAACCTCGGCCTGCTCGACTCGCTGGTGTCGCAGCGGACCGACGGGTCGCTGATCGTCGGCCGGGGCGTCCCGAACAGCTGGGTCGGGTCCGGGCACCGGATCGCGGTTTCCAACTTCCCCGCCACCAACGGGCACCGGATCGGCGTGCGGATCACCACGCGCGCAGACGCGGTCACGCTCAAGCTGACCGGCGAGCTCGCGGGACCGGTGGTGTTCGACCTGCCCGCGTTCGTCCATGACATCGGCTCGGCGTCGGCGGGGACAGTGGATAACGCGGCCGGGACCGTGACCGTACCCGCACACGTGCGGTCGGTTACGGTCACGCTGGCTCATGCGCCGGCGGCGTCGTAGCTCGTATCCAGGGCCCCGTTGAGCCCTCCTCACTCATGCACCGCGCCGTTTACAGGTTGCCTGCCGCCGGCAGCGCGGGCCGGTGGATCCAGGCGGCAAGGTCCGCGGGCGCGCATTCGGCGACCCGGGCGGCGTACCGGGGAAGCTCCTCCTCGCTGAGGACCTGCCGCCACTGGCCTGTTGATCCGCTGTGGAAGAACTGGCTGCGGTCGTGATAGAAGCCGTCGTGACTGGCTTCGGGCGCGAGCTCGCCGGCCCGGCCCTTCATGACCGCGAACGTGGCGGCCTGGACCAGGTCGGGCCAGGCTGTCTCGGTGATGGTGATCCCGAGCCGGGCGGCTATGTAGCGCATCTGCCCTTCGAGGTCATCAAGGAGGTCCTCGTAGCGCAGCAGCACGATGTTCGGCTGGTCACGGACCTGCCAGAACGTGTCCAGATGGTGAAGCATGATCTCCAGGTCGGACACGGCCTTCCCGGGCGCGGCCGGATTGACCCAGGACCAGAAGCGCTCGCGGGCGGTCCCGCTCGGCAGGGATGGAGCGGCGGCCAGCAGCTCGTCAAGGACCACGGCGCCCACGACATCCTCCCGCAATGCGAGGGACACGGCCCGGTCGGTGTTGGCGGCATGGCTGTCAAGGGACAGGGCCACATCCCGGGGGTCCCGGCTTGCGCACAGGTAGGTGACCCGGTCGTCGAACGGCAACCCGTCGAGGGGCGTATGGGTCTTGATGAATCGCCGGTGCGCCTGTGCCTCGAGGTCAGCCAGCACTGCGGTGAGCGGGCGCAGCAGCACGTCCAGCCACGGCGAGATCTGGTCGAGCGGCCGGCCGAATGCCACGCTTTTGAAGATCTCCAGGGCGCAGATCATCTGCAGCCAGGTCGTCCCGCACTTCGCCGGGGTGCTGATCACGATGTCACCGGGACGGAACACGAACCCATCCCAGCGGGCCGAGTCCGTAAAGGAGGTCTGGTAGCGAACGCGTTCCCCTATGCCCATGCGGGGAGAATGACAGCAACCAGATCGGGCCGTCAACCGTGCCGTCAATAACTGGGACATCCCGCTAGCACAATGACCGGAGCGCGGCGCGCACCTCGGTGGTAACAGCGGCGCCGCTGCGCAACCCGCCCAGCGGGGCCACTTCAGGCCGTCGTAGCCACTCGCATGGCGGGCTGCGGGCGCTGGGCTGGACCGACGTCCGGCCCGCCTTCGGGTTCGTGCTGCTGGCCGCCCGCGACCAGCCGACCACGGTGACCGACCTGGTCGTGTCCGACACTGCCTCCTGCACTGGCCAGGCCGGGAACAGCTGCCTGAGGCGCCGCTCATTGTCGTATCCATCGAGACTTTCATCGGGACCTGAACGGCGTCGATGGTTGCCGGGGCGGGTACGGAACTCGTTCGGTGCCGGACTACGGCGGGATGGGATGCGGCCGGTCAGGTTTCAGCGGGCCGGTCCTGCTTTCCCGGGCGCTCGGGCCAGCGCCGGCGGGCGTGAGGGCTAGGAGAACGCGGCGGCGTGGTCGGCGGTGAACTGCTCGAAGGAGCGGGCGGGGCGGCCGAGGACGGCCGGGACGTCGTCGGTGATCCAGGCGGCGTCGCCGTCGGCGGTGAGGCTGAATGCCTGGGCGTTCTGCTGCGCGATCGGCTCGGGGACGCCGGCCCGGATCATCGCGTCCTTGTTCTCCTCGAAGGTGAGCTCGGTGTAGGTGATGGTCCGGCCGAGGAGCTTCGACAGGACGGCGGCCACGTCGTAGTTGGACAGGAGTTCCGGGCCGGTGAGCCAGTAGGTCTTCCCGGCGTGCGGCACCGGGGAGGCGGCGATGGCCGCGGCCACGGCGCCGACGTCGCGGGCGTCGGCCAGCCCGGCCCGGCCGTTGCCCGCGGCGGAGCCGAAGCTGCTGGTGGCGGCGATGGCGGGGGCCAGGCCGGGCAGCTCCCGGGCGGCGCCGACCCGGACGCCCTCGCCGTCACCCTCCTGGCCACCCTCCAGGGCGGCCTGCTCCTCGCCCAGGTCCAGCGCGACCTGCGCCCGCTGGAAACGGCGCTCGACACCTTCCTCCAGGCGCTGTGAAACACGAATCCGGTTAATGCGGCCGGATGTTGTGGTTGCGGGCGAACAGGTTGCCGGGGTCGTACTGGCGCTTGACCGCCGCCAGCCGGCGGTAGACCTCCGGCGGGTAGATCGCGGCGACATCAGCCGCGGTGGCAGCCGACAGGAAGTTGGCGTAGGCGCCGCCGACGTGCGGTGCGAGCCTCGCCCAGATCGCTTCCCAGGCGGGACGGGCGGCCTCGACGGCCGGCTCCGGACCCGCGCTGGTCGTCACGACCATCAGCTCCGCCTGGCGGTGCGCGTAGGCGGTGCTGTCGTCGGGGACCCGGGATACCGCGCCGCCGATGCTGCGGACGGCGATGAACGGCGACTGCTCCGTTGCCCTGACCTCGGCCAGGAGCTGGAGGACCGCGGGCACCGATTCCTTGTCGACGAAGGCGCTGCGGATGGCGAACTTCAGGCCAGGCGGCGGGGGCGGGGCATCCGCGAGCGTGTCCGCGTAGGGTCGCGGCGCGACATCGTCGGCGAGCACCGGGCCGAGCCGGCGGATCGGGTCGATGGCCTGGGCCGCGAGTTCCGGGTCGTCGCCGTCGAAGGCGACGTGGATCTCGACCGGTGCTTCGGGTCCGCGGAACGGGTTGGCGAGATCCGCGGTGGAGGTGAGCTCGTCCGGGGCGGTCCGGAGGTAGTCGGCCCAGCCCTGGATCACGGTGGCGGCCTCGGAGGCCGGGAAGGTGATCGTGCCGTAGAAGACGTCCGTCGTCGGGTGCGCCGCGAAATCGAAGGCGGTCACGATCCCGAAATTGCCGCCGCCGCCGCGGATAGCCCAGAACAGTCCGGGGTTCTGCGCGGCGCTCGCGGGCACGACGTCTCCGCCGGCCGTGACCACGTCCGCGGCAACCACGCTGTCCAGGGCCAGGCCGTGCTTCCTGACCTTCCAGCCGATGCCGCCGGCGAGGGTCAGGCCGCCGACACCGACGCTCTTGGTGTCGCCCGAGGAGATCGCCAGGCCGTGCGGGGCCAGGGCCGCCGCGACCTGACCCCAGGTGGCGCCGCCGCCGATCCGGACCAGGTGCCGTTCTTTGTCGATGATCTCCACGTCCGCGAGCCGGCTGAGGTCGATCACGATGCCGCCGTCGTTGGTGCCGAAGCCCGGGAAGCCGTGGCCGCCGCCGCGCACGGACAGCGAGAGCCCGGTGCGGGCGGCGAACCTGACCCCGGCTTGCACGTCCCTGACGCTCCCGGGCCGTAGCACACAGGCCGGGTTACCCGAGGCCAGGAGGGTGCGGCGGGCTGGTTCGTAGTCCGCTCGGCCGGGTTCGATGACGTCGCCGCCGAAGTCACGGCGGAGGGTTCCGAGTGCTGAGCTCATGATGTTTTTCCCTTGGGCAGCAGGAGGGCGGTGAGGACCGCGGCCAGGCTGACGGCCGCGCAGCTGAGCAGGGCGATGCGGTAGCCGTGGACGGTGGCGGCCGCGGGGCTGGCGAGCTGGCTGTGGCGGGTAGCGGTGGCGGCGATGGTGACGAGCGCGGCGAGGCCGATGGCGCCGCCGAGCTGGCGAGCCGTGTTGAACAGGCCGGAGGCGAGCCCGGCGTAGCGGGTCTCGATGCCGGCCGTGGCCGATGCGGCCAGCGGCAGCAGCATGAGCCCGATGCCGGCCGCGGTGACCAGCATGGGACCGAGGACGCGGGCCAGGTAGTCGGAGCGGTCGGGGAGCCGGGACATCCAGGCCATCCCGGCCGTGGTGAGCATCCCGCCGGCCAGGGTCAGGAGGCGGGGGCCGAAGCGCGGCAGGAGCCGCTTGGCTACCAGCGGTCCGGCCGCCAGCAGCACGGTCATGGGGACGATGGCCGCCCCGGTGCGCAGCGCGCTGTACCCGAGGAGCTGCTGGAAGTAGAGCGACAGGAAGAAAAAGCCGCTGGTCATGACCACGCCCAGGCAGGCCATGAGGGTATTGCCCACGGCCAGGCGGCGCCGCCTGAGGATGCCGAGCGGGACCAGCGGGGCCGCGCTGCGCGCCTCGATCAGGACGAACGAGGTCAGGAGAACCATCGCGGCGGTCACGGCGGCGAGTACGGAGGCCGACCCCCACCCCTGGCTGGGGGCCTGGGAGACGGCGAAGACCAGTGCGCTGACCCCGGCGGTGACGGTGAGCGCGCCCGGCAGGTCAAGGCGGGTCCCGTCACGACTGGGCGGTGACAGCACCGGGCTGGCCGCAGTGGCGATGAGCAACGCGACGCCGATGGGGACGTTGATGAACAGCACGTACCGCCAGGAAAGTTCGGTGGTGAGCAGGCCGCCAAGCACGACCCCCACGGCGCCGGCCGAAGATCCCACCGCAGCCCACAGGGTCAGGGCGCGGGTACGGGCCGGGCCTTCGGGGTGGCTGGCGGTGATCAGGCTCAGGCTCGACGAGGCCAGCGCGGCGGCGCCGATGCCTTGCAGGACGCGGGCCGCGATCAGCAGCCAGGGACTCTGGGCCAGGCCGCCGGCCAGGCTGGCGGCGGTGAAGACCGTCAGGCCGGCCTGGAACACGCCCTTGCGGCCGAACAGGTCACCGGCCCGGGCGGCGAGGAGCAGGAACCCGCCGAAGGTGATCAGGTAGGCATCGACCACCCACTGCTGATCGGCGGCCGAGAGCCCGAGGGCGGTCTTCATGGCGGGCAGGGCGACGTTCACGATCGACGTGTCGATGATGACCATGAAGTTGGCCACGCACGCGATGGCCAGGATGACGCCGGGCGGCACGTGGGACCGGGCGCCTGGGCCGGCCGAGGTCTCCGGCGCGACGGTTCTGGGGTGGGACATGACAGCGACTCCTTCGACTAGATCTCGTCGGTCCTGACTTATTGAACAAGTTCAAGTTGAACAAGTTCAAGTTAATTAGGCTAGGCTGAGGAGTCAAGCGAGCCCGACAGGCTGACCCGAGGATGAGGAGGGAGCCGGATGCGGTTGCGCCGCGAGCACGTGGTGGATGTGGCGATTGAACTGCTCGACGCCGACGGACTAGACGCGCTGACGATGCGCAAGCTCGCCACCCGTCTGGGCGTGCAGCCAGGCGCTCTCTACTGGCACTTCGCGGGCAAGCAGGCCCTGCTCGACGCGATGGCCGACCGGTTCCTCGAAGGCTTCACCGCCGAACGGCCGACCGGGTCGTGGGACGAGCAGTTCGCGGCCCTGGGCTGGCGGCTACGCCAGGTGCTCCTGTCCCACCGTGATGGCGCCCGGGTCATGGCCGGCACCTACGTGGCCGAGCCCAATACCATCTTGCTCGGCAACGTCGCCATCGAGATCCTCCAGGACGCCGGGCTGCCGCCCGAACGGGCCGGCTGGGCCACCTTTGCCGCGTTCCACTTCGTGCTCGGCCACACCATCGAAGAACAAGCACAGCTCGAACTGACCGAGCGCGGCGCCTGGGAGCCGAGGCTGACCGTGGACGGGGTCGAGAACAAGCTGGCCGCCACCGCCTTTACCGCCGATCCGGCCGAGCGGTTCGGCTACGGCCTCCAGCTCTTCCTCGACGGCATCCGCCAGCAACTTACGTGAATGGCAGGCGTTCGCTGAGCGGGGCGGTGAGGCCGAGTTCGGTGCGCAGCCAGCTGGTGTCGATCGGTCGTTCGCCGCGCGCAGCGGCCAGGCCGGCCTGGTACTCGAGCTGGCGCAGCAGGCTCTCCAGCCGGAGTGTCTCTACCATGCCGCCCTCGGCGGCGCGCGCCGCGGCGTGCCGCGGGGAATGAAATTCCAGCACGGCCACGGGCTGTTCCAGCCAGGCGTTCTCCCACTCCCGGGCCGGCGAGGCGCCGTCGGGCACTGGGCCCCAGGCAAAGTCCAGCGACGGTTCGGACTGCGTCTGCTCGGCAACCTCCGGCTCCGCACCGATATCCGCGAGGATCCGCAGGAGCTTCCTCAGCCGGCGAT
>JAICWX010000518.1 GCA_025934635.1 Streptosporangiaceae bacterium | reverse complement strand
TGGCCACCGGCGCCGCGACCCGGCCGTCGGAGTCGGTCGCGAGGACGGTCAGCTGGCCGCTGTGCTCGTTGGCGACGATGAGGAACCGGCCATCGGGCGTGACGGCGAAATCCCTCGGCCACACTCCCCCGCTGGATGCCTCCCCGATCAGCTCGGGCCGGCCGGGCCGCGTCGTGTCGAACGTGGCGATCGTGTTCGCCGCCGCCCGGTTCGATACGTAGGCCCGGCGGCCGTCCGGCGCGGAGTGGATATCGGCCGGGAACACCCCGTCGCCGGGCGGGCGCGTCGCCGGAATCCGCGTGATCAGCTCGAGCGTGTCGCCGTCGAAGGCGAAGGCGCCGAGCTCGCAGGCGAGCTCGGCGACGACCAGCAGCGTGCGCTGGCCAGGCCCCCACAGCAGGTACCGCGGGCCCCAGCCGGGCGGCGCCGCTAGCGTGGACACCACGCTGAGCCGCCCGTCGCGCGCGTCGAAGTGGTAGACCACGAGGGCGTCGGCGCCGAGGTCCGCGGCGATCAGGCGGTCGCCGGCGGAATTGAATGCCGTCGAGTGGACGTGCGCGCAGTCCTGCCGGGACGGGTCCGGGCCGGTCCCGGCGTGCTCGTAATGGCCGGTGACTTCGGCGAGCGACCCGTCGGGGTGGAGGCGGACGACGCTCACGCTGCCGGGGCGGGGATGCTGCCCGTAGTTCGAGACGGTCAGCCAGCGGCCCGACGGGTGGACCGCGATGTGGGTGGGCAGTTCGCCGCCGGTGGCCAGGGCCCGGGCCGGGGCGACCGGATCGGGGGACGCCGGATCCGGGCCGAGCGCCCAGACGGTGCCCGGCTGGCCGACCTGGGCGGCGCCGGCCCCCGGGCCCGGCTCGGGCTGAGCCGCCGTCTCGCTGACCGCGTAATAGCAGCCCGAAGCGGCCGAACGGGCCAGGTACGCCGGGAACGGCACGCCGCTGCGCCCCGCGGCCGGGACGAGTTCGCCGGGCTCCGGGTCGAAGCGGAACCGGCGGACGCCGGCGGCGTCCGCCGGCGCGTAACTGCCAGCCAGGATGTTGATCATGAGCCATGATCGCAGTCCTGGCGTCAGGCGCCGAGGCCGGCGGCCAGGCCGCTCATCAGGCGGCGGCGCGCGAAGAGGTAGAGCACGAACAGCGGGACGGCCGACAGGGCCACCGCCGCCATGATCTCGGGAACGTTCTGGAGGTGGTTGCCCTCGAAGTTGAACACCGACAGGGGCAGCGTCGCCTGGCTCGGGCTCTGCGTCAGGATCAGCGGGAACACGAAGTTGTTCCACGAGCTGACCAGGTCGAACACCCCCACGGTGGCGATCGCCGGCCAGCTCAGCGGCAGCACCAGCCGCAGCAGCACGCGCAGGGGTCCCGCTCCGTCGACCCGCATCGCGTCGATCAGCGAGCGCGGGACGTCCCGCAGGAAGTTCACCAGGACCAGGATCGTGATCGGGAGGCTGAACGCCGCCATCGGCAGGATCAGGCCGAGCAGCGAGTCATAGAGCCCGATCCGCAAGATGGCGAGGTACAGCGGGATCATCAGCGCCTGGATGGGCACCGCGAAGCCCACCATGAAGCACCGGAACACGATGCCGGTCCAGCGGCCGGCGTGCACGACGATCGCGTAGGCGGCCAGCAGGCTGACCGCCACGGCCAGGATCGTCGTGCAGCCGGCCACGATGACGCTGTTGAAGAAGTACGAGGCGATCCCGCTGCTGAACACGGCCCCGTAGTTCGCCCCGGTGATGCCCTTGGTGGGGAACCACGGATTCGCCGAGAGATAGACGCTGGTGGGCTCCAGGCTGGTCACGATCATGTAGTAGATCGGCGCTCCGACGACCACCAGCCACACCAGCGCGAGCAGCCACGTGGTGCCCTTGCGGAAGAAGCGGCCCGCCGTGGCTACCGCCTCCGCCCGCTGGGGACCCGCGGTAGCGGCCGCCGGCACCGGCGCGGCCGGCCCGGCGCCGCCGGAGCGTTCCTGCTGCAGCTGACTCACACGCCCTCCGATTGACTCCGCATCTTGCCGAACCCGGTCACCCCGATGAGAAGCAGGGACACGATGACCGCGAGCACGCCCAGGACCAGGGCCAGCGCGCTCGCGTAGCCGAAGCTGAGCGACTCGAAGCCCTCGAGGTACTGCGCCAGGGCCAGCACGCGCGTGCTCTGCCCGGGCCCTCCGCCAGTGAGCGTGTAGATCAGGTCGAAGACGGTCAGCGACCCGACCAGGTTGAGCGTCGACGACGTGACGATGGTGTGCCGCAGCATCGGCAGCGTGATCTTGAAGAACCGGCGGTACGGGCCGATCCCGTCGATGGCGGCCGCCTCGTAGATGCTCTTGGGTATCTGCCGCGCCCCGGCCTCGAACAGGAGGCTGTGGAAGGGGATGAACTCCCACGCCACCAGGACGATCACGGTGCCCAGGACCAGGTTCGGGTCGCTGAGCCACTCGTGGTTGAGGAAGAACAGGCCGAAGTGCATGCCCGCGTACGTGATGCCGCCGTTGATCGGCGACAGCAGCAGGTTCCACAAGATGCCGAGCGACGCCGCCGAGATCAGCATGGGCAGGAAGTAGATGGCGGTGAACCAGGCCCGGTGCCGCTGCCGCCCGGCCGCGAATATCCCGAGCGCCAGCGCGATCGGCTCCTGGACCAGCCACGAGGCGATCACGAGGACGCCCGTGCGCTCGAGGGCGGCGAGCGCCGACGGGTCGTGAATGAACTGACGCCAGTTCGTCAGGCCGCTGAACTGGATCGCCGACGAGCCGTTCCACGAGCAGAAGCTCAGCAGCACGGCCAGGACGATGGGCAGCACGACGAACCCGACGAACAAGGCGACAGGGGGCAGGAGGAACCACGCCGGCCACCAGACCCTGGCCCGGCGCGGCCTCCTGCCTACTGCCTCTGCCATCTGCTTACCTACTTCTGGTTCTGGGCCATGACCGTGTTCATCGCGCTGACGAACTGCTGCGGGCTCATCGTCTGATCGAACAGCTCGCCGATGTTGGTCAGCATCGGGGTGATCACCGCGCTCGGCAGGTCCTGGTCCCAGTAGGGCTGGAAGGACGGCGCCGAGGTGCCGATGTCGTAGAGCTTCTTCAGCAGCGTCCCGTCCGGCACCTGCCCGGAGGACAGCTTCTGGGCCGCGCCCGGCGTGATCGGGCTGTAGCCGCGGTCGGCCAGGAACTGCAGGTTGTAGGCGTCCGAGGTCGTCTCGAACTTCAGCCAGGCCAGGGCTTCCTTCTTCTGCGAGGCGGACAGGTGCGAGGAGACCCCGAAGTACTCGGCGGCCTGCCCGACCAGCTGGCTCGGGTCACCGGTGCCGCCGGGCACCGACGGGAAGTTGAACGGCACGTAGTTGGCCGAGCCGGCGAACGCCGGGTTGTAGACCCGCATGTTCGCCGAGTCGTAGTAGAGCTGCGCCTGGAACGCGGCCTGCCCGGAGGACAGGAGCTGGTCGGCCTGGCCGCCGTCGAAGGTCACGGTGTTGAAGCCCTTCGCGAACGCACCGGACTTGGCGAGCTGCGCCACGGTGTTCGCGGCCTTCACCACGGCCGGGTCACTCCAGGCGTCGGTCTTCAGCGCGGCGATCTTGTCGAACGGCGCCGTGCCGCCGTACCGCAGGGTCAGGTACTGCAGCCAGATCATTTCCGGCCACAGGTCCTTGCCCGCGAGTGCGATCGGCGCCTTGCCGGCCTTCTGCACGGCCGTGATGTCCTGCTGGAACGCGTCCCAGGTGGACGGCTCCGACGTCGCTCCGGCGGCGTCGAGGACCGACTTGTTCTCCCACATCAGCTCGTAGTCGGGGCCGGACTCGGGGATCCCGTAGATCTTGTTGCCGAACGTCGCGAGGCCGAAGACGTTCTTGGCGGCGTACTGCGCCTTCCAGGACGGGTCGCTGCCGAGCGCCGAGGTCAGGTCGGCGACGTCGCCCGCCTTGACGTACTGCTCGAAGAGCTGGCCGCCGTTGGTGAGGAAGATGGCCGGCGGCTTGTGGCCCGCCATCGCCACCGCGATCTTCTGCTTGTACGGCTCGCCGCCGATCCAGTCGATGCTGACGTGGCCACCGCCCGGATACGTCTTGTTGAACTTGTTGATGAGGTTCACGACTACCTGCTGCGCGGACGACGGCTGCGTGATCGTCCAGATCACGATGGCGTCGCCGCCCGATCCCGCCGAACCGCCGCCGCCGCAGGCGGCCAGGCTGGTCGCGGCGACCAGGGCGGCCCCGGCGGCCGCGAGCGCCGGTCTGGAGACGAACCTTCTGGAGCCGGATCTTCTCTGCATGCTCTTTCCCTTGCTTTCAAGTCTGGATCAGGCGAATTCGCGGCTCAGGGCGCCGTCGATGCTCGCCAGACGGAACAACTCGCGCACGCGCGCAGGCCACGCGTCGTAGACATCGCGCTGAAGGGTGACGGCGTTGAACCGGTACCAGGAGCGTCCGTAGGCCAGCGACAGCATCGGCCTGGCCGCCGAGGACCGGTTCGGGGTTCCGCGATGCCACATTCGCGGGTCGCGGACGAGGAACGACCCGGCCGGCATGAGAACCCGCTGCCCGGGCAGGCCGGACGCGAAGTTCTGCACGCCGGTGTCACGGAACTCGGATGCGAGGACGGAGACGGGACGACCGGTTTCTGTGGTGACCTTCATCTGGCCGTTGCCGACCCGCAGTTCGTCGCGCTTCTGTTC
>JAICWX010000182.1 GCA_025934635.1 Streptosporangiaceae bacterium | reverse complement strand
CTCGCCGGGTTCGGCATCTTCGCCATCGCCGAGCGCCTCACTCACGACGGCATTCCGTGCCCATCAGCCCACGACCGGGCGCGCAACCGGCACCGCTGCGGCCTGGCCTGGTCCAAGAGCGCCGTCCGCGCCATCCTGGCCAACCCCCGCTACACCGGCCGCCAGGTCTGGAACCGCCAGCGCAAAGACGAAGTCCTGCTCGACGTCCACGACGTCGCCCTCGGCCACACCACCGTCATGCGCTGGAACGACGAAGGCCAGTGGATCTTCTCCGAGCAGATCGTGCACCCGCCGATCATCGATACGGAGACCTTCGGCCAGGCCCAGCAGCTCCTCGCGGCGAAGAACGCCCGTCAGGTCACCCGCCGCCCGCGTTCGAGTCCCCGCCCCTACGTGCTGCGCGGCCTGCTGTTCTGCGGCATCTGCACCCGCCGCATGCAAGGCAGCTGGAACAACGACCAGGCCTACTACCGGTGCACCTACCCCTACGAATACGCCCGCACCAACGACATCGACCACCCCCGCGTCGTCTACCTCCGCGAAGCCGAGGTCCTCCCCGAACTGGACGCCTGGCTCAGCAAGTCACTCGACCCCGCCCACCTGCCCGCCACCCTCGAAGAACTCGCCGCCAGCCAAGACGACGCCGTCCCGCGCGAGCTGGCCACCCTCGAAGACGAGATTCAAGACAGCGCCCCGACGCTGGCCCAGTACCGCAAAGCACTCGACTCCGGAGCCGACCCCGCCGTCGTCGGCCAGTGGATCACCGAGACCCAGGCCCGCAAGCTAGCCGCCGACGCCCGCCTCCGCGCCGCCACCGGAAACATCCGCCCAAGCCCGGCCAGGATGACCAAAGAGCAAATAGCCGCGACCGTGACCACCATCAGGGATCTCGTGCGGGCACTGCGCACCGCAGCCACCGAAGACAAAGCCGAGATCTACGCAGGCCTCAACCTGCAGCTGACCTACCAGCCACAGGAGAGAATCGTGAACACAAGGGCCGAAGTTGGCCAGACATGTACGAAGGGGTCGTGTCCGAGGGGGGACTTGAACCCCCATGCCCTTTACGGGCACTAGCACCTCAAGCTAGCGCGTCTGCCTATTCCGCCACCCGGACGCGCCGATGCGGGGTACGCATCGGCTGGCCTACCTTAGCAAACCGAACGCCCGCAGGCGAGTCGCGCAGGCCACTGAATCTTCACCCGGCCCAGGGCACAGGCCCGCCGCTCCCAGCGCACCCGCGAGTGCAACGATAGAGGAGTGACGCAGAACCAAGAAAACCAGGTGACCGCGCAGGATGAGGTCGTCGGCATCTGCCGCGACCTGATCAGGATCGACACCTCCAACTACGGCGACCACTCGGGCCCCGGCGAGCGCCAGGCCGCCGAGTACGTCGCCGCCCGGCTGTCCGAGGTGGGCCTGGAGCCGGTGGTCCTGGACTCACACCCCAAGCGCACCAGCGTGGTGGCCAGGCTGGAAGGCGAGGACAGCACGAGGCCCGCCCTCCTGGTCCACGGTCACCTGGACGTCGTCCCGGCCAACGCCCCCGACTGGCGCTACGACCCGTTCTCGGCCACCGAAGCCGACGGCTGCATCTGGGGTCGCGGCGCGATCGACATGAAGGACATGGACGCGATGATGCTGGCCGTCGTCCGCCAGCGCCTGCGCGAGCAGAGAAAGCCGGCCCGCGACGTCGTGCTCGCGTTCACCGCCGACGAGGAGGCCGGCGGCACCTGGGGGGCCCGCTTCCTGGTGGACCAGCATCCGGAGCTGTTCGAGGGCGTCACCGAGGCGGTCGGCGAGGTCGGCGGGTTCAGCCTGAACCTGGGCGACAAGCGGCTCTACCTGCTGCAGACCGCGGAGAAGGGGATGGCGTGGCTCCGGCTGACCGCGCGCGGCGCGGCCGGGCACGGCTCGATGGTGCACCCGGACAACGCGGTGACCGAACTAGCCGAGGCCATCGGCCGGCTAGGCCGGCACGAATGGCCCATCCGCCTCATCCCGTCTGTCCAGGCTTTCCTGGAAGGCGCCTGCGAAGCCCTCAACATAGAATTTGCGCCGAACGAGCCAACGTTGCCGCTTGCCAAAATTGGCACCATTTCGCGAATAATAGGCGCAACGCTGCGGCACACGGTGAATCCGACTGTTCTCCGCGCCGGTTACAAAGTCAATGTCGTGCCGACCGAGGCGACCGCCGAGGTCGACGGCCGCTTCCTGCCCGGGTACGAGCAGGAGTTCTTCGACGAGCTCGACCGGGTGCTCGGGCCGGGCGTGACCCGGGAGTTCATCCACCATGACATCGCCCTGGAAACCACCCCGGACGGGGACCTTTACGACGCGATGACCGGTGCTCTGCTCGCCGAGGACCCGGCTGCGCGGGTGATCCCCTACTGCCTGTCGGCGGGCACCGACGCCAAGCAGTTCAGCCGCCTGGGCATGCGCTGCTTCGGCTTCACGCCGCTCCGGCTCCCGCCGGATCTGGACTTTTCCGGAATGTTTCACGGGGTCGACGAACGCGTTCCGGTCGACGGGCTGCGGTTCGGCACCCGGGTCCTTGATGGCTTCCTGGACCGCTGTTAGCGGCTTATTCCGGACTTGCGCGGCGCCCGGCCGCGGAAAATGGCCGGCGCGTTCGGTAATTCTGCGTTTTACGTGCCGCGGACACTCCTTGTGATGTTACGGTTACGCCCTGTGCTCAACTGATGGTTCGCCGTCACCGGGCGCATCCGTAACTCCCCCATCTGTTCCGCAAGGAGTCCCCATGCGTCCATGGGCATCGTGGACGGCGAAAACGGCCGTGCTCACGCTCACGGCCGGCCTGGCGGCCACCGCAGGCAGCCTGCCCGGCGTCGCCCTGGCCGCCGGCGGCGGTACCGTTGCCCAGGCGGCGCCCGCCGCGATCCCGGGTGACGTCTGCACCGACACCGGGGCCCTGCTGGGCATCGCCGGCGCCGCCTGCGGGAGCGTCACCCCCGCCCGGGTGCCCGCGACCAGGACGCCCGCGGCCCGCGGCGCGAACGCCGCGGCTGGTCAGGGGGCCGGCCAGGGGACCGGCCCGGGCGCTAGCCAGGGCGTCGGCGGGGCCGTGGGCCAGGTCGTCCAGCGGGCCGTGACCCCGGTCACGGCCGTGCTCGGAGCCGTCACCGGATCCGTCCCGGCGCTCAAGACGGTGCCCGCGCTGGTACCGCTCACCGCCGTGACCGGCGCCCGGGCGACGTCCCGGATCGCCGGGACGAGCGGTACGTCAGCCGGCACCTCATCACACGCCCCCGCCGCCGGCGCGGGCGACACGAACGTTCCGGCCGCCACCCAGCTGGCCGGACTCGGGGCCCTTCCGGGCCTCGCGGACCTGCCCTCATCGGCCGGTCTGGCCAGCACGCCCGCCCGGGACGGGGCAATGGGCGGCGGCAATCCCATACCCGGGGCCGCGCTGTCGGCGGCCAACTCGGGCATGAGCAGTGATTCCTTCGCGGCCCTCGCCATCGGTGCATTGCTGGCCGGGGCATCCGCGCTGAAAATCGCCAGCCGTCGCGCACGCGACCGCAAGGCGGGGATTGGAGTAACTCTATGAATAAGGCAAGGTGGGTGTCGGCCACGGCCGGCGCGGCGATGATCGCCGCGACCCTCGCGCTGCCGGCCGCGGGCGTGGCTTACGCCTCGGGTAACGGCAACGTGACCGGCAATGGCAACGTGGGCCTGCTGTCGGGCAACACGATCACGGCACCGATCAGCGTGCCAGTGAACCTTTGTGGCGTCTCGCTGGGGATCATCGGCTTCGGCAACTCTGGCTGTGAGGGCGGGGCCACCAGCAACGTTTCCACCCAGGGCGGCGGCAACGGCGGCGGCGGCAACGGCGGCAACGGCAATGTGGTTGGCAACGGCAACATCGGCGTTGGTTCCGGCAACACGATCACCGCGCCGGTCAGCGCGCCGGTGAACGTCTGCTCGGTGTCCGGGTCGGTTGGCGGTTACACGAACTCGGATTGCCAGGGCGGCGCGCACAGCAACACGACGCTGGGGAACGGCGGCGGTAACGGCGCCGGCGACGACGGCACCAACGGCAATGGCAACGTGACCGGCATCGGCAACGTCTCCGGCCTGTCCGGCAACACGATCACGGCGCCGGTCAGCGCCCCGGTCAACCTGTGCAGCATCTCGCTCGCGCTGCTCGGCTTCGGCAACTCCAGCTGCCAGGGCGGGGCCAGCAGCAACGTGACCACCGCCAGCCAGGGCAGCAACGGCAACGTGACCGGCATCGGCAACGTCGGCCTGGGCTCCGGTAACACCGTCAACGCGCCGGTCAGCGCCCCGGTGAACGTCTGCGGCGTCTCGGTGGCCGTGGCCGGCTTCGCCAACTCCGGCTGCGAGGGCGGCTCCTCGTCCTGCATCGGCCAGGACTGCAACCAGCCGTCCTGCCACGGCGACGACTGCACGCCGCCGTCCTGCCACGGCGAGCACTGCGTGCCGTGCGAGGGCCAGGTGTGCCACTGCCACGGCGATGACTGCGGACCGTGCGAGGGCCAGCTGTGCCACTGCCATGGCAACCAGTGCGCCTGCCACGGTGACCACTGCACCCCGCCCGGCGGCTGCCACGGCGGCGACTGCACGCCGGGTGGCGGCGGGAACCCGAACGGCGGGAACCCGAACGGCGGCAACCCGAACGGCACCGGCCCGGGCACCACGACCACCGTCACCAACGCGACCGGTCCGGTCAGCTCGGGCCTGCCCACCACGGGTGCGGACCTGCTGCTGCTCGGGGTCGCGGCGATCGGCACCGTCGGTGTCGGCGCTGGCGCCGTCACGCTGACCCGGCGTCGCCGGAACAGCGCGGCCTCCTAGCTCGACCCGTTAGACCAGCCCGCCGTCCTCCTGTACGGCGAGCGCCCATCGTGCGCGGCTTTCCTGCGACCCCTTCCGCAGGGAAGCCGCGCACGAGCATGTAGAAATAAAGTCCAGGGCCCTCCGTGTTCTCAGGCCGGACCCGTCCGCCGATGCTCCCTCTCGCCGGGTAGAGCTCAGAATGTGCGGACTGGGCGTATGATTCGCCTTCGGAGGGTAGCCTTCCTGCTGCCGTCAGCGCTGAGCGAGAGCCTGGACAACTCCCAGTCCCCGTACTCGGCGTGGTCGGTCAGGATCCGCCGCGCGGCGTCGCGAGCGTCTCGGGACGTTCCGCGTGGCAGGTACACGACGAGGTAGGCGTACTCGGCCATCGGTCTTATTGTGCTCACGTTCACCGGTGATTCAACCTGCGGTAGCAAAATCCGCGGCGCAATCCGGCGGACCGTCGGGAACACACCGAACCGGGCCGGTGGTTTCAGCTGAAGGGCGGCGTGTGACCGGGAGGGTACGGTAAGGACGGTCACGGCGCAGATGCGAGGACGGGAAGAGAGTGCCACCAAGGACAGGGACGGCAAAAACGAAGACGGGGACTGCGGCCGGAGCCGCCAAGGCCCCGCCGAAGGCTGCGCGCGCTGCCGGCGCCAGCGCCAGCCGGGGCGCCACGGGTAACGGCGGCGGTACCAAGCTGGTCATCGTCGAGTCGCCGTCCAAGGCCCGGACCATCGCCGGGTACCTCGGCCAGGGCTACGTGGTCGAGTCCAGCGTCGGCCACATCCGCGACATGCCGGACAGCGCGGCCGATATCCCGGCCAAGTACAAGGGCGAGCCGTGGGCCCGCCTCGGCGTGAACGTCGACGACAACTTCCAGGCCCTGTACGTCGTCCACAACGACAAGAAGCAGCAGGTCTCCAAGCTCAAGAGCCTGCTCAAGGACGCCGACGAACTCTTCCTGGCAACGGACGAGGACCGCGAGGGCGAGGCCATCGCCTGGCACCTGCTCGAGGAGCTCAAGCCCAAGGTCCCGACCAGCCGGATGGTCTTCCACGAGATCACCCCCGAGGCGATCGCCCGGGCCATCGCCAACCCGCAGCAGCTCGACGAGGGCAAGGTCGACGCCTACCAGGCCCGCCGGGTCCTCGACCGGCTGTACGGGTACGAGGTCTCGCCCGTGCTGTGGAAGAAGGTCATGCCCAAGCTGTCGGCCGGCCGCGTGCAGTCGGTCGCGACCCGGCTGGTGGTGGACCGGGAGCGGGAGCGGATCGCGTTCCGCGCCGCCGTCTACTCCGACCTCGAGGCCGAGTTCGCCACGAAGGAGCACGGCAAGCCCAACGCGGAAGAGCCGACCACCTTCACTGCCAGCCTGGTCACCGTCGACGGCCGCCGGGTAGCCCAGGGCCGCGACTTCACTTCCGTCGGCCAGCTCAAGTCACAAGACGTCCTGCACCTGGACGCCGAAGCCGCGGCTGCCCTCGCCGGGCGGCTGCAGGCCGCGTCCTTCGCCGTGTCCAGCGTGGAGCGCAAGCCGTACCGGCGCTCGCCCTACGCGCCGTTCCGCACCACCACGCTGCAGCAGGAAGCCTCCCGCAAGCTGGGCTTCTCGGCCAAGCACACGATGTCGGTGGCGCAGCGGCTGTACGAGAACGGCTACATCACCTATATGCGCACCGACTCGGTGACGCTGTCCCAGACCGCGATCAGCGCGGCCCGCAAGCAGGCGGCCGAGCTGTACGGCGCGAACTACGTCCCGGATGCCCCGCGCACCTACGCCAGCAAGGTGAAGAACGCGCAGGAGGCGCACGAGGCCATCCGCCCGGCCGGGGACAGCTTCCGCACCCCCGCCCAGGTGGCCAGGGACCGGCTGTCCGCCGACGAGCGCCGCATCTACGAGCTGATCTGGCAGCGCACGGTCGCCTCGCAGATGAAGGACGCCACCGGCGAGTCGGTCTCGGTCCGGGTGGCGGGCACCTCGACCGCGAACGAGCGGGCCGAGTTCGGCGCCAGCGGCAAGATCATCACCTTCTACGGCTTCCTCAAGGCCTACGTCGAGGACACCGACGACGCCACCGACCGGGACGACCGGGAGCGGCGGCTGCCGCCGATGGCCGAAGCCGACCCGCTCGACGCGCTGCGCCTCGCCCCGGCCGAGCATTCCACCCGGCCGCCGGCCCGCTACACCGAAGCCTCGCTGGTCAAGGAGCTGGAAGACCGGGAGATCGGGCGGCCGTCCACCTACGCGACGATCATGGGCACGATCCTGGACCGCGGCTACGTGTTCAAGAAGGGCACCGCGCTGGTGCCCTCCTACCTCGCCTTCGCCGTGGTCACGCTGCTGGAGCGGCACTTCGGCCAGCTGGTCGACTACGAGTTCACCGCGCACATGGAAGACGTCCTCGACGACATCTCCCGCGGCGAGGCCGAGCGGGTGCCCTGGCTGCGCCGGTTCTACTTCGGCACCCCGGAGGACGGGAACGGCAACGGGGGTAGTGCCGATCCGGGCCTGAAGTCCCTGGTCAGCGACATCAGCGACATCGACGCGCGCGAGGTCAGCTCGTTCCCGCTGGCCGGCTCGGACATCGTGGTGCGGGTCGGCCGGTACGGGCCGTACCTGGAGCGGGACGGCCAGCGGGTGAACGTCCCCGACGACATCGCCCCGGACGAGCTGACCGTAGAAAAAGCCGAAGAGCTATTCAACCAGCCGAACGAGGATGTCCTTCTCGGCACCGACCCTGACTCTGGTCTTCCGGTGGTCGCCAAGGCCGGCCGGTTCGGGCCCTACGTCACCGAGCAGCTGCCCGAAGGCGCGACGGCCAAGCCGCGGACCGCCTCGCTGCTGAAGTCGATGGCGCTGGACACGGTGACCCTGGACGACGCGCTGAAGCTGCTCAGCCTGCCCCGCACCCTGGGCGAGCTGGACGGCGAGCCGGTCACGGTGCAGAACGGCCGGTACGGCCCGTACGCCAAGAAGGGCACCGACAGCCGCTCGCTGGAGTCCGAGGAGCAGCTGTTCACGTTCACCCTGGAAGAGGCCGAGAAGCTGTTCGCCCAGCCCAAGACCCGGGGCCGCCGCACCGGCGCGTCCGCGCCGCCACTGCGCGAGCTCGGCGAGGACCCGGGCAGCGGCAAGCCGATGGTGATCAAGGACGGCCGGTTCGGCCCCTACGTCACCGACGGGGAGACCAACGCGTCGCTGCGCAAGGGCGACGAGGTGGCCTCGATCACCATTCAGCGGGCGGCCGAGCTGCTGGCCGACCGGCGCGCGGCGGCGCCGTCGCCCCGGCGGCGCAGCGCTCCGGCCAAGAAGGCCGCGCCGGCCAAGAAGAGCACGACGGCCGGGAAGAAGGCGGCGAGCCCCGCCCGTTCGGTGAAAAAATGATTGTGACCTTCGGGGACTAAAATTACGATCAAGGACTAACCCGTTATGCGGCCTGCACCTGCCGATACGCTTACGCCGTGAACCTCCGCGCCGGTCATCAGGGGGGCGGCGCCGACCAGGGGAAGCTCGGGGACGGCGCCGCGCGGCGCCACCATGCCCGCGAACCGGGGGTGCTGGCGATCCGGCCGTTCCGCCGGCTGTGGGTCGCGCTGTCCCTGTCCAGCCTGGGTGACTGGCTGAGCATCGTCGCGCTGACCGCGCTGGCGCCCTCGCTGGCCGGCAGCGGCGCGGTGGCCAAGAGCTCGGCCGTCGGCGGCGTCTGGCTCGCCACGCTGCTGCCCGCGCTGCTGATCGGGCCGCTGGCCGGGGCGCTGGCCGACCGGCTCGACCGCCGGATGACGATGATCGTCGGCGACGTGATCCGCGGCCTGCTGTTCCTGTCGATCCCGCTGTTCCCCAACCTGACCTGGATCTACGTCGCCAAGTTCCTGGCCGGGGTGACCAGCCAGTTCTGGAATCCGGCCACCTCCGCCTCGGTGCCGAACCTGGTGCCCAAGGACAAGCTGGAACGGGCCAACCAGCTCAGCCTGCTCACCACCTACGGCACCGCGCCGCTCGCGGCCGGCGTGTTCAGCGTGCTCGCGCTGGTCAGCGAGGGGGTCAGCCGGGTCACCCCGCTGTTCCACACGTCCAACGTGGACCTGGCCCTGTACTTCAACGCCGCCTCCTACGGCATCTCGGCGCTCACCGTCTACTTCATCCGCGAGATCCCCAAGCGCAACGCCTGCGACAAGATCTCGGTGCCGTCCACGGCCAAGTCCATCTGGGAGGGCTGGCGGTTCATCCGGCAGACCCCGGCGGTACGCGGCCTGGTCGTCGGCATGGTGGGCGCGTTCGCCGCGGCCGGCGTGGTGGTCGGCCTCGGCTACTCCTATATCACCGCCACGCTGCACGGCGGCAGCGCCGGCTGGGGCCTGGTCTTCGCCGCGATCTTCATCGGCATGGCGCTCGGCATGGGCCTGGGCACCAGGCTGCTCGGCGACTTCAGCCGCCGGCGGCTGTTCGGCGTCTCGATCACGGCCGCCTCGGTCTCGCTCGCGCTCATCGGCCTGATCCCGGTCCTGGGCGTGGTCGTGCTGTTCGTGGTGCTGCTCGGCGCGCTGTCCGGGATCGCCTACTCCACCGGCTTCACCCTCGTCGGGCTCGAAGTGGACGACGGCACCCGGGGCCGCGTCTTCGCCTTCTTCCAGTCCACCATCCAGGTCATCCTGCTCGCCGTCATCGCGGTCGTGCCGTTCATCTCGGCCGCCTTCACCAAGCTGATCTCGAGTCTCAACGGCACCGGGAACGTGAAGATCGGCAGCGTCACCTACGCCTCGGCCGGCCAGAACGCGGTGATCCTGCTGGCCGCGGTGGTGGCCTTCCTGTTCGGCGTGCGGGCCTACCGGCAGATGGACGACCGCAAGGGCGTGCCGCTGCGGGTCGACCTGCTGGCGGCGATCAGGAACGAGCCGCTCCCGCAGCTCATCGACGCGCCCAACCTCAACGGGAGCGTTCCGCCCGGCCCGCCGCCGGGCGTGCTGATCGCGTTCGAGGGCGGCGAGGGCTCCGGCAAGACCACCCAGGCCCGGCTGGTCGCCATCTGGCTGCGCGAGCTCGGCTACGACGTGGTGACCACGCACGAGCCCGGCGCCACCAAGATCGGCATGCGGCTGCGCGCGCTGCTCCTGGACACCTCGCACACCGGCATGTCGGCCAAGGCCGAGGCGCTGATGTACGCGGCCGACCGGGCCGAGCACGTGGCCTCGGTCATCACCCCCGCCCTGGAGCGCGGCGCGATCGTCATCACCGACCGGTACGTCGACTCCACCCTCGCTTACCAGGGGTACGGGCGTGACCTGCCGCTCGACGAGATCGCCCGGTTCAACTGGTGGGCGACCGGCGGCCGCACCCCCGATCTCACCGTGCTGCTCGACATGGACCCGATGGCCGGGCTGAGCCGCCGGGCCCGTTCGGCCGACCGGCTCGAGGCCGAGCCGACCGAGTTCCACCTCCGGGTCCGGGGCGGTTTCCGCGCCCTGGCCGAGAAGGACCCGGGCCGCTACCTGGTGCTGGACGCCGACCGCGCCCCGGACGGGATCACCCGGGACATCCAGGACCGGATCCGCGGGCTGCTGCCCGACCCGGTGCCCGACGTCGCCGAGGCGAACACCGGCTCCTTCCCGGCCATCAGGGAAGAGGTCCTGACGCCCCAGCGGCCCGAGGACGCCCGGTGACGGACGTTTTCCACGATCTGCCGGGGCAGGATGCGGTGGTCTGGCAGCTCCGGCGGGCGGCGGCCGGGGCGGCCGCGGTCCTGGCGGGGGAGCGGCCCGAGCCCGGGGTGATGACGCACGCCTGGCTGTTCGCCGGGCCGCCCGGTTCCGGCCGCTCGGTGGCGGCCCGGGCGTTCGCCACCGCGCTGCTGTGCCCGTCCGGCGGCTGCGGCGGCTGCCCCACCTGCCTCCAGGTCCACGCGGGCACCCACGCCGACCTGATGCTGGTCCGGCCCGAGGGGCTGTCCTACGGGGTGAAGCAGACCCGGGAGCTGGTGCTGCGCGCCGCGGGCAAGCCGACCGGGGGACGCTGGCAGGTGGTCCTGTTCGAGGACGCCGACCGGTGCACCGAGCAGGCCGCCAACGCGCTGCTCAAGGCGATCGAGGAGCCCGCGCCGCGGACCGTCTGGCTGTTGTGTGCGCCCGCCGCGCAGGACATGGTGCCCACCATCAGGTCCCGCTGCCGGGTGGTCACGCTGGTCGTGCCGTCGTCGGCCGCGGTCGCCCAGGTGCTCGCCGAGCGGGACGGCATCGACCCGGCTACCGCGCTTTCGGCGGCGCGGGCGGCCCAGGGTCACATCGGCCGGGCCCGCCGCCTGGCCACCGACCCGGCCGCGGCCAAGCGCCGGGCCGACGTGCTGCGCGTCCCGGCCCAGGTGACCTCGCTCGGCCCGGCCCTGTCCGCGGCCGCCGCCCTGGTCCGCACGGCCGAGGAGGAAGCCAAGGCGGCCACCGAGGAACTCGACGAGCCGGAGAAGGAGTCGCTGCGCCGCGCGTTCGGCGAGGGATCCACCGGCAAGGGCGTGGCCAAGGCCATGCGCGGCATGTCCGGCGCCATGAAAGACCTGGAGGACCGGCAGAAGTCGCGCGCCACCCGGGTCAAGCGCGACACCCTGGACCAGGCCCTGCTCGAGCTGGCCCAGTTCTACCGCGACATCTTGATGCTCCAGGTCGGGGCCGGCGTGGAGCTGGCCAACCCCGAGGCCGGCCTGCGCAAGCTCGCCGCCGCGTCCTCGCCCGAGGCCACCCTGCGCCGCATCCAGGCCATCATGCGCTGCCGCGAGCGCCTGACCCTCAACGTCGCCCCCCTGCTAGCCGTCGAAGAAATGACCCTCTCCCTCGCCCACGGCTAACTCCCCCGCCGCGGCCCGAACTCCGCGAGCCGGCCTCAGTTGCCGCACCCGCACCACGACTCCCGCCCGTTGCCAGCCCGCCGTCCCTCAGCCCCCGGCAAACGGCATTGATGCTCCATCAATGCCGCGCCAGCAGCGTGGATGCTCCATCAATGCTGTTACCGCCCCTCGCGGAGGCACCCCTGATCATGATCGCGTGGCCGGGCGGGACTCCGCCGCCATCGCGGCCAGGACCGAACGAAGCGCGGCCGAGCCGCGGATCGGCCCCTCGTTGAGCTCGATGGCCACTTCGTCCAGAGTGCACCGGCCGGACTGGACCGCGTCGGTAACGACCGCGCGGACCTCGGCCGGGCTGGTGAGCTGCCAGGCCGCGTCCGTCACGGCGCGCGGTGCCAGGGCCACCCGGACCGGCCCGGCCGGCAGCGTCTTGCCCGGCAGCCGCGCCGTCCGGTGCAGGCGGACGAAGCCCATGTCGAGGCGCTGCCGCCTGATCGGCACCAGCACGTCGATGACCCTCGCATCGGCCGGGCTCCCGATGCCGTGGTGCGTCAGCGCGGCCGGGCCGGTAACGACGCTGTCCGGCCCGGCGTAGAGCAGCGCCGCCATCTCCTTCTGCGCGAAGCTGGGCGGCTCGGCGACGCTCAGGTAGATGCCGGGCAGCAGCGCCTGCCAGGGGCCGGTGCGCAGGCGGTACTGCATGGCGCGGTCCGGCATGCCGAGGGCGAGCAACTGCGCGCGGCTGGCGACACCGTGCTGCTGGCCGAGGAGCTTGCCCAGGCGGTCGACAGGCATATCCCAAGGATGCCAGCGGCAACGGGTGCCCGGGTGCCTTCGACGCGCTCCCGGGCAACCGAGCGGATCGGTCCATGGCGGACAACGTAGTCTGGCACCGTGGGCATGATGATGGCGGTGAGCTTCGAGCGGTACGGGCGGCTCTACTACCTCGACCCCGGGGACTGCACGCCATCCATCGGCGACAAGGTGCTGGTGCCCACCGACTCCGGCCCGGAGGTGGCCGAGTGCGTGTGGGCGCCGCAGTGGATCTCCGATGACATCGGCGGCCTGCCGGTCTGCGCGGGCCTGGCCGGCCAGGCTGACCTGGCCCGGGACGAGGAGAACCGCCGGCGGCGGGCCGAGGGACGGCTGGCCGCGCGCCGGCTGATCCGGGAGCACAAGCTGCCGATGAAGGTCACCGCGGTGGACTACCTCAGCGCCGAGAACGTGTTCGTGGTGTACTTCGGCGCACCGCACCGGGTCGACTTCCGGGCGCTGGTCCGCGACCTGGGCGGCCGCCTCAAGGCCCGGGTCGAGCTGCGCCAGATCGGCCCCCGGGACGAGGCCAGGCTGCAGGGCGGGATCGGCCCGTGCGGGCGCGACCTGTGCTGCGCCACCTTCCTGAAGGACTTCGAGCCGGTGTCGGTCCGGATGGCCAAGGACCAGGACCTGCCCGTCAACCCGATGCGGATCGCGGGGGCGTGCGGCCGGCTGATGTGCTGCCTGAAGTACGAGCACCCGCTGTACCAGGACTTCCGCAAGGAGGCCCCGCCCGTCGGCGCCACCGTCACCTCACCGGACGGGCCGGGCACCGTCATCGGCCATAACGTCCCGTCCGACACCGTGGTAGTGAAGCTGTACGCCGACGGCCAGGCCCGCGCCTGCCCCAAGGCGAGCGTGTGCGGGTCCCGCAAGGCGTACGAGTCCATGCACGGCCAAGCGGGAAAGGCGGCGCGGGAGGACCAGTGAGCCCCCGCCGGAACCGCCGGCTGTCCCCGAGACGCTGGCCGGCCGTAGCGGCCGTGGCCGCGCTGACCCTGCTGGCCGCCGCGTGCACGAGCAGCGGCACGACCCCCGCCGCCAGCCCGGCCCCCACGGTGCCAGCCGGCTTTGGGGGGCCGGCCCCGGCCACGCTGGCCCAGTACTACGCGCAGCACCTGAGCTGGCAGCCGTGCGACAACGGCTTCCAGTGCGCCCGCCTGGCGGTGCCGTTCGACTACGCCCACCCGGCCGGGAAGCGGTTCTCCCTCCCGGTCGTCAGGCTGGCCGCCGGCGATCCCGCCCGGAAGGCCGGCGCGCTGGTCGTCAACCCGGGCGGCCCCGGCGGCTCCGGGGTCTCGTACGCGCTCGGCGCCCGCAACGAGTTCCCGGCCGCGCTGCGGGCCCGGTTCGACATCGTCGGCTTCGACCCGCGCGGCGTGGCAGGCAGCCAGCCCGCCCTGCAGTGCATGACCGGCCCGCAGCTGGACACCTTCCTGGCCACCAACGACATGCCGGCCAACGCCGCGCAGCTGGCTAAGATCGTGGCCGCGAGCAAGCAGTACGCGGCCCGCTGCCAGCAGAACTCCGGGGCGCTGCTGCCGTACGTCGGCTCCGAGAACGCGGCCCGCGACATGGACGTGCTGCGCGCCGCGCTCGGCCAGGCCAAGCTGACCTACCTGGGCAAGTCCTACGGTACCTACCTGGGCGCCTGGTACGCGCAGCTGTTCCCGCACCGGGTCCGGGCGCTCGTCCTGGACGGCGCGTTCGACCCGGACACCCCGGCCCTGCCGGACGACATGATCCAGGCGCAGGGGTTCCAGGTCGCGCTGAGAGCGTTCGCGACGTCGTGCCTGGCCGCGACCGGCTGCCCGCTGGGCGCCCGGGGCAGCTCGGTGGAGGCGGCGGCAGGGAAGCTCAAAGCCCTCATCGTTCGGGCTAATGCGGTGCCGCTGACCAGTCGCCTGGGCAACGGCCAGGTGGCGGACGGGGCGATGCTCCTGAACGGCGTGGCCGCCGCGCTGTACAGCCGGGCCTTCTGGCCGGACCTGAAGACGGGCCTGACCGACGCGTTCGGCGGGGACGGCACGGTGCTGCTCCAGCTGGCCGACCTGCTGCTGGAGCGGAACCCGGACGGGACCTACGCCAACCTGGTGGACGCCGACACCGCGATCAGCTGCCTGGACCGGCCCTTCCCGCGGTCGCTGGCCCCCTGGCAGGAGGCCGCCCGGCAGGCGACGCAGGTGGCCCCGCTGTTCGGCGCGCCGATCGTGTGGGGCAACCTGACCTGCGCGTACTGGCCGGTGAAGTCGTATCCGCTGCCCGCGATCCGGGCCGCGGGGGCGCCGCCGATCCTGGTCGTGGGGACGCTGCGCGACCCGGCCACGCCGTACCGGTGGGCGCGGGCGCTGTCCTCCGACCTGTCCTCCGGCGTGCTGCTCGGCTGGAACGGCGACGGCCACACCGCCTACGGCGAGGGCAGCTCCTGCGTGGACACCATCGTGAACGACTACTTCGTCAGCCTCAAGGTGCCGCGCAGCGGGATGGTCTGCGGCTGACGGCGGTCCCGGCGCGCGGTGAACCGCGTGCTGAGCACGGTCAGCCCGAGCGCCCCGGCCAGCGGCAGCATGGTCACCGCGGGCAGCTGGTAGCGCCAGGAGAACTCGAACGCGTCCGAGCTGACCAGCAGGGCCACGGCCGCCAGCGTAACCAGCCCGCAGGCCCCGCCCAGGCCGGCGGAGCGCCGCCGTCCCAGCACGCCGCCGAGCACCCCCACGGCCAGGAAGGCCGCGTACAGCGGTCCCGGGGTGTAGCCGCCGCCGAGCTGGTAGCCGCGCAGGATGGCGGCCGCCGGCCGGGCCGCCACCAGGTCACCGCCGCTGTTGTTCCGCTCCGCGAGGCTGGTGAAGTAGGCCAGCGAGTACCGCCGCGGGTAGACCGGGTAGGAAGTCTGGAACTGCCAGCGCGTGATCGGGGTGACCTGCGGGTTGCCGTCCCTGGTGAGCGCGAAGAGCCGGACCGAGTCCCGCAGGACCGACCAGGCCACCCGGCCCGGCTGCTGCCGCACGACGGCCACCGAGAACCGGTCGAGCAGCTCGCCGCGGGTGACGCCGGGCGGTACCGGCACGGTGTGACCGGGCGAGGACGGGTCGTGCAGCAGCCCGTCGATGCCGCCCGGCGCGCGCGTCTGCGCGGGGGAGGGGCACAGCGCCCGTTCGGCCGCCGGGACCACGAGGGCGGCGCAGTCCGCGGCGGCCGCCGCCCGCCCGTACTCCGGCCCCGGCCCGTTGCTGCCCAGCCCGAAGTGCTCGCCGGTGACGTACGCCCCGGTCATGTAGGCCAGCACCGGCAGCGCGAAGCAGCCCGCCGCCAGCGCGGCCCGCCCCGCCCGCCGCCGCCAGCGCCCCCCAGCCCCGGCCCCCACCGCGGCCCCGGCCCCCGCCGCGGCGAAGATCACGGCCGGCACCACCAGCACCGCGCCGATCTCCCGCACCGTGGCAGCCGCCCCGAGCACCAGCGCCCCCGCCGCCACCAGCCGCGCGCTCGCCGCCCGCCGCCACAGCAGCAGCACCAGCCCCGCCGTGATCATGGTCTCGAACAGCACGTCCGGCATGATCGTCTGCTCGAGCTGGAGCTGGTACGCGTCGAGCAGCACCGGTGCCGCGGCCAGCGCCGCCACCCACCGCGGCGCCCTGTGACCGAAGGCGGGCCGGCGTCGCAGCAGCATATACAGGACCACCCCCATGCCCAGCCCGAACAGGTGCTGAACCGCCGCCACCAGCGCGAACCCGCCGACCGGGTCGAGCAGCCGCAGCAGCGCCCGGTATCCCTGCGGCGCCGTGCCCGCCACCCCGTCGAGGTACTTCGACGAGTCGATGTACAGCAGCGCCGGCCGGTAGGCCACCGCGGCCAGCACCCGCAGCCCCACCCCGCCCGCCAGCAGAAAAGCAAAAAACCAATGGCGCCGAACGAGCCGCCATCCCGCCCCGCCCACCCCGCGTGCTCGCGCGGCCCCGGCGCCCTCCTGACCCAGCGCAGGCGGATGCGCTGTCTGCCGGGTGGCCGTCACGAGGTCAGGCTGGCCGGCCCGGCTGGATACCTGCTGACCGCCGCCTGACGATTGCGTGAGAGCCCATCACCTGGGAACCGAGCACCGCCGCGACCGGGATCAGGCTGAGTTGCGGCAGCTGGTACCGCCAGTCGAAGGTGGCGAACATCGCCGGGGGAAGCAGGATCAAGATCGCGCTGGCGGTGAACAGCAGGGTCGCTGTGCCGCTGTCCGGTCCGCTGGTCTCTCCGCTGGTCCCTTCGCTGGCCCGGTCACCGGCATTTCCGCTGGCATTTCCGCTGGCCCGGCCGATGACCAGGCCGCCCAGCGCCAGCACCAGGCCGGCCGCGAGCACCGGCCCGGGCAGGTAGACCCACCGCCCGTAGCCAGCCAGGAAGGCGGCCGGTCCCGGCTCGATCGACGGGGCCGGGTAGCCGAGTTTCGCGATCGAGGCGTAGGCCGCCTTGTCGGGCCGGACGGAGGTCTGAAATTGCAGGTAGGCGGGGGAGTACTGTTCCGGGCCGGCCCCGCGGGCCGGCGAGAACCCGTACAGCAGGTCGCGGCCGACGGCTTCGGCGTAGCTGGCCGGCTGATGCCGCAGGATCCGCAGGCTGAAGTCGCGCACCACCGCGTCCCTGGACTTCCCGGCCGGCGGGGTGAACGTCCACTGCGGCGACTTCGGGTTCCAGGTGTAGAAGTCCGCGTTCCGCTGCGCGACCGGCTGCGTAGGGCACAGCGGCTGCTCGTAAGCGGGCAGCTCGAGCCCGGAGCAGGAGGCGAAGTCCGCGACCCGCCCGTAGAGGAACGCGCCGTCGAAGGTGGTGAAATTCCACTGGCCGTGCGCGGCCGCGAACCAGCCGAGGTAGCCGATCACCGGGATGAGGAAGCACCCGGCCACCGCGGCCAGCCGGGTCAGCAGCAGCCGCCACGGCCGCACCTTGGCCAGCACGAACAGCGCGGCCGGGACGATCATGATCAGGTCCTGGTCCCGGAAGGTCACCGCCACCCCGAGCAGCAGCCCGGCCGCGGCCGCCGCCCGCTTCCGCGGCCCGTCCCGCCGCCAGACCAGGACGGCCAGCGCCGCCATGACCAGCAGCATGGCCCCGGTGTCGGTCAGCACGTACTTCTCGAGCACCACCGGCAGCGGGTCGAACAGCACCGGCAGCGCGGCGGCCGCCGCCAGCCAGGCCCGGGCCCCCGAGCGGATCAGCACCGCGTACACCAGCCCGGCCGTGGCCAGCCCGGCCAGGTGCTGCGCCAGCGGG
>JAICWX010000076.1 GCA_025934635.1 Streptosporangiaceae bacterium | reverse complement strand
TGGGCGAACACGTTGGAGGAGAGGATGTCATGGTGATCGCGGATCGGGTTCAGCGTCTTGCCGAACCCGATCAGGTCGACCGGGATGATCGTGGTCCCCTGGTGGATGAGCTGGTAGAAGCTGTGCTGGCCGTTGGTGCCCGGCTCGCCCCAGTAGACCGCGCCGGTGTCATAAGAGACGTGCTCCCCGGTCAGCGTGACGTGCTTGCCGTTGGACTCCATGGTGAGCTGCTGCAGGTAGGCCGGGAACCGCTTGAGGTACTGCTCGTACGGCATCACCCCGTAGGCCTGGCAGCCGAAGAAGTCCCGGTACCAGAACGCGAGCAGCCCCATCAGCACCGGCAGGTTGGCTTCCAGCGGCGCGGTGCGGAAGTGCTCGTCCATGTCGTGGAAGCCGGCCAGCAGCTCGCCGAAGCCGTCCGGCCCGAGGGCGATCATGTTGGACAGCCCGATGGCCGAGTCCATCGAGTACCGGCCGCCGACCCAGTCCCAGAAGCCGAACATGTTGGCGGTGTCGATGCCGAACTTCGAGACCCGCTCGGCGTTAGTCGACACCGCGACGAAGTGCTTGGCCACCGCGTCCTCGGAGCCCAGCGCGGCGGTGATCCAGTCCCGCGCCGAGGTGGCGTTGGTCAGCGTCTCCAGCGTGCCGAACGTCTTGGACGAGATGATGAACAGCGTCTGTTCCGGGTCCAGGTCGCGGGTCGCCTCGGCGAAGTCGGTCGAGTCCACGTTGGACACGAACCGGAAGGTGATGTCGCGCGTGGTGTAGTGGCGCAGCGCCTCGTACGCCATCACCGGGCCGAGGTCGGAGCCGCCGATGCCGACGTTGACCACGTTCTTGATCGGCTTGCCGGTATAGCCCTTCCACTCGCCGGACCGGACCCGGCTGGCGAAGTCCGCCATCCGGCCCAGCACCTCGTGCACCTGGGCGACCACGTCGGCGCCGTCCACCTCGAGGTGCTCGCCGGCCGGCATCCGCAGCGCGACGTGCAGCACGGCCCGGTCCTCGGACACGTTGATGTGCTCGCCGCGGAACATGGCGTCGCGGCGCTCGGCCACGCCCGACTCCTGCGCCAGCGCGATCAGCAGCCCGAGGGTCTCGTCGGTGATCCGGTTCTTGGAATAGTCCAGGTAGAGCCCGGCCGCCTCGGCGGTCATCCGCTCGCCGCGCCCGGGGTCGGAGGCGAACAGCTCACGCAGGTGGACCCCGGCGATCTCCTCGTAATGCCGCTTGAGCGCCTGCCAGGCCTTCCGCTCGGGCGCAGGTGTCGCCATGTCGCCGTCTCCTCGGTGTCGTACTGCCTTCGTGCCGTATGCCTTCCGCTTTCCCCCCGGCATAGTTTCATGCCTGGGTAGGCGCCTGCCGCCCGCCCGCCGATAACAGCAGGCGAACTCGCGGTCTGCGGCCGTCGCGGCCCGGGCTACGGCTGGATGGACCGGAGCCAGCTGGCCAGCTGGACCCGCGAGGAGACGCCGAGCTTGCCGTAGATGTGCTCGATGTGCGCGTCCACGGTGCGTTTGGAGATGACCAGCCGCTCGGCGATCTGCCGGTTGGACAGCCCCTCGCCGACCAGGCTGGCGATCTCGAGCTCGCGGCTGGTAAGGGCGGGCGGGGGCGGGGCCGGGCTGGGGAACGCGGGCACCGGGGCGCCGGTATCGGGCGCGGGCGGCAGGTCGTCGGCGTCCTGCGCCGCGAGCCGGACGATCTCCTCCAGCGGGTATCCCTGCCCCTGGTCGTGCAGCGCGCGGTAGCGCTCCGGGCCCAGCGCGTCGCGGACCGTCTGCTCGGCCCGCGCGTGCAGGGCCTCGACGGTGGCGTTGCGGCCGAGCCGGCCGCCCACCAGCTGCCACCGGCCCTCGGCCGCGCCCAGCAGCCAGGCGGCCCGGGTGCAGCGCTGCTGGGCCGCGGCCAGCCAGGCGGTTCCTTCCAGCGCGTAGCCCATGCCCATGGTGTCGGCGATCTCGTGCTTCATGGCCAGCGCGGTGCGGAACGCCCCGGCGCTCGCGCCGAGATCGCCCAGCAGGAACAGGCAGATGCCCTCGAGCAGCAGCAGGTAGCTCTGCTGCCAGCGCTCGCCGCTGTCCGGCCCGAGCCGGCCCAGCCCGCTGCGGCACCGGATCAGGCCCTCTTCCACCCGCCCGGCCAGCATGTTGAGGTACCCGACGTGCGAGTCGAGCACGATGAGCATGGAGGTGTCGCCCGCCGCCAGGGCCTGCTCGTAAGCGGTGCCGCCCGCCCGGGCCGCCTCCTCGTAACGGCCGGCCAGGGCCAGGGCCATGGTGAGGTTCAGGTAGCCGCGGGTCCGGATGCGGTCGTCGCCGCGCTCCTCGGCCAGCGCGATCCCCTGCTGCAGCTCGGCCAGCCCGGCCGGGACGTCGTCCTGCAGGCAGGCCAGGTAGCCGTCGATGATCAGGGCCAGCGCCCGGCCGCGGGACAGCTCGCCGAGCCGCGGCAGGACCTTGCCCAGCCAGTGCCGCCCCTCGCCGGGCGTGCTCGACATCTGCCAGTACCCGTCGAGCGAGATGGCCATGGTCGCCGCGTCCCGCGGCCGGCCGGGCGCGGCCAGCGCGTATTCGAGCGCGGCCCGCAGCTCGGCGTGTGCCAGCCGCAGCTGGCGATAGCGCGCCACCTGGTCCTCGGCCAGCGGGTTCTCGCCCAGGTAGGTGGCCAGGCCGCAGTAGTGGCGCAGGTGCCGCTGGCGGACCATCTCCTCCTCCCCCCGCGCGGCCAGCTTCTCGACGCCGAATTCCCTGATCGTGTCGAGCAGCAGGTACCGCGTGCCGTCGCCGTCGGTGCCCTGCATGTCCACCCGGAGCACGACGGACTTGTCGACCAGGCCGATCAGCGTGGGGAGCACGTCCCGGTCGTCGAGGCGCTCGTCGGCGCACACCTGCTCGGCCGCCTCGACGTCGAACGAGCCGGCGAACACCGACAGCCGCGCCCAGAGCAGCTGCTCGGCGGGCGAGCACAGGTCGTAGCTCCACTCGGTGGCCGCCCGGATCGTCTGATGGTGCGGCAGGGCCGCCCGGCGCCCGCCGGCCAGCAGCCGGAAGCGGTCCTCGAGCCGGTCGACCAGCTGCTCGAGCGGGATGGCCCGCAGCCGCACGGTGGCCAGCTCGATGGCCAGCGGCACCCCGTCCAGGCGCCGGCACAGCCTGATCACGCAGGCCCGGTTGGCGTCGGTGACGGCGAACCCGGGCACCGCGGCCGCCGCGCACTGGGCGAACAGCTCTACCGCGTCCCCGTCGCCCGCGTGACGGGCGCGCGGGTCAGGCACCGGCAGCGGCGGGATCGCGCAGGTGTGCTCGCCCGGCACGGCCAGCGGCTGCCTGCTGGTGGCGAGCACCGTGACCGGGGTGGCCCGGAGCAAGATGTCGGCCAGCATGGCGCACGCGTCGATCAGGTGCTCGCAGGTGTCCAGGATCAGCAGCAGCCGCTGGTCGCGCAGGTGATCCAGGATCGCGTCGAGCTGTGAGTGGTTCTCGTTCCCGGCCAGCCCGAGGCCGGTGGCCACGGTGTCCGCCAGCAGCTCGGGATCGTGCAGGCCGGACAGCTCGACCAGCCAGATGCCGTCGGGGAACTCGCGGGCCAGCCCGGTCCCTGCTGACTGATCCTGGGTTAGCTGGGCTACCGCGCGCAGCGCGACGCGCGTCTTCCCCACGCCACCAGGGCCGGTGACGGTCACCAGCCGGGCAGTGCGCAGCAGGCCGGTCAGCTCGGCCAGCTCGCATGAACGCCCGACGAAACCGGTGACTTCGAGGGGGAGCTCACCGGGGCGTTGCCTGGTTAATCCTAGGGGCATGCCATCCTCGCCGCGGGTCAGGACAGCTGGTTGGTATACACGCACGCTATCAGGCACCTGCGGATTAGCGCATCGTCACGAGCAGCAGGAGAATATCGTCGCCGCCGCGGTCGCCGACGTGCTCCTCCAGCCTGGCCGCCAGCACGTCCAGCAGTTCCCCCCCGGCCTGGCCGCCCCCGTCCCGGCCGCCCCCGGCGCAGCCGGCCAGGCGCAGAGCTTCGGCCATGACCTGCGCGAGCGGGAAGAACCGGCCTGCCGCGTCCCGGGCCTCGGAGACGCCGTCGGTGTAGAGGAGCAGCTGGTCCCCGTCGCCGACCGGGATCATGCTGGCCCGGCACCACCCCTCGGCCAGGTCGAGCAGGCCGAGCGGCGGCGCGGCATACGGCGTCACGAACGCCGCCGAACCGCCGCGCAGCAGCATCGGCGGCGGGTGCCCGCAGCAGACCAGCTCGGCCCAGGAGCCGGCGTCCGCGGACGGCTCGTCCCCGCCCAGGTCAGCACCGTCCAGGACAGCGCTGTCCACGCCGGTGCCGCCGGTACCGGGCTCGTCCGGGGACGGGAAGTTCGCCAGCAGCGCGGTGACGAATCGCTCCGGGTGCTGGGAACGGGCGATCAGGGCGTGCAGCCGGACCGCGATGCCGGCCAGGCTGGGCTCGGTGAAGGCCAGGTCGCGCCAGGCGTTCAGCACGGTCAGGCCGGTCCGGTTGGCGGGCGCGCCGGTACCCATCACGTCACCGACGAGCAGCCTGACACCGAACGGGGTGGCCATCACGTCGTGGATATCACCGCCGCCGCCCTGGGTAGCAGGCCGGTGGCGTGACTCGACAAACAGCCGACCGACATGTGTCGAGGTCGGAAAGGTCATGGTGGAATCTCCGGGAGGGAACGCAATTGATTGTAGTCAACCAACCACAACCTGTTGCGCGAACGCTCGAAGTTCCCGGCGCCGCCCGGATCGGAAAACGTCGCGTTTACTGGCCGGTCCTACTTGCCGGCGGGCGCGTCGTGCTGCCGTCGCCGGCCGTCCTGCCAGCGCTGATACCGGCCGGTGAACTCCTCTTCCTGGCCCAGGCGGCGCAGCATCCGGCGGCCGTAGGCCCGCACCGTGGCCGGGAGCACGTAGCCCGGGCTCCCGTCGGGCTGCTGGCTGGCCAGCAGGACCGACCGTTCGGCCAGCAGGCTCAGGCCGGCCGCCACAACCTCGGCCGGCAGCTGCCCGCTGGCGCAGACGTCCTGCGCGTCCGCCCGGGTGAACCGCTCGGTGAAGACCGAGAGCCTGGCCCACAGCAGCCGCTCGGACGGGGTGCACAGCTCGTGGCTCCAGCCGATCGCCGCCCGCATCGTCTGGTGCCGGCCCGGCTCGCCGTCGCCGTCGAGTATGTCGTCGCCCGTCTCCAGCTCGGCCAGCAGCTCGGTCAGCCGCTGGGCCAGCGGCTTGGTCATGGGCCGGGCCAGCGGCCGGCCCGTGTCGTCGCGCATCGGCTCGGCCAGCCGGCCCGCGGCCAGCCCGATGGCCAGCGGCAGCTTGTCCAGCTGCACGCAGAGCGAGGCCACGGTGGCCCGGTGCTCGGGCGCGAGCACCACCCCGGCCCGCTCCGCCCGCCGCCCGAACAGGTCCACCGCGTCCGCCAGCCGCAGCGGGCGGACCGCCGCCGTGGCCTCGCCCGGTACCCGCAGCGGTTCCCGGCTGGTCGCCAGGACCTGCAGCTTGGGGCAGGCCGGCAGCAGCGCCGCGATCAGTGAGGCACACGCGCCCAGCAGGTGCTCGCAGGTATCCAGGACGAGCAGCAGGTGCCGGTCGCCCAGCTGCTCGGCCAGCACCGGCAGGCTGCCGCGGGTGAAGTCGTCAGGCAGCTGCAGCGCCGCCGCGATCGTGTGCGGCAGCAGCGCCTCGTCCCGCAGCGGGTCGAGCCGCAGCAGCAGGCTGCCGTCGGCGAAGCTGCCAGCCGCGGCGGCCGCCGCCGCCAGGCCGACCGCGGTCTTGCCCACCCCGGGCAGCCCGGTCACGGTGACCAGCCGGGCGCCGCCGATCAGGCGCCGGACCAAGGCCACCTCGGCCGCCCGGCCGACGAAGCCGGGATCCGGGGTGCCCGCCAGGCCGTCGGGTCCTGGCGCGCCTGACATCGGCCGTCTCCCCCCAATACGTACCGGAACCCCGTGTTCGCGGGGTGTGCACAGTTACACAGACTAATGGTCCCGCGGGGGTCACTACGGCGACATCTGTCGTAATGCCTATGCCCATACCTAAAATTCTCCGGTACCGGACCGTCGTGGTCACGCGGAACAAAGCCGCAGCCCGCCGTACTCCGGCTTTCCATAGGCCCGAACGGGGCTGGTTTCCGCCATCCTGCCAGCGCCTGCCCGGAATGCGCCGCGGAACGGCCCGGGTGTCACGTTCCCCTACATAGTGCCTGGTGGAACGGGGATGGAACGGCGTGGAACCTTATCACATCCTGAGACGTACCGGTAAAAATACTGAGATGCGCTGAACCGGGGAACAACGCGTCCCGTTTCTGGAGGCAGGGGAAATACTCTTTTTGTTGCGCATGAGAAACGGGAGCGTCATGCGAATTCGACTCCTTGGGCCGGTCGATGTCATGGTGGATGGCGAGGCCCGGATGGTCAGCGGCTTGCGGCGTAAGGCCGTGCTGGCCACCCTGGCCCTGCACGGCGGCGAAGTCGTCAGCGTCGGGCGCCTGGTCGACGCGGTCTGGGGCGAGACCGCGCCGTCGACGGTCCGGAACACCCTGCAGAGTCACGTGTCGTACCTGCGGACACTGCTGGGGAACAAGAACGCCATCGTCGGCCGGCCGCCGGGTTACCGGCTGGAGGTCGGCGACGACGGCACCGACGTCTGGCTGGCCGAGCGGCTGCTGCGGCAGGGCGCTCAGGCCGCCGACCCGGTCCGCGGGGCCAGCGACCTGCGGGCGGCGCTGGCCCTGTGGCGCGGCCGGCCGCTGGCCGACGTCACCGGGCTGGCCTGGCTGGAGGAGCAGGCGGGCCGCCTCGAGCTGCTGGCCGAGCGGATCAGGCGGGCGCTGTCCGAGGCCAGGCTGGCCGCCGGGGAGCACCGGCAGCTGATCACCGAACTCGAGCAGATGACGGCCGCCCACCCGCTCGACGAGCAGGTCTACGCGCAGCTGATGACGGCGCTCTACCGCAGCGGGCGGCAGGCCGACGCGCTGGCCGCCTACCAGCGGCTGCGCGGCACCCTGGCCGACGAGCTCGGGCTGGTGCCCGGCCAGGCACTGCGCGACCTGGAGACCGCGATCCTGCGCCAGGACTCGTCGCTGGACGCGCCGGCCCCGGCGTCGGCCGTCCTGCTGCGGGCCGCCGATCAGCCTCCCGCCGCCTTCGACCCGGCCCAGCTGCCGCCGCCGGTGGCCGCCTTCGCCGGGCGCGGCGCCGAGCTGGCCAGCCTGGACGCGATCCTGCCGGAGCCGGACGCCGGTGCCGTCATCTCGGTCATCGCCGGGACCGCCGGGGTGGGCAAGACGACCCTGGCGGTGCACTGGGCGCACCGCGTGGCCGCGCACTTCCCCGGCGGGCAGCTGTACGTCAACCTGCGCGGGTTCGACCCGGCCGGCCCGGCGGCCGACGCCGGGCAGGCGCTGCGCGGCTTCCTGGACGCCCTCGCGGTGCCGGCGGAGCGCATCCCGGCCCGGCTGGAGGACCAGGTGGCGCTGTACCGCAGCCTGCTGGCGGGCCGGCGGGTCCTGGTCCTGCTCGACAACGCGCGGGACGCCGAGCAGGTGCGCCCGCTGCTGCCCGGCTCGCCCGGCTGCCTGGCCATCGTGACCAGCCGCAGTCACCTGACCGGCCTGGTCGCCGGCCAGGGTGCGCACCCGCTGCACCTGGACCTGCTGCCCCCGGGGGAGGCCCGCGAGCTGCTTTCCCGCCGGCTGGGTGCCAGCCGGGTCAGCCGCGAGCCGGACGCGGTCGAGGAGATCATCGCCGGCTGCGCGCGGCTGCCGCTGGCCCTCACCATCACCGCCGCCCGGGCTGCCGCCAGCCCGTCCTTCCCGCTCGCGGCCGTCGCGGCCGACCTGCGCGAGGCCGGGAACGTGCTCGACCCGTTCGAGATCGGGGACGCGGCCACCGACGTCCGGGCCGTGTTCTCCTGCTCGTACCAGGCACTCAGCGACGGCGCGGCCCGGCTCTTCCGGCTGCTCGGCCTGCACCCCGGGCCCGACATCACGGTCGGCGCCGCGGCCAGCCTGGCCGGGATCGCGCCGGACCGGGCCCGCGGCCTGCTGGCCGAGCTGACCCGCGGGTACCTGCTGGCCGAGCAGCGTCCCGGCCGGTACGCCTGTCACGACCTGCTCCGCGCCTACGCCGCCGAGCAGGCGCAGGCCTGTGAGGACGAGGCGACCCGCCAGGCCGCCGTGAGCCGGTTCCTCGACTACTGCCTGTACGCCGCCTGCACCGCCGCGACCCTGATCGAGCCGTTCTTCGCCCCGGCCGCGCCGGACCCGGCGCCGGCGGCCGCGCTGAGCAGGCCCGCCACCACCGAGGAGGCGCTGGCCTGGTTCACCGCCGAGCGGGCCGGCCTGCTCGGCGCCGTCACGCTGGCGGCCGGCTCGGGGCGGGCCGGCCACGCCTGGCGGCTCGCCTGGGCGCTCAGCGCCTTCCTGCTGCGCCGCGGCCTGTGGAGCGACCAGGCCACGGCGTGCCAGGCCGGACTGGAGGCCGCCCGCCGGGCCGGCGACACGGCCGGCGAGGCCCATGGCCTGGTCCTGCTGGGACTTGGCTACGCCCGGTCCGGGCGCCACCCGGAGGCGGTGCCCCTCATCAACACCGCCCTGCGCATGCTGGACGGGAACGGCGGCTACGGCCGCACCCAGGTGATGGCGTACAGCTCGCTGGCCTGGATCGCCGAGCTGGAGCAGCGCCACGGCGACATGCTCGGCCACGCCGAGCGGGCGCTCCAGCTGTCCTGGGCCTCCGCCGACCGGAGCATGGAGATCATGAGCCTGGGCGACGTCGGCTACTGCCACGCCCGGATCGGGAACTACTCGCAGGCCATCCGCTACTGCGGCCAGGCCCTGGCCCGGAGCAAGGCCGCCGGCGAACGCACCTGGGAGTCCTCTTCCTGGGACAGCCTCGGCTACGTCTACCACCAGCTCGGCGACCACCGGCGCTCCGTCACCTGCTACGAGCGGTCGCTCGGGCTGGCCCGGGAGACCGCCGACCGGTTCAACGAGGCGGGCATCCTCGACCGCCTCGGCGACGTCCACGCCAGCGCGGGCGACCAGGACGCCGCCCGCTGGGCCTGGATGCAGTCGCTGCGCACGTTCGACGCGATCGACCACCCCGAGGGCGACCGCATCCGCGCCAAGGTCCGCCTAGCCGGCCCCCGCCTCCCCGTCGCCGGCTAACCCCGCCCCCACACCTACAAGCCCCCGGGACCCGCCCCCCACATAACCAACCCCCCAGGGCCGCCCCCACATCACCAAGCGCCCAGGCCCGCCCCGTACATCACGGACGAACCCAGCAGATCCTGAACCCGCCCAGCAGATCCTGAACCCACCTGTCCCGGTAGTTCACGAATCTCTTCCACCTCATTTGGCTCATCTGCTCCAAGGGTCCCCGCCGTATCACCGAGTGCCATCCGGGCGCCCAGGGGGAGGCGCGTTAACGGCATTGATGGAGCATCAATGCCGTGATTGCGACATTGATGGAGCATTCATGTCGTTTGCCGGGATCTGATTAGGGCCCAGGCCTGTGACGGGCGTGAGCTGTGGTGCGAGCGCGGCCCCTGAGGCCGGGCCAGGGCCACCTCCGCTGCCCTAGTCCCCGGCGGCGGCGAGGATCTCGGCGGCGTGGTCGGGGACGAAGGCCTGCATGTCGCGCGGCGTCCGGATGTATCCCTGGGACGCCGGCCGCGGCGGCAGCTTCAGCGACGGCTGCTTCACCTGGTGGTAGGGAATCGTGCCGAGCAGGTGGGCAATCATGTTGATGCGGGCGCGCCGCTTGTCGTCGCTTTCCACCACGTGCCACGGCGCCTCGGGGATGTCGGTGTGCACGAACATCTCGTCCTTGGCCCGCGAGTAGTCCTCCCACCGGGTGATCGACTCCAGGTCCATGGGCGAGAGCTTCCAGCTGCGCATCGGGTCGTGCAGCCGGGACTCGAACCGGACCTGCTGCTCCTCGTCGCCTACCGAGAACCAGTACTTGCGCAGCAAGATGCCGTCCTCCACCAGCAGCCGCTCGAAGATCGGGCACTGGTGCATGAACCGGCTGTACTCCTCCTTACTGCAGAACCCCATGACGTGCTCTACGCCGGCCCGGTTGTACCAGCTGCGGTCGAACAGGACGATCTCGCCGGCCGCGGGCAGGTTCTCCACGTAGCGCTGGAAGTACCACTGGGTGGTCTGCCGTTCGGTCGGCGCGGGCAGGGCGACGATCCGGGCGAGCCGGGGGTTGAGGTACTCGGTCACCCGCTTGATCGTGCTGCCCTTGCCGGCCGCGTCGCGGCCCTCGAAGATGATCACGATCCGGGCGCCCTCGGCCCGCACCCACCCCTGCATCCGCACCAGCTCGCCCTGCAGGCGGTACAGCTCGTCCTCATAGAGCTTCTTAGGCAGCCGCGGTGTCCCGCCCGCGTGCAGAGGCTCTTTCTTGCCGTGGTCCTTGACCTTGCCTGACATCGCCGCGTTCTCCCTTGTTTTAACCGGGATGACCTCCCGGGATAGCATGACCGGCGTGAGTGACGATGAGCTTTACCGCCAGTATGAGACCGTCAACCTCTACCGTCGCGGTGCGGGGGCCAAGGTCGAGCTCAACCGCCCGGACCGGCTGAACGCCTGGAACGCGCGGTTCGCGGCCGACCTGAACGACGCGATCCGCGAGGTCACCGGCGATCCCGGGGTCCGGGCGGTGCTGATCACCGGCGCCGGGCGCGCCTTCTCCAGCGGCGCCGACCTGAAGGAATCCGCGGCGGAGGCAGGTGACAACCCGCCTGACGTGTACACGATCCTCACCGAGCGGTACCACCCGCTGATCACCGGCATCCGGCGGATGCCCAAGCCGGTCGTGGCCGCGGTCAACGGCCCGGCGGCCGGGATCGGCCTGTCCCTCGCGCTGGCCTGCGACCTGGTCGTGGCGGCCGAGTCGGCGTTCTTCCAGCTCGCCTTCGTCAACATCGGGCTGGTGCCCGACGGCGGCTCGTCGCTGCTGGTGCCGTCCCGGATCGGCTTCGCCCGGGCGGCCGAGCTGGCCCTGCTGGGCGAGCGGCTCGGTGCCCGCCAGGCGCTCGGCTGGGGGCTGATCAACCGGGTCTGGCCGGACGAGGAGTTCGGTGCGGAGTCGGCCAAGCTGCTCGACCGGCTGGCCGGCGGTGCCACCAGGTCGTACGACGGCACCAAGCGCCAGCTCAACCGGTGGCTGTACGAGCAGATGGACGCCCAGCTCGAGTTCGAGGCGCAGATCCAGCGGGAGATGTCCGGCTCCGCCGACTTCGCCGAGGGAGTCAGGGCCTTCGCCGAGAAGCGGCCGCCCCGGTTCACGGGCGCCTAGCCCGCGCGATCTTGGACGCTCCGCAGCTCGAGCGGATCTACCGGGCCGAAGCGCCCCGGATCACCGCCGCCCTGGCCGCGCGGACCGGGGACGTCGGCCTCGCCGCCGACGCGGTGCAGGACGCGTTCGTCGAGGCCATCGAGCACTGGCGGGAAGGCCCGCCGCCGAACCCGGGCGGCTGGCTGGCCACCACGGCTCGCCGCAAGGCGATCGACCGGCTCCGCCGGGACCGGGCCGGACAGGAGAAGCTGGCCCTGCTGGCCGTGACGCAGACCGGGCCCAGTGCCGAAACCGGCGCCGATACCGGCGACGCCGACGACGAGCTGCTCGGGATGATCTTCGCGTGCTGCCACCCCGCGCTGCCGCGCGAGTCGCAGATCGCGCTTACCCTGCGGGCCGCCTGCGGCCTGACCACGGCCGAGATCGCCGCCGCTTTCCTGGCCGCCGAGCCCGCGATGACCCAGCGGCTGCTGCGGGCGCGCAAGGCGCTGCGGGCCGCGCACGCCGACCTGCGGATTCCCGATCCCGACGCGCTCGCGGACCGGCTGGCCGAGGTGCTGGCCGTGGTGTACCTGGTTTTCAACGAGGGTTACCTGGCCAGCGCGGGCCGCCAGCCCGCCCGGCGCGACCTGGCCGCCCAGGCGGTGGCGCTGGCCCGGCTGCTGCACCGGCTGATGCCGCGCGAGCCCGAGGTCGGTGGCCTGCTCGCGCTGATGCTGCTGCACGAGTCCCGCGCCGCGACCCGGTTCGACGGCTGGGGACGCCTGGTCCGGCTCACCGATCAGGACCGCGCCCGCTGGGACGCGGCGCTCATCGCCGAGGCCACCGGGCTGCTCGGCCGCGCGCTGGCCCTGCGCGTCCCCGGGCCCTACCAGGTCCAGGCGGCCATCGCCGCGCTGCACGCCGAGGCGCCCGACTACGAGCGCACCGACTGGCTCCAGATCCGCCTGCTGTACGACCGGCTCCAGGCGCTCGCGCCGTCCCCGGTGGTGCTGCTCAACCGGGCCGTGGCCACCCGCTACGTGGTCGGCCCGGAGGCCGCGCTGGCCGAGATCTCCCCGCTCGCCGCCGAGCTCGACGGGTACCGGCTGTTCCACGCGCTGCGGGCCGGCCTGCTGGCCGGCCTGGGCCGCGACGACGAGGCCAGGGACGCCAGCGAGCGAGCGCTCGCGCTAGCCGGGAACCCGGCTGAGCGCGAGCTCCTCGCCCGCCGCCTGTCCTTCTGAGCCCTGCTCCTTCTGAGCCCTGCTCCTTCTCAGCCCTGGCCGTGGGAGCCCTGACCCCCTCGCCAGGGCGTCCCGGCCGGGGCTGCTACATCTCGATGACGGGCCGGACTTCGATCGTCATCCAGCCGCGGTCCACGCCCGGCCAGGTCTTCGCGATCTCGACGGCCTCCTCGATGGTGTCGGTCTCCAGCACCGAGTACCCGCCGAGGGCCTCCTTGGTCTCCATGAACGGGCCGTCGGTGACGCCGCTGGCGCGCACCGTCCGGGCCGAGGCGGACGGCGCCAGCTGGTACCCGGTCTCGGCCAGCTTGCCCGAACCGCCGCCGTTCTTCTCGTACCAGGCACCGATCTCGCCGTACCAGGCCTGCCCGTCCGCCTCGGACAGCTGCTGGCTCGCCTCGGTGTTCAGCAGCAGGATCACGTATTTCACGGTTGCCTCCAGTATCAGCGGGGACGCCGGCCTGGCGTCCCTTCATCAATGCCACGAACGGCGCGGCGCCGTATCCGACACCGCCGAGAAAAAAGTTTCAGCCGTCCGGTCCGCTCGCGCCGAGCCCGTTCGTTCATGCCCTGTCTGGTCCTGGCCCGTTCGTTCCCGGCCCGCTCACGCCCTCCTCGTCGGCGGTCAGCCGTGCCTCCACGGTCAGCACGGCCTCGTAGCGGCGCTGGATGTCGGCCCGGTCGGCGGCTTCGGGCACCGAGCGCTCGCACGCCCGGCTGATCATGGCCGCCTGCTCGAGCAGCACCCGGCGCTGCGCCTGGCTCGTGGTCTCGGCCATGATGCGGGCCAGCGCGTCGAGCAGCCGGATCATCACCGCGGGCTGGCCCAGGCTGGACTGCCTGAGCTTCTCGAACGAGCGCTGCATCAGCCGGTCGTAGGAGGGCTCGGGCGCGATGACCCGGATGAACCCCCGCTCGTCCCGGTGCACGCGGGCCGGATGCCACTGCGCCACGATCTTGCACAGGCTCTCCCCGAGCCAGTCGATGCAGGTCAGGACGGTGAACGTGTCGTTGATAGCGGCGGAGAGCGCGCGCAGCGCGATCTCGACCAGCTGGTCGACGCCGAACGAGACGTCCTGGCTGAGGGTGCGGTGCGGCCCGACGAAGTGCGCGCGGCCCAGCGCCTGCCGGATATGCGGCGCCGCCTCCGGCGGCCAGACCGAGGCGAACCGGTGCCCCTGCACGACGAAGTGCCCGGGCCGGTGCTCCAGGTTGATCACCGCGTCGGCCTCGGTGGCCAGCCGGACCAGGCTCTGGTGCCTGATGAACTGCACGTACCCGCTGACCGGGGCGAGCAGCACGCCGCCGCCCTCTTCGGCCCGGGCCACCAGTTCGCCCGCGGCCGGGCCGGCCTTATCGTGCGGTTCGGTGTTCCCGCTGCCCTGCTCCCTGATCGCCACGGCCAGGTCGGCGGCGATGCTCGCGATCACCTGGGGCAGCTGGATCGAGGTCGCCGTGTGATGGATGAAGTAGATGAGCACGGCTAGGTCAGCGACCATCAGCCCGAGCGTGACCGTCACGCCGATGTGCGGTACGAAGTCGCCGCGGGACTCGACCCCGATCGAGCCGAGCACGAGCACCGCGTAGACGAACGTGGCCACGAACGTGCCGAGGGTCAGCTGGGTGCCGCGGTCGCGGATGAAGTTCCGCAGCATCCGCGGCCCGAACTGGGTCGAGGCCAGCGTCAGGGTGAGCAGGATGACGGAGAAGACCACCCCGATCACGGTGATGATGGCGGCCGCGATCGTCGTGAGGATCTGCCGGGCCGCGTCGGCGCTGCCGCTGATCACCCAGCCCGGCACGGCGAAGTCGCCGTGGTAAGCGGCCCGGTCGGCCGCGAGCGTGCCGCCGAACAGCGCCAGCGCGGCCGCCACCTCCAGCGCGGGCACGTACCACAGGCTGGTCCGCAGGACCTCGCGCCGCCAGTGCGAGCCGAGGCCGGAAGACAGGACGCCGCGGTACATGACCGCCAATCTTGTCACGGGGACCGCCGGGTCGCCCGACGGTGGCATGCTGCCGTGGGACTGCCGGGGCGGCCGGCCCGCTACCGGCCGCCCCGGTCCCGGGTAGGCGGACTACCCGAGCTCCATGACCTGCGACCGGTCGGACTGCCGGGGACGGCCGGCCACGCTGCCGGCCGTCCCCGGTCCCGGGTCGGCGGAAACCCGAGCTTTGCGACCGGCGGGCGAGGCAGGCTCAGACGGCCACGAACAGGGCGACCAGGGCCACGCCGGCGAAGGCCGCTACGGCCATGACCACCACGATCAGGACCACCGCGCGAGTACTCATGACCTCAGCCCCCTGGGGTGTGACACGAGATCGGCATCCGCGGGCCCCGGGTTCCAGCGGAGCCCGCGGATTCGCCGCTGCGATCGGAAGCAACGGACCCGTTCACTGTCGGCCATACCTCTGAAGCACCGCTGACGCGGCGCTGAAGCGCACGGCTAGCCGGCCGGGCCGGCGACCCTGGGGGCCGGCGACCCTGAGGGCCGGCGACCCCGGGGGCGGCGGGCCTACAGGGGGAGCCCGGCCTCCAGCAGGGCCAGGGCCTGGTCGACGCGACCGAACAGGTCCTCGATGGGTTTCCGGCCGCTCGCCATGTCTTCCCACGGCAGGGCCAGGCTCATCATGACGCCGACGATCGCGCCGGCCGCGGTGCGCACGGCCAGGTCGTCGGGCGAGCGCCCGGCCCGCTTGGCCAGGGCCTCGGCGACAACCCCGATGGTGCGGGTGAACTCGTCCGTGGCCCGGGCCCTGATCTCGGGCACGGTCATGCTGAGGGCGCTGGTCTCGCTGATCACATCAAGGTCGGCCTCGGTGTAGGAGGCGAACGCGTCGCGGACCGCTGCGCGGACCGCGCTGAGCGGGGTGAGGTCAGCGGGCTGCCGGTCCAGTGCCTCGACCATCCGGGTGTCCATGTCGTCCTGCAGGACGACGTCTTCCTTGGTCGGGAAGTAGCGGAAGAACGTGCTGGGCGACACCTCCGCCGCCGCCGCGATCTGCTCCACGGTGGTGCGCTGGTAGCCGTTCTCGCGGAACAGCCGCAGGGCGTGATCCCGGATGGCGGCGCGGGTCCTGGCCTTCTTCCGCTCGCGCAAGCCGTCCGGCCGCTCCTGGCCGGTTCCGGGAATCACTGTCACGTTTACCATTCTGCCCGTTCCTGGCCCGTTTCACCGGCAGCGGCGGCTCAGCGGCCGGCCAGGCCGGCCCGGGCTGGCGCTCAGAGCGGGAGCCCGGCCTCGAGCAGGGCCAGGGCCCGGTCGGTGCGCTCGAACAGGGCCATGAAGTCATCCCCGTCGCCGCGCCAGTCCTGCACCGGCAAGGTGATCGACAAGATGACGCCGATGATCCCGCCGGCCACCGCCCGCACGGTCAGATCGTCCGCCGGGCGCCCGGTCCGCCGGGCCAGGGCCCCGCTCAGCACCGCGATCATGCGGGCGAACTCGTCGGTGGCCCGGGCCCGGACCTCCGGCACGGTCGCGATAAGGGCCGTGGTCGCCCGGAGCACGTCGAGGTCGGCCTGGCTGTAGGAGCCGGTGACCTCCCGCAGGGCGACGCGGAAGGCGGCGACCGGGCCGAGCCCGGCCGGCTGCCGCTCGAACGCCTCGGCGATCATGATGTCCATGTCGTCCTGCAGGACGAGGTCTTCCTTGGTCGGGAAGTAGCGGAAGAACGTGCTCGGCGATACCTCCGCCGCCGCCGCGATCTGCTCCACCGTGGTCTGCTGATAGCCCCGCTCGCGGAACAGCCGGAGCGCGTGCTGCCGCAGGGCCGCACGCGTCCTGGCCTTTTTCCGCTCGCGCAGGCCGTCCGGATCGGGGTTCCGGCCCCGGAACCCCGATCCCGCGTTCGCGATCGTCGTCATCCCTGCCGCTCGGCCTTCCCCGCGGGGACCTCGACGACTCCGGCCTCGGCCGGGACGCCGGCCACCGCCGCGGGCTCCGCCGCCCACTGGGTCCGGCGCGGCAGGAAGATGGCCCCCAGGATGGCGCTCACCAGCGCGATCCCGGCGCAGACCCAGAGCATGGTGTCCATGCCGCTGACGAACGCGTGCCGCACCGAGTCGAGCAGCGCGGCCGAGTTCACCTGGTGCGCGACGCCGACGCCGGCCGCCACGCTGCTCTTCACGGCGTCCGCCGCCGCCGCGGGCAGCCCGCTGACCGTCAGGTGGCTGCTGTACACCGAGCTGAGGATGGTGCCGAGGATGGCCACCCCGATGGTGGCGCCCACCTGCCGCAGCGCCGAGATCAGGGCCGAGCCCGCGCCGCTGCGCTCGGCCGACAGGGCGCCGATCGCGGCGTTCATCGCCTGCGGCATGGCCAGCCCCAGCCCGAGCCCGAACACCGCGAACCAGGTGGCGGCGAACCCGGTGCCGCTGCTGGCGCGGGTCCCCGCGCCCACCGCCAGCGCGCCCGCCATGACCGCGAACCCGATCGTGACCAGCAGCTTGGCGCTGGTCCGGGGCGACCTGGCGGCGCCGTCGGCGTCCTTGCGGGGCGAGGCGAGCCGGGTACCGCCGATCATGCCGATCACCATGCCGCCGATCATCGGCAGCAGCCGCAGCCCGCTGCCCATCGCGTCGGCGCCGCGGACCTCCTGGAAGTACTGCGGCATCACGAAGAAGATGCCGAACATCGCGAACGAGACCAGCGTGGCCAGCGTGGTGCCCCAGGTGAAGCCGGCCGACCGGAACAACCGCAGCTCGATCAGCGGACGGACCTTGCCCCTGCGAAGGTCGTCACCGTCTGCGGCCTGCCCGTCCTTAGCCAGCACGTCGGCGGCCAGCCAGCGCCCGGTCAGCCAGCGCTCCCAGCCGACCAGCGCACCGAGCACCGCCACCCCCGCGGCGATGGTGGCCAGCGCGGCAGCGTCCGTCCAGCCGTCCTGTCCCGCCTTGATGAACCCGTAGGTCAGCCCGGCCAGGCCCGCGCTGGACAAGATCACGCCCAGCACGTCCACCCGGGGCCGCAGCGCGCTGCGCGACTCGGGCAGCAGGAACGCCACGGCGATCACCGCGAGCGCCACCACCGGCACGTTGATCAGGAAGACCGAGCCCCACCAGAAGTGGTCGAGCAGGTACCCGCCGACGACCGGGCCGACGGGGAAGCTGATGAAGGTAGCCGACGCCATCAGCGCGATCGCCTTCTGCCGCTCCTCCGGGGCGAACAGCACCGGGATCACCGACAGCGACAGCGGGAAGATGGCCGCGGCGCCGATCCCGAGTACGGCCCGGCCCGCGATCAGCGCGGCGGTGCCGCCCGCGTACGCGCACACCACCGAGCTGGCCCCGAACAGGACCAGCGCCGCGATCAGCACCTTCTTGCGCCCCAGCCGGTCGCCGAGCAGCCCCGCGGGCAGCATCACGGCCGCCAGCACCAGGCTGTAGGAGTCCGAGATCCACTGCAGGTCGCTGGTCGAGGCATGCAGGTCGATCGCGATCGTGGGCAACGCCAGGTTCAGCACGGTCAGGTCGAGCCCGACCACGAGCACGCTCGCCGCGATGGCCACCAGCGCCCACCACTTCCGAGCCCCGTTCTCTGCCATGACACTAACATCCCTTCGGCAGTCACAACTTTTTGAAAGTCACTACCAAAAGTGTGCGCCCTCCATTTGCCACTGTCAACTGAAATCTCGTTACCCGCTTCTGGCTTGCTCCTGACCCGCCCCAACACCTCACCCGTCGCCGCCACACCCCGCACCCCGTCGCCGCTACAACCCGCAGCGTCTCCCGCGCCGCCCGGATCTAGCCCCACCTATCGCATCCGTCACACCACCCCCAGCCGTTACGAAAACGCCGGGGCTCACCTCCGCCCGCCACGACATGGATGCCCCATCGATGTCGTCACAGCGGCATCAATGCTCCATCGATGTCGCTGGATATCGCACCGAGCCACGGCAAATCGGCATCATGTGTCCCGCGGGCACCACCAAGAACACCGCGCCCACGTGTCCCGTTGCCGTCACGACTGTGGGCCAGAGCGCCCCTGATACGGGGTGCTCTGGCCCACAGTCATGCCTGTCGCAGGCGCCTGGTCCAGGCGCAGCGGGTTAGCTCTTGAGGCGGAACAGCAAGGCGGTGCCGTCGGGGCTGCCGAGGCCCGAGCAGGCGTCCCAGCCGGGGCCGGCCGTGTAGGCGCCGTTGTTCCCGCTGGTGATGTCGTTGAAGCCGCCCACCGCGGCGCCGGGCGTCACGCCCGCGTACAGCAGCGTCTGGATCAGCCCGAAGCGCTGGCCGGTGGCCTCGGCCAGCCGGCTGACCAGGGCCGCCCACAACGGGGCGACCGCGCTGGTGCCGCCGACTACCTGGGCGTGGCCGCCGGAGAAGATCTGGTAGCCGGTGACCGGGTCAGCGTTGCCCGCCACGTCCGGCACCCCCCGCCCGCCGGCCGAAGCCGCCGCCGACGTGCCGGTCCCGTCCGAAGCCGCCGCGCCGGTCCCGGGGTGCTTGCGCCCGCCCCCCGAGCCCGCCGCCCGGGCGGGCACCCCGGCGTTGGCCTGGAAGGACGGCACGGCGAAGACGTCGCTGACCCCGCCGCCCCCGGCTCCCTCGTTAGCGGCCGTCTCGTTCCAGACCACCTCCGAGCTGATCGTGCCGGCCGCCACGTCCGCCACCAGCTTTGTCCCGCCGCACGCCAGGGCGTGCGGGCTGGACGCGGGGAAGTCCACGTGCGGCTGCCCGTCGCTGACGGCGTCGCCGCTGCCGTTGTCGCCGGAGGCCACGCACACCGTGATGCCCATCGCGGCCGCGTCGGCGATCGCCGCGTCCATCGCCGAACGCCCCTGAGCCGTCCACGAATCCTCGGACTGCCCCCAGCTGATCGAGATCGCGATGGGCGCCGGGGTGGCCGAGGCGGCTGCGCCGATCGCGTCGACGAAGCCCTGGTCACCGTTGTTCGGCGCGAAGTAGACCACCTGCGCCGCCCCCGGCGCGGCGGCGCCGATGACGTCGATGTCCAGCGCGACCTCCACGTCGGCACCGTTCGGGTCGGAACCGGGCGCGTTGGACGCGCCGTCCACGCTGACCGCGGAGATCGAAGGCACGGCGATGCCCAGGCCGCCGAAGTAGGTATCGAGGTCACTGGTGGCGAAGCCGCCGCCGAGCTCGATCACCGCGATGGTCTGGCCCGCCCCGGTGGTGCCGGCCGGGAACTTGTAGAGGTCGGCCACCTGGTTCGGCGGGTACGTGCCGCCCGCGGCCGCGGCGGCGGCGCGGACGCCGGTGCCCGCGCCGGAAGCGCCGCCGAGCGACCGGAAGTGCGGGCGGGCCTGCGGCCGGGTGTCCAGCCCGAGCACCGCGAGCACCACGCCGTCCAGCGCGGCCGGGACGAACAGCGGTCCCTCGCGGTAGCGGTGCGTCACGGTTCCGCCCGTCTTCGGGTCCGGGCTGGCGACCTGCTGCAGCGTGACGCCGAAGGCACTGGACAGCGCGCCGATGGTGCCCGCCACCTTGACCCGCCGGGTGGACGCGTGGACCTCGGTGATCTCGAGCCCCAGGCCGGTGAGCGTCTGCCGGACCAGGTCCACGTCGGCCGGGTCGGCGCCGTACTGCTCGGCCAGCTGGTCGTGGGTCAGGACGGTGGGCCCCTCGACGATCTCGGCCGGTATCTCGGCCCGGCGCCGCAGCACCAGCGTCAGCTGGGCCCGTTCGGAGGTGTCCAGCTGGCCGGCCGGCGTGGCGGCTTCCAGCCGCGTCCGCTCGCTGCCGGGCAGCTGGACGAGATTAGGAGATTCATCAGCCATGTGTCAGCTCCCGCTTCGGTTAGGCGCCGGGGATAGCAGCTCTGGTGGGATCCAATCGTGCCCAGGCGAGACACCCGCCCCGTTCGGGATAAATATTCCACCGTACGGACCGGTACCGGCTGTCACCTCAGAAAGTAGCGGGGGACAGTTTTCTTGTCCGAAAAGTAAGTGGTGGCGGCGGCGCCAGCGACGGCGGTGGCCGGCGCCACCACCACCACGTCTTTGCGGGCTAAGCGCTCACGGCGCTCCTCGGCCCGGTGGAAGAAGCCGAACGGGTGGCGCGGCGCCGGGCCAGCCAGGCCCCGGCGACGATGACGCCCGCCAGCAGCAGCGGCAGCAGGTAGAGCAGGGGAAGCGAGGACGAGATGCTGGCCGAGGCCCCGGCGGCCTGGCCGAACAGGTCGCTGGCCAGCTTTTCCTGCCACAGGACCGCGTACGGGATGACCGGGATGGCCAGCAGCGCGAGCACCCGGCGGCTGACCGGGGCCCGCAGGCAGCCGACCGCCACGCCGACCAGGACCGCGGCGATCAGCAGGTCGCCCGGCCAGCCGGTCACCTCGCTGCCGAGGCCCTTGGTGAAGCCGCTGGGGGAGGTCAGCCAGACGTTGCCACCCACGCTGAACCCGCCCAGGACCAGCGCCCCGGCGCCGATCAGGACGGCTCCGCCCCGGGTCAGCAGGGCCAGGCCGCGGTCCGGGCCCGGCGAGATCAGCAGCGCCGCCGCGGCCGTGCAGGCGAGCAGGACGGTGAACGCGACCACCGGGTTCGAGTACCCGGTGAAGGGGGCAGCGGGCCGCTGCATGGCCGCGGCGACCTGGCCGATCGCCGCGGCGATCGCACTGAGCCCGGCCAGCCGCCGCAGCCGCAGCAGCGCCAGCACGGCGACCGCGGGCGCGCCGGCCGCCAGCGGCAGGTCGCCCAGGCCGAGGGTGGCGGTGAGCCGCCACTGCGGGTGCCCGGCCAGGCTGCTCGCGACCGCCTGCGGCAGGTGGAACTCGGCCAGCGCGGCCACCAGCAGCAGCAGCGGGGCGATCACGCTGACCACGGCCAGGGCGTCGCTCCAGCGCCGGTCAGGGACCATCCATCCCGAACGGGCGGCCTGCTTCACCCGGTTCACCACCACGCGGCCGCGGATCCGGGCCGCCCCGGCCACCAGATCCGCGCAGTCCGCGACGTGCTGTCCCGTGCGCAGCGCCCAGGCCACCGGCTTCGGGGCGCGGATCCGCGCGTCGTAGTCGGCGGCGGCGAACAGCACGCCGATCATCTCCTCGGCGTGCTCGCGCCGGTGCGCCTTGGGGTACAGGGTGAGCAGCCGCCGGTACCGCCGCTCCATCCGCGTGCGGCGGCGTGCGGGCAGGCGGCTGGAGTGCCCGTCCAGCTCCGCCGACCAGGTCATATGGTTCCCCCGGCCAGGCCCAGGCGGCTGGCGGCGACGGCGGCGTTGGCCCGGAGCCGGCCCACCTCGGCCGCGAGCTCGGCGGCGCCCTCGTCGGTGATCCGGTAGTAACGGCGGAGCCGCCCGTCCACGACCTCCTCTTTGTCGCTGGTGACCATGCCGTCGGACTTCAGCCGGTCCAGCGCCGCATACAAGGTGCCCGCCCGGAGCCTGACCCGGCCATCGGAGATCCGGGCCACGTCGCTCATGATCCCGTAGCCGTGCTGGGCCCCCGCGGCCAGCGCGGTCAAGATCAGGAACGTCGGCTCCTGCATGGACTGCTTGCTCACAGACCTTGTATATGCCGATGAACGGCACATATCAACTCGGTCGGCGGAGGAAGGGCCGGACGAAAACCAAGGGTGACCGATTCCGTACGAGTTGTTGCGATTCTCGCGATCGCTGGGCGATGATGAAACGAGAAAACTACTCGTGCCGCGGGTCCGCCAGCCGCGGACAATAGGGCCCGCCCGACCAGGCCACTGCGAAGGGGTGCCGTGCCGCCGCGCGCCACGTTCCGCGACGTGTTCGCGGTCCGCGAGTTCCGGGCGCTGTGGTTCGCCGAGATCTTGTCGGTGACGGGGGATCGCCTCGCCCTGGTCGCGCTCACCCTGCTCGTCTTCGCCCGGACGCACTCGCCCTTGTACACCGGCCTGGCCTACGCGGCCGGCTACCTGCCGTGGGTGATCGGCGGGCTGTTCCTGGCCGACATAGCCGACCGGCGCCCGCGGCGCTCGGTCATGGTCACCTGCGACGCGATCCGGACCGTGCTGGTCGCGGCCATGGCGGTGCCGGGCGTGCCGCTGCTGGCGCTGGTGGCGCTGCTCTTTGCCACCACGATGTTCGCGCCGCCGTTCGAGTCGGCCCGCGCCGCGATCACCCCGGACATCCTGCAAGGGGAGAAGTACGTCCTCGGCGCCTCGGTGTTCCAGACGACCGTCCTGGCGGGCCAGGTGGTCGGGGCGGCCGCCGGGGGACTGGCGGTGGCCTTCATCGGCGTGCGCGCCTCGCTCATCGTGGACGCGGCCACGTTCGCGGTGTCCGGCCTGCTCATCGGGCTGGGCACCAAGGCCCGGCCGGCCGCCGCGAAGCCGGAGACGGTCCAGCAGTCACCGCTGGCCCGCATGCGGGACGGCTTCCGCCTGGTCTTCGGCGACCGGGCGCTGCGCACCTTGCTGCTGCTCGGTTTGCTGGTGGTCTTCTACACGGTCCCCGAGGGGATCGCCGCGCCCTACGCGAGGGAACTCGGCGGAGGGCCGATCACGGCCGGCGTGGTGCTGGCGTCCACCTGCCTGGCCACCACGATCGCCACGCCGCTGTTCACGCGCTTCGTCCGCGCGCGTCAGCGGCTGAACCTGATGGGACCGCTGGCCGTCCTCACCTGCGCCACGCTGGTCTTGACGGCCCTCCGTCCGGGTCTTGCCGTTTCCCTGGTGATCTTCTCGCTGTCAGCTACGTTCGGCATTTACCAGATCGCAGCCAACACCGCCTTCGTCGTGAGGGTGCCGAACGAGCGACGGTCTCAGGCTTTCGGCATTGCCAACATGGGTGTGGTCGTTGGCCAGGGGGCCACGTTCGTCGCGGCCGGTGCCGCGGCCGAGTGGATTTCCCCGGCGGCGGTCGTCGCCATTGCTGGCGGAATCGGTACGGTCATCGCGGTTGTGCTGACGCTCAGGTGGCGTCACGTGTCACCACCCGGCGGGCGTCATGCGGCCGTTCGGCGTCCCGGGCACGCCGCGGCCAGGAAGTCGGTCCCGCTCCGTGAACCTCGGTAGCGGTAAACCGGACAATTCGGGCTTAAGTCCACGTGTCGCGCATCGTGAACGCTCCTTTCATGATCGGGCGGATACGACCACGAGCGCTCTCACTGCCACTGCACACGCATGCCTGCTCTCCCTCCGGCCGTAGAAAAGGCGGTCCGACAGCCTCCCGGCGATGGGCACGCCGGGTAATCGTGGCTTGTCAAACACCATTTAGCCCGGGTTTGTCGGGGCATGTAGGTGAATCAGGCTCAATAGTGCCCAAGATGGGCATTGATGAGTTAAGGTAGCTATACGGAGCTAGTCCTTTACGGTGAGCTGCCGACTAGACAGGGAGCCTGTCGCGTCCCATCCGGAACGGTGGACTATGGAAGCCTCGTCCGTCACTCGCCGCCTGCTCGGCTACGCGATGGTGCGGGACTGGGCATGGTGGCGACTCCCCCCCGTTCTCCGCGCTTATGTCGGTGCCATCCCGGTCATCACCCTCGCGCTGACCTGCTACGCGTTCTCGCAGACGACCTGGCACACCGCCGATCTGCTGAAGTTCGCGCTGCTGCTGGCGTGCGGGATGACCTCGGTCGCGGCCACCCCGCGGGTCCTCTACCTCAAGCCCGGCATGGCCCGGGACTTCCTCACCGTGTGGATGCTGCCGGTGGCGATCCTGCTGCCGCCGGTTTACGCCATGCTGACCCCGATCCCGCTGCAGGTGCTCCACCAGGTCCGGGTGAACAAGGGCGTGGTCTTCCGCCGCGTCTTCACCGGCGCCGCCATCAGCCTGTTCTACGGCGCGGCCTCGCTGCTGTTCCGGCAGTTTCCCGAATCCTTCGCCGGCCACTCGATCGGCACCGGCGCCCACGCCCTCACCTTCGTGCTGGCCGTGGCGGTGTGCGAGCTCGTCGGCGGCCGCGGGCACCACTTCCTGATCGTGGGCGCGATCAAGCTGACTGATTCCAGCATCAAGCTGTCCGACCTCGAACTGAACAAGGAGGCGCTGCAGGCCGACTTCGCCGAGTTCGACCTCAGCATCCTGGTCACCGTCGTGATCGCCGTCAATCCGGTGCTGGCCATCGCCGCCGTGCCGACCGTGCTGCTGGCCCGGCGGTTCATCATGCACGCCCAGCTGCTGGCCCAGTCCCGTATCGACACCAAGACCGGGCTGCTCAACGCGGCCACCTGGGAACGCGAGGCGGAAGTCGAAATCGCCCGGTCGGTCCGGTTGAATATCCCGCTGGCCGTCGCGCTCGTCGACATCGACCACTTCAAGGTGGTCAACGACACCTACGGCCACCTGGTCGGGGACAAGGCGCTGCGGGCCGTCACCGACGGCCTGCGCAACCAGCTGCGCGGATCGGACATGGCCGGGCGGTTCGGCGGCGAGGAGTTCGCCATCTTGCTGTCGCAGGCGCGCGAGCAGGACGCGCTCAACGTGGCGGAACGCCTCCGCTCCCATATCGCCGGGCTGTCCATCCCGGTGGACGACCAGGACGAGAGCGCCGGGTTCATCAAGCTCACCATCTCGGTCGGGATCGCGTCCCTGGACGGCGAGAGCCGCGAGCTCACCGATCTGATGGCCGCCGCCGACTCGGCTCTCTACCACGCCAAGGAAACCGGCCGTAACAAGACCCACATGGTCTCAGCGAGCCTGCACGTCTCGTAACCAGCGCTAAGGCGTGTCCTTTCTCAACCAGCGCTAAGACGTGTCCTTGAGCTCTGAAAGGGCGGCAGCCAGAAGAGCGGGGGCCCCGGTACCCGCCCCGTACGGCTCCCCGGTCTCACCAGCCGCACAGGTCCGGCTCAGCGGAGGGCACCTCCGCGTTAACGCGGTGGATCCGGCTTACGCGGTGGATTCAGGCCCCTGGGGGGTACCGGATCCACCGGATAACCCGGATCCACCGGGTTATCCGGCCGGCGCCGCGCAACAGAGGCAGCGGCGGCACCACGGGTCACCCAGGCGCCAGGGGCCCCGAGGCCGGCCCGGCCGGGCCACCCCGCCAGGGACAGGCTGGTCCGCGGGGACACGTTCTCGCGGTCACCAGCGGCTAGCCCGGACGGGCTAGCCGCGAGCCGCGCCCGCCGCGAGCCGCGCCCGCCGGCCGGGCTGCGCAGGTCTCCCCGTTCCGGTCCGCGCCTCTCGTCCAGGCCACGATTTACCCCTAACCGGGCTAATTCAGACGCATCCTGCCTTAAATCGGGCAGGATTCTTGCCTAACCGCCTGGCCGGCTAGTAAGAAGTAGGCGTGCCCGAACCCGGGGACCCGAAAGGCCCCAGCGTCCCGGCGGACTCCTCCCCGCAGGATCTCGCCCGTTACCTGGCGGCCTCCACGGGCCTGTCGCAGCCCACCGCGATCCGCGTCATCGCCGACGTGGCGAGCTACTTCGACGAGACGGTCGAGGAGTTCGTCCGCCGGCGGCACGCCGAACTCCGGCAGCGGCAGCGCAAGAACGAGCAGATCTGGCCGCAGATCGAGGCGGAGCTGCGGCAGCGCCGGTTCGCGGCACCCGGGCTGTCGGAACGTCAGCTCCGCCGCATCATCTACGGCTAACGCTACGAAGGAGGGGAGCTCGACGTGTGCGGAATCGTGGGGTACATCGGCCGCCGGGACGCTGTCCCGGTGCTGCTCGAGGGGCTCAGGAGCCTGGAGTACCGCGGCTACGACTCGGCCGGCCTGGCCGTCATCCACCGGAACCGTCTTCAGGTCACCAAGACGGCGGGCCGGGTCCAGGATCTCAGGGACCGGGTCAGTGACCGCACCAGGGCCACCATCGGCATCGGCCACACCCGGTGGGCTACCCACGGCGAGCCGAATGACATCAACGCCCACCCGCACACCGACGCGCAGGGCCGCATCGCCGTCGTGCACAACGGCATCATCGAGAACGCCGAGCAGCTCAGGGACGCGCTCGCCGGCCGGGGGGTCACGCTGGCCAGCGATACCGACACCGAGGCCCTCGCCCACATGATCGCCGCTGAGGCCACCGAGGGGACCAGCCTGGAGGACGCGGTCCGCCGCACCCTGCGCCGCGTGGACGGCACCTACGGCCTGGTGGTGCTGGACACCCAGAACCCGACCGAGCTCGTGGTGGCGCGCAACGGCAGCCCCATCGTGCTCGGTATCGGGGAATCGGAGATGTTCGTCGCCTCCGACGTGGCGGCGCTGGTGCGCTACACCAAGCAGGTCGTGTACCTGGACGACGCCGAGGTGGCCACGGTGCATGCCGCCGACTACACCACCGCGGCGCTCGACGAGCGAGAGCCCGGCGGTGCCCGCAAGGCGCCGACCACGGTGGAGGCCGAGGTCGGGGACTACGAGCTCGGCTCGTTCGAGAACTACATGCGCAAGGAGATCTACGAGCAGCCCGAGGCGCTGCGCCGGGCGCTGCGCGGCCGGCTCGACGAGCGGTTCGCCACCGCCAAGCTGGGCGGCATCGACCTGGACGCGCGCCAGCTCCGGTCGATCAGGCAGGTGAAGTTCCTCGGCTGCGGCTCGGCCTACTACGCCGGGCAGATGGGCGCGGTGCTGACCGAGGAACTGGCCCGCATTCCCTCTGACGCCGAGCCCGCCTCGGAGTTCAGGTACCGCAATCCCGTGGTGGACCCGGACACCCTCTACGTGGCGGTCAGCCAGTCCGGCGAGACGCTTGACACGCTGATGGCGGTGCAGGAGCTGCGCCGCAAGGGCGGCCAGGTCATCGGCGCGGTCAACGTGGTCGGCAGCGCGATCGGGCGGGAGTGCGGGCACGGGGTCTTCCTGCACGCGGGGCCGGAGATCGCCGTCTGCTCCACCAAGGCGCTGACCAATATGGCGGCCTCGTTCGCCCTGCTCGCGCTGCTGCTCGGCCGGGTCCGCGACCTGTCCGCGGCGTCCGGCCAGCGGATCGTGGCCGGGATGCGCGCGCTGCCCGGGCAGCTGGCTGACGTCCTGGCCGCCGAGGAGGAGATCGCCGAGGTCGCGCGGCGGTTCGCCGGCGCCGAGCACATGTTCTTCATCGGCCGGGTCCGCGGCTGGCCGGTGGCCCGGGAGGGTGCGCAGAAGCTGAAGGAAGTTTCCTACGTGCACGCCGAGGCGTACCAGGCCGCCGAGCTGAAGCACGGCCCGCTCGCCCTGATCAACTCCTCGATGCCGAGCGTGGTCATCGTCCCGGCGGACGACCTGCAGTCCAAGAACATCTCCACGATCGAGCAGATCAAGGCCCGCGGCGGCCCGGTCATCGCGGTGACGAGCGCCGACCTGCCCGCGGGCCTGGCCGACGCGGTTATCCGCGTGCCGCGGGCCGAGCCCGAGCTCGAGCCGCTGCTGCTCAACGTCCCGCTGCAGCTGCTGGCCTACCATGTCGCGGCCAAGCTGGGCCGGGACATCGACAAGCCCCGCAACCTGGCCAAGAGCGTCACGGTGGAGTAACCGGTCACGTCCGGGGCCTGCCCGCCGGCGCCGTCGCCGTGCCGATCGCGGTGAGCGCGTTAACGCGCGGCACGTGCCGATTGCGTCGCGAGCAGGCCCGGACGTCGTATCTGTGTCCCCCGGCACGTCAATATAGTGTGCCGACACCATGGCGCAGGGACCGTTTTGTCGGAATTATTCCAGAGCCCAGGACCGAAGTCCCGGATGACGTGCGCCGAGATCCCGCCGTGATGGGCGAGATGATTAACAGTGCTGCTCAGACCCAGGTGTTCCGCATGGCCCGGCCCTCCTCTCGCGCACTATCGTCGCGCTAAGTGACAGACCGCGGCGTATGCAACGCCGCGTAATCACGGCTAGCCAGTCACCATTTAGCGCCTTCGCGCGCGCAAATGCGGGGCGATTTACGGCAATTACTAACTGAATGCGTAAAGATGAGCTATCGTGGCTATGCGTGAATAGTCCTTTGCGGTGAGCATCCGACTATCAGCAGACTCGTCTCGTCTCATCCGGAACGGTGACACATGCGAGCCTCGTCCGTCACAGCTTCGTCGGCCGGCCGGCTGGCCGCCGGGCTGTCCGTCAGGGACTGGGCGTGGTGGCGGCTTCCCGGGCTGGTGCGGGCCTACATCGGCGCCGTGCCCGTGGTGGCGCTCGCGCTGGCCGCGCTGGCCGCGTCGGCGACCTCGTGGCCGCCGGGTGACCTGGTGCGGTTCGGCCTGCTGCTGAGCTGCGGCGCGCTCTCCGTGGCGGTGACCCCGCGGGTCGCCTACCTGGAGAGCGGCCTGGTCCGGGACTTCCTGACCGCCTGGGTGCTGCCGGTGGCGATCTTGCTGCCGCCGGTGTACGCCATGGTGATCCCGGCGCCGCTGCTGGTCCTGACGCAGTGGCGGGTGCACCGCGGGGCGGTCTACCGGCGGGTGTTCACCGGCGCCGCGATCGGCCTGGCCTACGGAGCCGCGTCGGTCGTCTTCCGTGCCATCCCCGCGTCCTTCGCCGGGAGCGCGCTCGGCCCCGGGACGCACGCCCTGACCTGGACGGCGGCCGTGGCCGCGGCCGAGCTCACCGGCTGGTTCGGTCACAATGCCCTGATCGTCGTCGCGGTGAAGCTGTCGGATCCCACCGCCCGGGTGACCGATATCGTGCTGAACCGCGAGGCGCTGCTCGCCGACTTCGCCCAGATGGACCTGGGCATCCTCATCACCGTGGTGGTCGCCGTCGACCCGGTGCTGGCCGTCCTGGCCGTGCCGACCGTGCTGCTGGCCCGGCGGTTCATGATGCACGCGCAGTTGCTGGCCAAGTCCCGCCTGGACCCCAAGACCGGCCTGCTCAACGCGTCCACCTGGGAGAGCGAGGCGGAACGGGAGATCGTCCGGGCGGTGCGGACCCGCAGCCCGCTGTGCGTCGCGCTGCTCGACCTCGACCACTTCAAGCTGGTCAACGACACCCACGGCCACCTGGTCGGCGACAAGGCGCTGCGGGCGATCAGCACCGTCCTGCGCGAGCAGATGCGCAGCTACGACCTGGCGGGCCGGTTCGGCGGGGAGGAGTTCGCGGTCCTGCTGCCGCAGACGCGGGAAGACCAGGCCCTGGCCATCACCGAGCGGCTCCGCACCGCCGTCGCCGCGTTGTCCGTCCCGGTCAGCGACAACGACGGCGACCACGACGGCGGCAAGGCCGGCCACAGCGAAAACGCCGGCCACGCCGGCCACAACGGCAACTCCGGCGAGAACGACCCGGCGGGCACGTGCGTCCGGGTGACCGTCTCGATCGGGGTGGCCGCCCTCGACCGGGCCGGTTCCGATCTCACCACCCTGCTGGCCGCGGCCGACGCCGCCCTGTACCGGGCCAAGCAGGACGGCCGGAACAAGACCCGCGTCGCCGCCGACCGCCCGCTCGCCCAGGTCATCCCGGCCGCCCGCCCGGCGCCGTTAACTGCTGCCCGCCCGGCATCGTTAGCTGCCGGGCGGCCAGGGCTCCTTAGTGAAAGGGCAACGGGTCGTCGAGGCCGCCCAGGCTGCCCGGCAGCGGCTGCTCGCACCAGACGACCTTGCCGGTCGCGGTCCGCCGGGCACCCCAGCGCTTGGCTAGCTGGCGCACGACCTGCAGGCCGCGGCCGTTCTCGTCGTCGCCGTTGGGCGAGCGCAGCCGCGGCAGCGCGCCCGAGGAGTCGATCACCTCGCAGACCAGCGCCCGCTCGTTGACGAGCCGGAGCGTGACGTCGCCCCGCGAGTACTTGACCGCGTTGGTCACCAGCTCGGAGACGAGCAGCTCGGTCGTGGGGATCAGGTCCTCCAGGCCCCACCGCTTCATCGGCTCGGTCAGCACCGAACGCGCTTCCCGGACCGAGGTCAGCTTCGGCGCGAGCGTCCATGAGGCGTAGTGATCCTCGGGCAGCCGCCGCAGCCGGGCGATGAGCACCGCGATGTCGTCGCGCTGGTGATCGGAGTACACCCCGTCCAGGGTGGCCTTGCACAGGTCCTCGAGATCCGCCTCCGGCGAGCCGGGGCCGAAGATGCGCTGCAGCCGGGCCAGCCCGTCGCTGATGTCCTGGCCCTTGTTCTCGACCAGGCCGTCGGTGTACAGCACGAACAGGCTGCCGTCCTCGATCTGGAACCGGCGGCTCTCCACCTCGCCGTCGCCGATGCCGAGCGGCGGGCACGGTGGCACGTCGAGTAGCTCGTTGCTGCCGTCCGGGTGCACGAGCAGCGGCGGCAGGTGGCCGGCCACCGCCACCTCGATTTCGCCGCTGACCGCGTCGTAGACCGCGTACGCGCAGGTGGCGAAGTGCGGCTCGCGCTCGCCGAGGGTGTGCATGAGCTCGTCGAGCTGCAGCAGCGAGTCGGCGGGCGGCAGCTCCAGCATGGCCAGGGTGTGGATGGCGGTGCGCAGCCGTCCCATGGTGACCGCGGCCCGCACGCCGTGCCCGGCCACGTCGCCGACCACCAGCGCGACCCGGCCGCCGGGCAGCGCGATGGACTCGTACCAGTCCCCGCCGACCTCGATCATCTTGCTGCCGGGCAGGTAACG
>JAICWX010000200.1 GCA_025934635.1 Streptosporangiaceae bacterium | reverse complement strand
CGGGCGGCCCTGCAGCGGGCGGCCCTGCAGCGGGCGGCCCTGCAGCGCGTCGGCCTGGCCGGCCGCCCACCGGCCGAGCGTGACCGGGCCCTGGCCGGCCACCGCCACCGCACCGGGAATCCCGCCGCCGCTGACCGCCGCGTCGATGAGCGCGCCGATCTGCCCGAGCTGCCCGGGCTGCTCAGGCACGGCGGGCGGCGAGCAGCGCGGCGCCGACCGAGGCGGGGGCGAGCGGACGGGTGGCGCCGGTCAGCTCGGCGAACCGGTCCCAGATGAGGCTGGCGCTGAACACCCGCCCGGCGCCGGCGACGGGCAGCGGGCCGAGACGGTGCCGGACGGACTCGGCCAGGGCGGCCAGGTGCTCGGCGGCCTGCCGGGTGATCCGCTCCGCCGCGGGGTCTTCGCCCGCGAGGGCGGTGAGGACGGGCGCCAGGGCGGTGAGCCGGGGACGTTCGGCCGGGTGGGAGGTGACGTCGCTGACCAGGTCCTCGAGGTCGGTTCCGGTCGTCTCCCGGACGCGGCGCCAGATGAGCTCGGAGCCGCCCATCCGGTCCTGCCAGGCCAGCGCGGCCTGGGCGGCGGCGCGGCCGATCCAGTAGGCGCTGCCCTCGTCGCCGAGCACGAAGCCGTGGCCGCCGGCGCGGGCATGACGCTCCCCGTCCCGGCCGAACGCCATCGAGCCGGTGCCCGCGATCACGACCACGCCGGGACCGCCGAGGAAGGCGCCGGCCTGGGCGGTGTCCGCGTCGCCGGTGACGTGCACCGGGCAGCCCGCCTGCCGGGTCAGCGTGGCGGCGAGCTCCGCCGCCTGCGCCTGCTGGCGCAGGCCGGCCAGGCCGACACCCGCGGCGGCCACGTCCGCGGCCTTGATGATCTGCAGCAGGCGCCCGGCAAAACCCTCGGTGAGCAGCACGTTGATCGGCAGTTCGTCCGGCTGCGGCGTCACCGTGCCGTTCTCGACCACGACGACGCGGGTGCCGCTGCCGCCCGCGTCGATGCCGAGGATCCGGCCGGGCAGGTGGAGGGCATCACGCACGCCCCTATCTTCCCATCGCCGGGTGCGGGCGTTGTCGGGATCGCGTCCGGATCGTAAGGTCCAATACATGGCATCGCAGACCGCACGGGCAGCATGGCGCCGGCACATCACCGGACTGCTCGACCAGGCACTCGAGCAGAACGACGCCACCATCGACGGCGTGGCCGCCGCGATCACGACCACGATCCTGGCCGGCCGGCACGTCTACGCGTTCGGGGCCGGCCACTCGCTGAGCCTCGTCAGCGAGATGCACCGCCGGGCCGGGGGCATGAAGGTGGTGCGGCCGCTCTGGAACGACGAGCTCACCTCGCGGACCGACGAGGAGGCGGCCGGGAAGCTGGAGAACCGGGCCGGCTACTACAAGGAACTCACCGGGGGCGTGGACTGGGGTCCGGGCGACCTGTGCTGGGTGATCTCGAACTCGGGCCGCAACGCGCTGGTGGTCGAACTCGCCCTGGAGGCCCGCCGGCACGGCGTCACCGTGGTCGGCCTGGTGTCGGCGGCCCACTCGGCCACCGTCGCGGCCGCGCCCGGCCTGCCGAAGCTGCCCGAGATCGCCGACTACGTGCTGGACAACGGCGGCTGCTTCGGCGACGCGGCGCTGGACATCGGTGGGATCGCCGAGCGGATGGCGCCCACGTCGACCATCGTCGGCGCGGCCCTCATCCAGGCCGTCTGGGCTGAGGTAGGCGAGCGCCTGGCGGCGCGGGGACACGTGCCCGAGGTCTGGGGCAGCGCCAACCGCGGCCCCGCCTAAGGTACGAGGGCCGGCCGGGCGCCTAGTCGGCGGGCTGCTGGCGGCGGCTGCGGCGGACGCGCTTGGCCTGGGCCGCGGCGAAGGTCCGCTCCAGCGCCACCCGGGTGCCGGGCAGGTCCTGCTGGGCGAGCGTGACGAACAGGCAGTCGACCACCGTCAGCTGGGCGATCCGGCTGGTCATGGCGCCGGACCGGAAGGCGGTCTCGCGCGCCGCGGTGAGCAGCACGAGGTCGGCGACCTCGGTGAGCGGGGACCACGGGAAGTTGGTCACCGCGACGGTGAGGGCGCCGTGGCCGTGTGCCTCGCGCAGCGCGTCGATCGTGTCGACGGTGGTGCCGGTGTGCGACAGGCCGATGGCGACGTCCCCGGCGCCGCGCAGCGCGGCCGAGGAGATGGCCATGTGCGGATCCGGCCAGGCGAAGGCCGGGCGGCCGATGCGCTGCAGCTTCATCTGCAGGTCGAGGGCCACGAAGCCGCTGGCGCCGACGCCGTAGATGTCGATCCGGGTGGCCTTGGCGAGCGCCTCGGTGACCTGGATCATGGTGGGGATGTCGAGGTGGTTCGCGGTGTCGGTGACGGCCCGCGCATCGGCGTAGGCGATCTTCTTGGTGATCGCGGCGGCATCGTCGTCGGGGGCGATGTCGTGCGAGGCCGTCGTGGCCGCCGTCATGCCATCGCGGGCCACCGCGCCGGCCAGGGCGAGCCGCAGGTCGGGGTAGCCGCGCAGCCCGATCGCCCGGCAGAAGCGCACCACGCTGGTCGCGGAGGTGCCGCAGGTCCGGGCGAGCTCGGAGATGCTCCGCCAGGCCACGCCCTGCGGATCGTCGAGGACGGCCTGCGCGACGCGGCGCTCGACCGGCGCCAGGTTCGGCAGCAGTGACCGGATCGTAACCAGGATGCCGATATCAGGTCCCTGATCGGGTCGTGCCTGCTGTTCGGCCACGCGGACAGGTTACTCCTTTTCAGTTTTATATTTACCGCCGTTCTGGCTAGCCGTGGGGCGGATAAAACAAGTTGCCCGTTTTGGGTGGTTCCGTCATTGTTGAACCAGAACGGGGCCATAAGGCGGGTGCGCGGTGCGGCGTTTGCCCCGCAGGCGCCCGCCTTATAGGAGCGGGGTGCCGCGCCCTGTCACCGGCACCCCGCTCCCCCGTCCTTGGCTGGCCCGTCTTCGGTCTCACCACGGGGTCCAGCCGGGCGGGCGGGCCGGGCTGAAATAGGCCGCGTACATATCCAGGGCGGGTTCGAGCAGGGCGATCAGCGGGCTGTCGGCGAAGGTGGTTTCCGGCTCGTTGGCCTGGTGCTGGGATCCGAATCCGGCGACCACGGCCAGCAGCATCGCGACGCCGCGTTCGGTCGCCGCGGACGGGTGGAGCTCGCCGCGGTCGACGGCGGCCGTCATGGCGGCATGCATCAGGACGGCGCTGCGCAGGCTGGGGGCGTAGGCGGGTCCGGAGGGGACGAACCCGGGAACCACGCGGCTGAACAGCAGTTGCGCGAGGGCGGGCTGCTCGGAGGCGAAGCGCAGCGTCTCCCGGCAGGCGGCGCGGACCGCCGCCCAGCCCGGCGCGCTGGCGTCGATGGCGGCGGCGATCACCGCGGCATGGGTCTGCATGCCGCGCTCGAACAGGGCGTCATAGACGGCGGTGCGCGAGTCGAAGTACTGGTAGAGCGAGGGCTGGCGCAGGCCGACCCGCCGCGCCACCTCGGTCAGGTTGAGGGCGGCGACACCCAGCTCGGTCATCACGGCGACCGCCGCGTCGAGAATCTCGGCGCGTGTCTGCAGCCGGTGCCGCTCGCGCGGCGTCACTGCTTGCGCGGGCCTGGTTTTCGGGGGCACTGGCTTCGCGGGCACCGTCATGGATTGAGTGTAGACTCACCGATAGTCTATTGCTTTTACGATCCTATATAGTTAACCTGGCCGTGAGCTGCCCGCTGAGTACGGAGGAGCCACTATGAACCGCCTTGGCCACGATGAGGTCCGGCTGGATATCGGCGCGACCCCCGAGTGGCTCTACGACCTGGTCTCCGACGTGCCCCGCACGCCGGAGTGGAGCCCCGAGGTCATCGCGTGCCAGTGGCTCGACGGCGCGGACGGCGCGGTGCCGGGGGCCAGGTTCAGCGCCCGGAACAAAAAGCGCTGGTTCGCCTGGTCCAACCGGCCGGTGGTGGAGACGGCCGAACGGGGCCGGGAGTTCGCCATCACCCGCACCGAGCCCAGCGGCGGCACCATCCGCTGGTATTACCGCTTCGAGCCCACCGCCGGGGGCACCGCCGTGGCGCTCGGCTACCAGGTGCTCAAGGCGGTGCCGAGGACGCTGCACGTCATCTTGCGCACCATGCTCGGCGTCCGGGACCTGCGGGCCGACCTGCACCAGAACATGGCCGCCAGCCTGGCGGCGATCGCCGGGATCGCGGCCCGTCAGGCGTCAGGCAGTCCTTCGGCCGCGACGGCCAGGATGTCGAAGTCGGCATCGGAAAGCCAGCCGAGGTCGTAGGCCAGCACCACGTCGTCGAACGAGCCGGGGACATAAGGCTCGGGATCGTCGATGGCTTCGCGGGCCGGCTCGAGTTCGGGCGGGCAGACGTCCGGGATCCGCGGCCAGCGGCGGGCCCGGAACTCCAGCGACAGGTCATCCAGGCTGAGCCGCCCCTCCCGGTACGAGGTGAGCATCGAGGTCACGGCGCTGCCGGGGAAGACGCCGGAGCCGACCGTGCCGCCGATAGCCCCGGCCGACCGCGCGCCGACCGCCCACCGGATGCGGTTGCCGGCCGCGGCCGCGGCCGGGCTGGCCAGGGCGCGGATGGCCGCGGCGGGGATGTCCCGGCCGCCGTGACCGTGCCCGCGGCGGAACTCCTCCTCGCCGCGCTGCCGGGTCTGGCCGGCCCGGCGGACCGCCTCGTCCACGCCGATGTCGGCGAACACCGCGATGATCTCGTAGTCCGCGAACCGCAGGGCGTAGGTCCAGGCCTCGGCGGCCCGCCAGGACGCCAGCGAGATGTCCAGGATCAGGTTCCTGCCGTCCATGAGGGCGCGGAGCAGAACCCGTTTGGCGAGGAACTGGGCCTCGGCGTGGACCTGGCCTGCTCGCTCGAGCGGGGACCGGCCGTTGGCCTGCGGGGCGGCGGGCTCCGGGGCGCCGGGCTCCGGGATGACGGGCTCCGGGATGACGGGCTCCGGGATGAGGCCAGCGGCGGCCATCCGGTACAGGATCGCGTCGATGCTGACGGTGAAGTAGCGGGTCCGGTCCAGGCCGGCCCGGTCCAGCGCGGCGGGCTTGTCCGCGCCGGGCAGGCCGCCCGCGATGGCCGCGCGGCGCTCGCACGGCACCCCAGCGGCCGCCTGGTACACCTCGGCGACCAGGAGACGCTGCTGGCGAGCGCGCTCACCCGTCCAGATCACGCCCTACCGCCCTCCGCGTCGTCCTGGCCCATTGCCGCTCTCAGACATGGTGGCCAGGTCAGCCCGGGCAGCGCAAGGATGTTCACCCCCAGCGTGCCGCCCGCGCCGCGCCGGGCGCTTTCATGATCACGTGTTGTTAGGGGTCGCCGGCGACCTACAACAACACGTGATCATGAAAGGGGTCTGGCTTGGGCGCGGGTTAGGGCACGATTAGGCTCCGGGTGGGAGGTTTGGCGGGGGGTGCGCCGGTCTGGGGTGCGCCGGCTGGGGATGCGCCGGCGGGGGGCGCGTTGGTCTTGGCGGCGGGGCGGGCGGGGCGCAGGGCGACGGCGGCGAGGATGAGGGCGGCTGCCGCCAGGCCCGCGCCGGTGCCGAAGGCCAGGTGGTATCCCCCGGTCAGCGCGCTGGCGGCCGGCTGGCCGGCGGCCAGCAGGTGCCCGGTCCGGGAGGCGGCCAGGGTGGACAGCACCGCCACGCCCAGCGCGGCCCCGACCTGCTGGGTCGTGTTCACCAGGCCGGAGGCCACCCCGGCGTCGGCGTCCGGGGCACCGGACATGGCCAGCGTGATCATCGCCGGGAAGGCCAGGCCGAACCCGCCGGTCAGCAGCATCGTCGGCAGCAGGTGCAGCGGGTAGGCCGAACCGGAGCCCGCGGCCGGCAGCCAGGTCAGCAGCGTGAAGCCGGCGACGATGGGCGCGAGGCCGGCCATCAGCATCACCCGCAGCCCGAACCGGGCGATCAGCCGCGCCGACAGCCCGGCCGACAGGGTGCCGATCACGACGGCGGCGGGCAGCATCCCGAGCCCGGCACCGGCCGCCCCGTAGCCGAGGACCCGCTGCATGTACTGCGGGATCAGCACCTGGAACCCGAACGCCGCCGCCACCGTGAGCGCCTGCACGAGGTTGGCGGTGACGATGCCGTGGGACCGGAGTATCCGCAGCGGAAGCAGCGGCGTGCGGGCCAGGCGCTGCCGGACGAAGAACGCGGCCAGCAGCGCGACCGCGAGGGCACCGGGGCCGAGCGTGCGGGCCGAGCCCCAGCCGTACCGGGCGGTCTCCACGACCGCGTAGACCGCGACCATCAGCCCGGCCGTCACCAGCACGGCCCCGGCGGCGTCGGCGCCGGCCCGCAGGCCCATCCCCCGCTCGGCGGTGAGCAGCCGGCTGCCCGCCGCGATCGCGGCGACGCCGATCGGCACGTTGACGAAGAAGATCCAGTGCCAGCTCAGCGCCTGGGTGAGCACGCCGCCGAGAACCAGCCCGACCGAGGCGCCGCCCGCCCCGGTGAAGCTGTAGATGCCGAGGGCGCGGGCGCGCAGGGGCGGCTCGGGGAACAGCCGGACGATCATGCCCAGGCTGACCGCCGAGGCCAGCGCGCCGCCGGTCCCCTGGGCGAACCGGGCCGCGATCAGCATCGGCTGGCTCACCGAGAGCCCGCACAGCAGCGAGGCCGCGACGAAGACGGCCAGGCCGGCCAGGAAGACCCGCTTCCCGCCGATCAGGTCGCCCAGCCGGCCCGCCAGCAGCAGCAAGCCGCCGAACGCGATCAGGTACCCGTTCACCACCCAGGCCAGCCCGGACGAGGAGAAGCCGAGGTCACGCTGCAGCTGCGGCAGCGCGACGGTCACGATGGTGCCGTCCAGGATGATCATCAGCATCGCGGCGCAGAGCACGGTCAGCGCCAGCGCGCGGGGTCGTCCCATCAGGATCCCTCCTTCATAGGGAACTCTTTTGTTACTGTGACTCTGTTTGTTACTGACACCATGATGTGTGACAATAAGTCCCGGGCGGAAGGAGGCACTTTCGTGTCACAGCGGAACACCGGTGTACCCCTCCAGGTCAGCGACGCGGACGCGTGCGCCGTGAATTTGCTGGCCGAGGCATGCACGGTCCGCCAGGTCCTGGATCACGTCGGCGGCAAGTGGAGCGTCTCGATCCTGCTCGCCGCCATCGCCGGGCCGGTCAGGTTCTCCCAGCTCGAGCGCATGGTGGAGGGCATCAGCCGGCGCATGCTGACGCTCACCCTGCGCAACCTGGAGCGCGACGGCCTGCTGATCAGGACCGTCTACCCGACCGTGCCGCCGAAGGTGGAGTACACCGCGACCGCGATGGCCCGCGAGCTGCACGACACGCTGACGGGCCTGATCGGCTGGGCCGAACGCCACCGGGGCGACATCGCCGCCGCGCGCACCACGTATGACCAGCGGCCGGCCGACCCGGCGGCTGCTGGCGAGACCCGCAGCTGACCGGGGAACTCGCGCACGCCCGCCCGGCCGCCGGGGCACGCACGGTGGAGACGGCGGGTGACCTGCCTCCGTTCGGTCAAAGTTCTGCTTGCCTGAGTACGGTGAGGTGCTGGCGTACGGCGGTCCTGGTCGTTCGTCCTGGCTAACGCTCGCGGGATAGCCGGCGAATAGTAATAGGAAAAAGCGGCCAGCCCCGCGGCTGGCGCCGCGGGGCTGGTTCCGGTGACCCGGCTAGCCAGGCTGCCGGTAGCTAGTGCGGGCCGGCGGCTAGTGCCTGGTCCGGCGGTGGCTGCTCCTGGCCTCGCTCTCCCGCGGGATCTGGAAGAACGAGGAGCGCAGGCCGAACCGCGCGAAGACCATCAGGGCCAGCCCGATGATGACGACGGCGATCAGCGACCAGCGCTGCTCCCACGGCGCCTCGCCCAGCGACTTGACGAAGATCCAGCCCAGGAAGCCGGCCGCGCCGAGCGGGAGCAGGCCGGCGGACACGAAGTCCCAGGGGTTGCTGACGATGCGGCGCCGGTAGTACACGATGGCCGCCAGCGCGGTGAGGATGTAGAAGATCGAGAACAGCAGGCCGGTCACGTCGATCACGTCGAAGAACGCGTTCTGGACCGAGGTGGCCAGGTAGTAGACCGCGCTCAGGATCACGATGAGCAGGCCGACGATGATGCTGGAGGCGACCGGGGTGGCGTACCGGCGGGACACGGTGCCGAGGAACTCCGGCAGCACCCGGTAGCTGGCCATGCCGTAGACGATCCGCGCGCTGAGCACGATGCCGGTGCCGGTGGTGGCGATCACGGACAGGGCGATCGATAGCGCCATCGCCTTGGCCCAGAAGCCGCCGCCCAGGACCTGGGCCACGGTGACCAGCGCGGTGCCGTTGGCGTCGGCGGCGTCGAGCTTGGCCGGGGAGAGCACGCCCTGGAAGCCGATCTGGGACAGCACGTAGATGACGGTGAGCAGGGCGACGGCGAGGATGGCGGCGCGGCCCGGGTTCACCCGGCGGTGCTTGACTTCCTCATTCACGTACAGGGTGCCGTCCCAGCCGCCGTAGACGAACACCGCGACCAGGAACCCGGCCACCGCGTCGCCCTTGCCGTTGATGCCGTTCAGGCTCAGCCAGCCCGAGGTGAACGGCACGCTGCCCGCGTGGTGGCCCAGCACCCAGACCAGGCCGGCGACGGCCAGCCCGATCAGGATCAGGTACTCCACCAGCGCCATGCCGACCTGGACCCGGGCCGTGATCTTGATACCCACCACGGCGATCACCAGCATGACCAGGCCGGTGACGCAGCCGATGAGCACGTACGCCCAGGTGCTGGTGGAGGTGGAGCCGAACACCGCGAGCACCGAGGGTCCGAGCAGGAGTACCTCGGCCACGGTCCCGATGATGTAGGCCGCGACCATCAGCCAGCCGGTCAGGAAGCCCAGGTAGGGGTTGATCGCCCGGCCGACCCACTCGAAGGACGCGCCGGTGTTCGCCTTCCACAGGTTCAGGCGGCGGTAGGCGTTGGCGATGATGAGCATCGGGATGGCGGTGAGGACCAGGATCGGCCCGCTGCCGTACGCGGTGGCGGCCGCCAGGGCGGCCAGCGACAGCCCGACCGTGGCGGCCGGGGCCGACGAGGCCATGCCAATGATGGTGTCCTGAGCCGCGCCGATGGCATCAGGCTCAAGTTTGGCCCCGGGCGCCGGGGTAATCCCTGCGGCAGTTGCGGCAGAGTGATCCTGCATGTGCTCTCCTGTAACATCCTGCTCGACACTTAACTGTGCGCAGCCTGATGAGCCCAGGTCAAGCGGGACCCCCGAGCATGCCTCACTCCGGGATCATAGCGGACCAATAATCCGCTAACGGGTGATACGGATGAAATTACCGTGATTAGTCGCAGGTCCGGCTTTGCGCCTTAATGACGATCATGACAGCCGGGCGGCCGGCCGGGTGCGGGCATGTGCCTGGCGAGGTGGCGGGAGGCGGATCAGGCCGCAGAAGTCCGATGACACGGGGAAAGCGGCGCCCGGCGGCGTCCCCCGAGACGCACCTTCGGGCATGACGGCCGGCCCGCGGATGAAACATGTATTTCCGGAATACGCAATGCACCAATAGGGTCTCATTGCCAATCACGGCGGGGAGGTAATCCGTTATTCCGGCGGCCGGGCCGCCAGAATTCCGGTCAGCTATCTGCGATGTTCGCCAGGCTCTGCTGGACGGCCTGGATCAGCGGGTCTCCGTAGGGCAGGACGCGCTCGCAGCGCGCGGCGGTGTCGCGGAGCAGGGTCACCGCGTCGCCGACCCGGCCCACCGCGTAGTACAGGTGCGCCAGGCTGGCCAGGCGGGCCAGCGTATCGGCATGGTCGGCGCCGAGAACCCGTTCGGATTCCGCGCAGCACTGCTCGGAGAGCTGCATGGCGGACGGCATCCGGCCGGCCGCCTGGTAGGCGGCGGCCAGGTTCGCCGTCGTCGCGATCGTGTCCGGGTCACCGCGCCCGAGCACCTTCTCCCGGTCCGACAGCGCGCGCTTGTAGTGCGAGATCGCGTCCTTGACCTTGCCCTCGGCCAGGCAGGCCGCGGCCAGCCGGTCCCGGGTGGCCATGGTCTCCGCGTCGCGCGGCCCCTGCAGCCGCTCGCGATCGGTCAGGTTCCGGCTCAGCAGCCTGCTGGCAGCCGGCACGTCCCCGGCCGCCTGGTAGGCGGCGGCGAGCTCGTCCCGCGCGCTGAGGGTGTCGGGGTGGCCGGGGCCGCGGAACTGCTCGCACTCGCTGACCGCCCGGAGCAGGACCGTCACCGCGTCGGCGGGCTCGGCCGCCAGGACCAGGGCCTTGGCCAGGTTGATCCGGGCCGCGATGATGGCCGGGTGGCCGGGCGCGAGCTCACGGCCGCGCTCGGCCAGCACCCGCTGGTACCAGTGCACGGCCTCGCCCGCGTACCCGGCGGCGAGGAATGCCGCGGCCAGGTGAGCGGCCACGACCAGGGCGTCCGGGTGGCCCGGCATCAGCTTGGTGTCGCAGCGGGCGGACAGGTCCCGCCAGTACTCCACGGCGGGCCCGACCAGGCGGCCCTCGTCCAGGCTGCGGCCCGCCCGCAGCAGCACCGGGTGGCAGCCGTCGGCCCACAGCACGTCGGGCGACGACTCCTGCAGGCCGGCCACGTTCACCCGCAGGGCGTTGGCTGTCCACGGCTCGGGCTCGTCGGTGGGCCAGGACTCGAGCAGCGCGCTGGCGGCCGTCCGGGCGGCGGGCTCCTGCACGTTCGCGGGCGCGGCCAGCTTGACCGCGGCCTGCAGCACCGAGTTCATCCAGATCGTCGGCGGCGAGGCAGTCCGGTTGACGGTGATCAGCCCGGCCCGCTCGATGGCCAGCAGCGCATCCCAGGCCGGCTTGGGGTCCACCGCCGGCGCGAAGGGGGTCACCGCGCCGCCCAGGTAGGCGGCGACCGCCGGGGTGCTGAAGATGGCGCCGGGGATCCCGTGCCCGTCGAGCAGGGCGACCAGCACCAGCATGAGGCGGACGGACGCGCCCGGGAGCAGCGACTCGGCCTGCCCCAGGGACAGGGTCCAGGTGACCGCGGCCGCGGACGGCACCTCGCCGGCCGCCACCCCGATCTGCTGCCGCCTGCGGGCGAAGTAGTCCCGGTAGTCGCGGCAGGCCAGGGTGGAGTTCGCCACCACCGAGGCCGCCTGGGCCAGGGCCAGCGGCTCGCGGCCGAGTGCCTCGATCAGGTCGATGGCGCCCTGGCGCTGCGCCGGGTTGACGCTGAGCCGCTCGGTCAGGCAGTTGAGCGCCTCACGGACGCTGAAGAAGCCGACCGGGATGACCTGGATTCCGCGCCGCCCGGCGGCGAGCGCGGAATGCGTGCCAGTGACCAGCACCCGCCCGGCCGGCCCTTCCGGCCACAGGCCGTCCAGGTCCGTCGCGTCCTGCAGGTCGTCCAGGACGACCATCCAGGACTTGCCGGTCGCGGCCAGCCAGCTGACCAGGCGCGCCGCGATCGATTCGGCCGTGCCGGCCGGCTCGATGCCGAAGGCCGCCACCGAGGCCTGCATGTACCCGGACAGCACCGACGCCCGGTTGGTGGCGGAAACCCAGATGAGCACGTCGATGGCCGCGGACCGCCACAGGGACTCCGCGATGATCACCGCGATCTGGGTCTTGCCGCAGGCACCCAGCCAGTTCGACGGGCCTTCGGCGAAGGCCGAGCCCGGTACCAGGGCCAGTGTGGTTCCCGGGTGGAGCGAGTCCATGATGCCGCGCGCGGTATCGGGCCGGTCGGTATAACCCTCGGCAAGCGGAGGCACTTCGCCCACGCGGAATCGCTGAGTCGCCTGCTCAGCAGAAATTCCTCCAGAGGGCACCACAGCCCGCTACCCCCATCTATTCATCCGGTGTCGAAAACCTCCTCGGAATATTCCATCAATAACACGGGGAGGTGCCGACACGACGCGCATTGCTCATATCGGGATCTTCACTAACACACCATTATGCACGTGCAGCAGAGTTTCCATACCCATGTAACGGAGGTCGGGACTGGTCGTGACAGTACCGATCAGTCCTGCTACGGAGAGCAAGGGCGGCCTGTTACGGGAGTTCAGCATGAGATTATTGGGGTTGACGCTATTAGCGGTCGGCGACCGAGGCCAGCAGGGCCGTCCGGGCCTGGGCCACCGCCGCCTGCATGGCTCCGCGCAGCACGGGCTCGCCGGGAACGCTGGTCGGCACGACCCGCGGCCGCGAGGGCCAGATGCTCGCCACCGCGGCGGCGACCCGGTCGGCCAGGACGGTGCCGCCGGCCCGGCCCACCTCGCCCCCCAGCACCACCAGCCCCGGGTCGAGCACGACACAGACGGCTGCGATCCCGACCGCCACCCGGTGCGCGAGTTCGCTGAGGAACGCCTCGCTGTTCTCCTTGTCCCCACCCTTGTCCCCGCCCGCCCCACCCTTGTCCCCGCCCGCCTCGCCCGCCTCGCCGGTGGCCGCGTCGAGGGCGGCCAGGACCGCCTCGGCCGGCGTCGGCGCGGCGAACCCGTGCCGGGCCGCGAGGTCGCGCACCGCGCTGCCGCCGGCCAGGGACTGGAAGCCGCCGCTGGCCGGGTGCCTGATGTCGGTGTGCAGCGGAGCGCCGTGCACCGGCAGGTAGCCGATCTCGCCCGCCGCGCCGGTGGTGCCGCGGTGCAGCCGCCCGCCCAGCATGGTGGCCAGGCCGAGGCCGACGCCAAGCCAGGCCAGGACGAAATCGTCGGCCCCGGCGGCGGCGCCGTCGGACTGTTCGGCCATCGCGGCCAGGTTCACGTCATTCTCGATCACGACCGGCGTGTGCCAGGCGCTCTTGAGCGCGTCGAGCGCGCCTTCGTGCCAGGCGGGCAGGTTCACCGCCAGCTGGGGATCGCCGGTCCGCGGGTCGACCACGCCCGGGCTGCCGATCACCAGCGCGCTCAGCCGGGTAACGTCGAGCCCGGCGGCGGCGCAGGCCCGCTCCACCGTGGAGCGGATCAGCTCGACCGGATCGCCGGACCCGTTCGGGTTACCGCTCAGCTCGGCCACCCGGCGGCCGGTGACATCCGCCACCGCGGCACTGATCAGGTCCGACTCGACATACAGGCCTGCCACGTAGGCACTGGAGGGGACGACCGAGTACAGCGCCGCGTTCGGGCCGCGACCGCCGGCCTGCTCCCCCGCGACGGCGACCAGGCCGCGTTCCTCCAGCCGGGTGAGCATCTGCGACACCGTGACCTTGGAGACCCCGGTGTACTCGCTGATCTGGGACCGGGTGAGCATCTCGCCGCCGAGCAGGAGGTCGAGGGCAGCCCGGTCGTTCAGTTCGCGCAGGAGGCTCGGCGTACCTGGCCGACCCCGGGTTCCGGGCTGAGATTGCATCGGGCTCCCTTCCTGCTGCTTGTCGCCCACGGCCTTCTTGTGGTCCCGCGGCCATCGTGTGGCCCCGTGGCTCAGTGTGCCGCAACCGGCCCGGTCTCCGCATTCCCGGCCCAGGTCACGCTCGCGCGGAGAAGACTTTGGTCTCTAAACGGCAACATACGGCAACCGACACTATCTTATAGGAAAGTTTCCTGATAGTTTCCCCACGACGGCTCGCATCGCACTCTCGGGGTCACCTCCCGAACCACCCGGATCACCTCCCCGAACCATCAGGATCATCGGATCATCTCCCCGAACCACCCGGATCACCGGAAGGAGAGCCAGCAATGAGACTCAGGAAGACACCGGCCGCGATCGCCGCGCTGGGCGCGGCGGCGGCCCTCGCCATCGCAGGCTGCAGCTCAGGCGGCTCGTCGACGACCGGGTCCTCGTCCTCATCGGCTGCGCCGGCGCAGCTGACGGTGTGGCGGATGGGCTCTTCGACCCCCGCGCAGGTCACCTGGATGAACAGCGTGATCAGCCAGTTCCACAAGAGCGACCCGGCCTACGCCAAGACCAAGGTCAAGGTGGTCTTCGTTCCGTGGACCAACCGTACCCAGGACTGGACGAACGCCCTGTCCAGCGGCAAGAACGCTCCCGACGTCACCGAGCTCGGCAACACCGACACGCCCACCGAGGCATCGCTCGGCATGCTGGCCAACATCACGACCAACGTGAACAGCTGGACCAATAAGTCCAACGTGGTGTCCGGCATGCTCGCCAACGACACGCAGAGCGGCACCATCTACGCGGTCCCGTGGTTCGGCGGCGTGCGCGGTATCTGGTACCGCACCGACCAGTTCAAGGCCGCGGGTATCGCCAGCACACCCACCACCTGGGCTGACCTGGTCACCGACGCGAAGAAGCTGATGGCCAAGAACCCGGGCACCTTCGGGCTGGGCGCACCCACCTATGACACCCCGGCCGTGGCCAGCTTCATCTGGGGCGCGGGCGGCCAGATCGCCACCCAGCAGGGCGGCAAGTGGGTCGCGCAGCTCACCTCCCCGCAGTCGGAGGCGGGCATCAAGTTCTACGTCGACCTGTTCCGGACCGACAAGGTTTCCCCGGCCAAGTACATCGGCCAGACCGAGCTCGGCAACGTGGGCGCCACCTCGGGCGGCGCGAACGAGGACTTCGCTCTCGGCAAGCTGGACATGTACATCGACGGCCCGTGGGCCTCGGGCACCTTCCCGGCCAACGCCGTGGGCAAGTCCAGCTGGGCCTCGTTCCCGATCCCCAGCGAGAACGGCCCGAACCCGGCGCCGGTCTTCTCCGGCGGCTCGGACCTCGCGGTCTGGTCCGGCAGCAAGTTCAAGACGGCGGCCTGGAAGCTGGTCCAGGTCATGGACTCGGTGCCGAACTCCACGTCGTTCGCCAACTCCCAGGGCTTCTTCCCGCCCTACACCTCGCAGCTCAACGGCGGAACCTACTCCAGCAGCCAGCTGCTCTCCGGCTTCGCCAAGGCGGCGACCAACAGCCAGATCGCCCCGCTCAACGCCAAGAACTGGGCCACCGCGGACGCGACCGACCTGGTCATCCCCACGATGATGAAGCAGCTGATGAACGGGGCCGACTTCACCTCGACGGTGGCCGCCGCCAACACCAAGCTGCAGAACGTCCTCAACAACGGCAGCCAGGGTTAGCCGGGCTAATCTCCCCATGGTGAGAACCGTTTCCGGCCCGCCGGGGAGGGGCGCGGGATCCTCGGGTCCCGCCTCCCCGGCGGCCCGCCCGGCTCCCCGGGGCGCGCTGGGTCCGCAGGGCCGCCCCGGAGGCGTCGCCTCCTTCATCCGCCGCCGTCGCCTTACCCCCTACGCGCTGCTGCTGCCGTCCGCGGCCGCGATCGGCCTGCTGCTGTTCTGGCCGACGATCCAGGTCGCCGAGCTCTCCCTCCAGAACTACGGGCTGCCGCAGGTCACCGGGGTGGCACCGACCCAGTGGGTGGGCGGGGCCAACTTCAGCGCCATCTTGTCCGATCCGGAGTTCTGGCTGTCGCTGCGGATCAGCCTCATCTTCGCGGTCGTGGTGGTGCCGCTGACGCTGCTGACCGGCACCGCCGTCGGGCTGCTCCTCAACCGCCTCGGCCGGAGGATGGCCACGTTCGTGTCGAGCGCGGCCATGCTGGCCTGGGCCACGCCCGCCGTGTCGGCGAGCGTCATCTTCATCTGGCTCACCGACCCGGACGGCGGGATCGTCGACTGGGCGCTGGCCCGGATGCCGTCCTGGCTGGGCGGCGGCGCCCACTGGGCCGGGTTCAGCTGGACCAACTCGGCGCTGCCCGCGTACACCCTGCTGACCGTGCTGGTGGTCTGGCAGGGCTTCCCGTTCGTCGCCGTCACCGTGCTCGCCGGGCTGAAGACCATACCGGCCGAGCTGCACGAATCCGCCCGGGTGGACGGCGGCGGAGCGTGGCGGATCTTCTGGCGGATCACCTACCCGCTGCTCAAGCCGATCTTCCTGGTGCTGCTGCTGCTGTCGATCATCTGGGACTTCGGCGTGTTCACCCAGGCCTACCTGGTCACCGGGGAACTCGGTAACCGGGACGAGTACAACCTGGGCATCTACGCGTACGACCGGGCCTTCACGCTGCCGCCGAGTTACGGGGTGGGATCGGCGCTGGCCCTCATCCTCACGGTCATCTTGCTGATCATCACCATCGGCTACGTCCGGGCGTCCGTCCGCCAGGGGGCGATTCAATGAGGCTCAGATCCCGCCTGCTCCGCCGGACCGGGCTGAATGTCCTCGGCGTGCTCGTCGCGCTGGTGACGTTGTTCCCGATCCTGTGGATGGTGTCGACGGCGTTCAAGCCGGCCACCGAGATCTACTCGCTGACGCCGCACCCGTTCCCCGCCCATCCGACGCTCGGGAACTTCCGCTCGGTCATCGACGGCAAGGTCATCGGCCAGCCGTACTGGAACTTCCTGAAGAACAGCCTGTTCGTCACGCTGTCCTCGGTGATCGCGTCGATGCTGATCGCGATGCTCGCGGCGATCGCGGTGGCCCGGTTCAGGTTCCGGTTCCGCACCTCCTACCTGATCATGCTGCTGATCGTGCAGATGCTGCCGCAGCAGGCGATGGTGATCGCGCTGTTCCTCGACTTCCGCTCGCTGGG
>JAICWX010000418.1 GCA_025934635.1 Streptosporangiaceae bacterium | reverse complement strand
GGCGGGGATCGCCGCGTCCACGGCGAAGGCCAGCAGGGCGGCGGCGGTGCCGTCGGCGACCAGGGAGAACCGGTCGGGCAGGGCCGCGTTGAGCAGCGGCAGGCTCTGCAGCCAGTACCAGGGCAGCTTGATCGCGTGGTATTCGTGCCCGCCGAACATCAAGGTGCCGCCGAGTGAGAACACGCCGAGGACGACGCAGGTGACCGCGGCGGCCCGGGCCGGCAGCCGCCGCCAGCCGAGCACGGCCGCCAGCGCCAGCACGACGATCAGCGGCCAGCCGAGGTAGCCGAGGTACTCGGGCAGTTCCCCCTGGAACCGCGCCGCGGCCGCGGCGCTGCTCGCGGTGTGGATGAGCTGATGCGACGAGGGCACCACGAACGCCGACAGGTCGTTCTTGAAGAAGTCGGTCCGGAACGGGCTGCCGTGCTGGCGCAGCGGGCCGAAGAACTGCACCGCCAGCGGGTAGCCGGCGATCACCAGCGTCACCCCGGCCGCGACGCCCAGGCCGGCCGCCACCCGCCGGACCGCACCGCGCACCGCGCGCGGGCGGCTGGCCGCGAGCACGGCCACCATGACGATGCCCGCGATGGCCGTGACGGCCAGGGTCTCCTCGGTGATGAACAGCTGCGCGGTCACCAGCAGGCTCAGCACCAGGCCGCCGCGGCGGGCTCCCACCCGGCCGGTCGCCAGCCGCAGGCCGGCGTCGACGATCAGCGGCGGCAGCACGGCGAACTGCAGGTCGTAGTGGCCGATGGCCGAGTGCACCACGGCCGGGGAGAACCCGTAGACGGCGCCGCCGACGGCCGCGGCGGCCAGGCTGGCGCCCCACCGCCGCAGGATCGCGAACATGGCCAGCGCGGACCCGGCGAAGCCGGCCGTCATGAAGACGGTGAGCGCCGCCTGCGGCCCGGCCAGCCAGGTCACCGGGGCCAGCAGCGTCCCCGGCAGCATCATGAACGTGTTCCACATGACGCTCACGCCCTGCGGGGCGTTCATCGCGGTGGTGATCAGCGCGGGCAGGTGCCCGTGGGCGATCGCGGTGGCGTCGTAGCGGAAGAACCAGGCCAGCTGGTCGGCGTCGTTCGGGTTGCCGGACACCACCCGGCTGGCCGGGTCGCGCCACAGCCACAGCGTGATCGCCAGCGCGCCCACCAGGTACCAGGCAGCGGCCAGCGCCGCCGCGCGGCGATGGCCGGGCGGCGGCGCTGACTCCGCTGCTGCTGCGGATGCCCTGACGGCCTTCGTCGCAGTTGCCACGCCTGCGAGCCTAACCAGCGATGTTTCCGGCCGACGGGCATGTTGCCCGGACGTCAGGAAATCTAAAGATCTGGCCTTACGGCTCTGCCCCTTACGGCTCGCGCTTGGCGACCTGGCCGGTCACCACCTGTCCGTTATCCGATGTCCGGCCCGAAACGTTCTGGGCCGGCATCCCCTTGCGGACCGAGTCGAGGATGGTCATGCCCTGGCTAACCAGGCCGGCGGCGATCTCGCTGAGGCCGTCGGCGCCGTTGAGCACGCTGACGTTGGCGCCGGCCAGCCCGGCGGCCGCCTCCTTGACGATCAGCGGTAGCTGGTTGATGAGCAACTGGTCGAGCGCGACCCGGTTGTTGGACGCCGCGGCCTCGGCCTGGATGCGGGTGCGCTCGGCGTCCGCCAGGGCGAGGATCCTGATCCGCTCGGCCTCGGCCTCGGCGGGCTTGATCACCTCGGACACCAGCTGCTGCTGCCGCAGCTCGGCCTGCTGCTGAGCCAGATCGGCCTGCGCGTTGATCACCGCTCGCTGGGCATTCGCCTGCGCCAGCGGGCCCGCCTGAGCCGCCTCGGCCTGCGCCCTGTCTACCTCGGCCTTGTACTGAGCCTGCACGACGGAGGTTTCCCGGGCGAACTCGGCCTGCTTGCGCTGCGAGGCCTGCTGCGCCTCGGCCGCCGCCTGATCCGCCGCCGCCTGCGCGATCTTCGCCTGGCGCTGGATCGCGGCGTTGTTCGGCGCCGCCATCGCGGCGATGTACCCGGCGCCCATGTCGTCGATCGACTGGATCTGCAGCGAGTCCACGGCCAGGCCGATCCTGCCCATCTCCGCCTTGGAGCCTTCGAGCACCTCGGTAGCCAGCTTCTGCCGCTCGGTGACGAGTTCCTCGACGGTCATCGAGCCGATGATCGAGCGCAGGTGGCCGGCGAAGATCCGCCCGGTGAGTACCGACATCTGTTCCTGGTCGGACAGGAAGCGCTGGCCGGCGTTGACAATGGACTCCTCGTCGTTGCCGACCTTGAACGCGATCACCGAGCGCACGTTCAGCGAGATGCCCTGCTTGGTCACGCAGGTCTCCGCGACCTCGGCCTCCTGCATGGACAGGGTGAGGTACCGGACCTTACGGAACACGGGCGTGACAAAGGCACCGTGCCCGATCACCACCCGGAATGGCGCGCCCTCCGGGCCGCCCCCTCGCCCGGAAATCAGCATGGCCTCGTCGGGGGCCGGAACACGGTAACCGAACATCGTCGTTCATCTCCTCAAGAGAACTAACCCCGGAATGCGCGGAATATCGCCGAGCGAATCTTCCCACTCGATGACGTCGACCGCCCGAGCCCCGCGCGACTCGATGATCAAAACGGTCGCCCCCCTGGGCAGCGGCTTCTCGGACCAGGCGAGAAAGGTCTCGGAACCGCCGCGTATCTTGACGTGCACTTCACCCGGGCCATCCGTTCCCCGTGTGGCCACGGACAGGACACCAACGGTGCCGATACAGGCCTCGTCTCTCGCCACGGGGGTGCCCCTTTACTGAAGTGCCGTCCCTAGCGTAGTCCTCATAGATTTAGCTGTTGACAACTGCGGGTTAAGCTTGCCGCGTGGCCCTCCCCCGCCTGACACGCACGTCAGCTCAGGCCCAGGCGTCCCAGCGTCCTGGCGTCGCGATGGCCGTCATCATGACCGGCGTATTGATGACGGCGGTGGACACCACGATCGTGGTGCTCGCCCTGCCGGAGATCCAGCGCGGGCTGCACGTGGCGCTGTCCGCGGTGGTCTGGGTCATCATCAGCTTCCTGCTCGTCATCACGCTGCTCGCCACCCAGGTGGGCCGGCTGGGCGACATGTTCGGCCGGGTCCGGATGTACGAGATGGGCTTCGCCGTCTTCGTGCTCGGCTCGCTGGCCTGCGCGCTGGCCTGGAACGAGCCGTCGATCATCGCCTTCCGCGTCCTGCAGGGGGTCGGCGGCGCGTTCATCATGGCCAACAGCGGCGCCGTGATCGCCGACCTGTACCCGCGCGAGCTGCGGGGCAAGGCCTACGGCTACACCTCGGTCGGCTGGACCATGGGCGCCATCATCGGCATCGTGCTCGGCGGCGTGATCGTCACCTACATCTCCTGGCGGTGGATCTTCTGGATCAACGTGCCGGTCGGGGTGGTGGCGCTGGCCGTGGCCACCCGGGTGCTGCACGACAAGGCCGAACGTTCCCGGCGGCGGCTCGACCTGCCCGGCATGCTCACGCTGGGGCTGGGCCTGTTCGGCGTGCTGTGGGCGATGACCCGGCTGGCCAACACGGCGTTCGACGCCACCGTGGCCGGCTACCTGACCGGCGGCCTGGTGCTGATCGGCGTGTTCGTCCTGATCGAGCGCCGGGTCAACGAGCCGATGCTGCCGCTGTCCATCTTCCGGGTGCCGACCATGTCGGCCTCCCTGCTCGCCTCGCTGTTCCAGGGCCTGGCCAGCTTCGCCGTGCTGTTCCTGCTCATCATGTACATGCAGGGCCCGCGCGGGCTGTCCCCCATCCACGCCTCGCTGCTGCTGGTCCCCGGTTACGTGCTCGGCTCGGTGGCCGGGCCGTACGCGGGACGGCTGGCCGACCGGCGCGGCCCGGTGCTGCCCGCCACCGCCGGGCTGGCCATCCAGGTCGTCGCGCTCGCCATCTACGCCCAGCTCACCAACGCCACCCCGCTGTGGGTGGTGGTGCTGGGCAGCATCGTCAACGGCGTCGGGGCGAGCTTCTTCTTCCCCGCCAACAGCTCGGCGGTGATGAAGGCGGCGCCGCCGGAGTCGTTCGGTAGCGCCGCAGGTCTGCTGCGCACGTTCGCCAACATCGGCATGGTGTTCTCGTTCGCGGTCGCCATCCTGATCGCCTCCCGCTCGATCTCGCGCGGCCTGGCCTTCGCCATCTTCGTCGGCAGCACCTCGCTGCACGGCCGGATCGCCGACGCGTTCACCGCGGGCCTGCACGCCGCGTTCTACGCTTCGATGGGGTTCATGGCGCTCGCGGCCGGGCTGTCGGCGCTGCGGGCCGGCTCGGCCAAGGCCACCAAGTAAAAGGCCATGTAGATAAAAAGGCCATGTAAGTAAAAGGGAGCACCTGCATGCTCGATGGGGTAACGCCGTTCCCGGCCGAGTTCGCCGCCCGCTACCGCGAGCGCGGCTACTGGGAAGGCCGGCCGCTGTTCGACGGGTTCACCGGCGCGTTCGCCAAGTACGCCGACCGGACCGCGGTCATCGACGCCGATGGCCCGGTGACCTACCGGCAGCTGGAGCAGCGCTCGGCGCACCTGGCCCGGGTCCTGCTCGACCTCGGCTTCGGGCCGCTGGACCGGATCATCGTCCAGCTGCCGAACACCGCCCTGTTCGGCTACCTGTACTTCGCGCTGCAGCGGATCGGGGCCGCCCCGGTGCTGGCGCTGCCGGGGCACCGCCGGCGGGAGATCAGCCAGTTCGCCGAGATCTCCGGCGCCCGGGCGCTGGCCATCCCGGCCGCCGCCCGCGGCTTCGACTTCACCGCGATGGCGGCCGAGGTGATGGCCGCCTACCCGGACCTGGAGCTGTGCCTGGTGCAGGGCGCCGACGGCCCCCAGCCGGAGGCACTGCCGGACGAGCGGTTCGTGCGCCTGGAGGACCTGATGGCGCGCGAGCCGAAGACGCCGGCCCAGGCGCTGAGCCAGGTCCGCATCGACCCGGCCGAGCCGGCCTTGTTCCTGCTGTCCGGCGGCACCACCGGGATCCCCAAGCTCATCCCCCGCTCGCACGACGACTACCTGTACAACTCCAAGATCGCCGCGGCGGTGTGCGAGATCGGCGCGGGCGACGTGCTGCTCGACGTGCTGCCGATCGAGCACAACCTGCCGCTCGGCTGCCCCGGCCTGCAGGGCTTCCTGCTGAGCGGCGGGACCGTGGTGCTGGGCACCAGCACCCGGCCGCGGGACGTGTTCGAGCTGATCCAGCGGCACCGGGTGACGCACATCCACCTGGTGCCGGCGCTGCTGATCCGGTGGATCGACGACCCGTCGATCAGTGCGTGGGATCTGTCCTCGCTCAAGGTCATCCAGAGCGGCGGGCAGCGACTGCAACCTGAGGTCAGGGCGCGCGCCGAACGCGCCCTGCCCGGGGCGTTCATCCAGGAGAACTTCGGCATGGCCGAGGGCCTGATCATGTTCGTCCGGGCTGACGACCCGGCCGACGTCCGCCGGGAGACCTGCGGCCGGCCGGCCTCCCCGGACGACGAGGTCTTCCTGGTCGACGAGGACGGCAACGTGGTCCCCGACGGCCAGCCGGGCGAGCTGATCGTCCGCGGGCCCTACACGCTGCGCGGCTATTTCCGCTCACCGGAGCACAACACAAGGGCGTTTACCCCGGACGGCTTCTACCGCTCCGGCGACCTGCTGCGGAAGCTGCCGTCGGGCAACTACGTGGTCGAGGGCCGGGTCAAGGACCTGATCAACCGGGGCGGGGAGAAGATCAGCGCGGAAGAGGTGGAAAACCTCATCCTGAGCCACCCGGCCGTGCTCAACGTGGCTTGCGTGCCCTATCCGGACCCGGTGCTCGGCGAGCGGATGTGCGCCTGCCTCGTAGTGCGCGAAGGGCGGACGGTGACGATGGACGAACTCGTTCGGTACCTTCTTGACTTTGACATCGCGAAATTCAAACTGCCCGAACGGGTGGCGTTCTTCGACACCCTCCCCCTGTCCGGATTCGGCAAGGTGTCCAAATCCGAACTCGCTGCCCGGCTGGCGGGTGACGCGTCATGAGGCGGGTCGACCTGCATTGCTATCCGGGCACCCGGGAATGGATCGCCTCGCAGGGGCCGTACGTCGAGGCGCTCGGCCAGTACTGGGGCAAGGAATGGACCGGCAAGGCCGAGGAAGACGTGGTCGCCGACGTTAAGGCGGCGGGGGTGGAGGCGGTGCTGGTCGCCTTCGACATCGAGGCGGTGACCGGCGCCCCGCCCTGCACGAACGCCTATGTCGCGGCGCTCCGCGACCGGCATCCGGAGACGTTCATCGGCGCCTGGGGGGCGGTCGACCCGTTCAAGGGCGAACGGGCCATCGAGGACGCGGTCACGGCGGTCCGCGAGCACGGCGTGCTCGGCTTCCACTTCCACCCGATCATGGGGCACTACGCGGTGGACGAGCCCGGGCTCAGCCCGCTGTTCGAGACCATCGCCGGGCTCGGCGTGCCGGTGATGATCGACGTGGGCACGACCGGGATGGGGGCGGGCATGCCCGGCGGGCTCGGCGCCCGGATCGAGCACGCCCGGCCGC
>JAICWX010000485.1 GCA_025934635.1 Streptosporangiaceae bacterium | reverse complement strand
TAACAGCGCGGGTTTCATCTGATGAAGGACTGGAATGGTTTTGATGCGGCGCCTGGATGGTCATGAATAGTGCCGCTGAGGTGCATTAAATGATGCTGGGTGTTGTTCAGTGCGGCGCATTTTGCAAATCGCCGCGAGGGGCTGGCCGGCGTGGCGGCGGGGCTGCTGCCTGCCGGGTTGCGCTCCGCCTACATCTGGTGAAAGATTCCTTCATCTGATGTAAGTGACGGAGGGTGGTCGCGGTGGGCGTGGGGCAGGACGGGATGCCGGGATCGGCGGGCCTGCACCTGGCGGCGGGGGTGCCGCTGCTGCATCCCGGCGAGCAGGTGTTCGCCGCGATGCTGGAGGGGTGGCGGGCGCAGCAGCTGGCCCGGAACCTGGCGTTCTCCACGATCGGCCGCCGGCAGGCGATGGTGCGGGCGTTCGCCGGCCACGCTGATGCCCTGCCGTGGCAGTGGGCGCCGCAGATGCTCGATGAGTGGCTGGGGGACATGCGGGGGGTGAAGGGGCTGGCGCGCTCGACGGTCCGCGCTCACGCTTCGTCGGTGTCGGCGTTCTGCCGGTATGCGACCGATCCGGCCTACGGCTGGGCCGATCAGTGCCAGGCCCGGTTCGGCACCCATCCGGTCCAGGTGGTCCACGACTGGAACACCGCGGTCCATGTCCAGCAGAACGAGGCGGACCCGCGCAAGCGGGCGTTCACCCTCGATGAGCTGGAGGCGCTGTTCGACCATGCGGACGAGCAGGCAGTGCGGGTCCGCGGCGGCGGGCGCAAGGGGTGGCTGCCGGCGTTCCGGGACGCGGCGGCGCTGAAGGTGGCGTACGGGTTCGGGCTGCGCCGCACCGAGGCGGCGATGCTGGATGTGGCCGACTTCGGGCCGAACCCGCATGCGCCGGAGTTCGGGGAGTACGGGGTGTGCCAGGTGAGGTTCGGCAAGGCGATGAAGGGATCGCCGCCGAAGCACCGCAGCGTGCTGACCGTGTGGGACTGGGTGCCCGAGGTGCTGGCCCAGTGGATCGCCGAGGCCCGGCCGCTGATGGCATCGGCCGGGGAGTCGGCGGCGCTGTGGCCGTCCGAGCGCGGCCCGCGGATCGGGCCGGGGACGCTGCACAAGCGGCTGGGTGAGTACCGGGACGCGCTGGGCCTGGATGAGGGGCTGGATTTCCACTCGCTGCGCCGCTCGTATGTCACCCACCTGATCGAGGGCGGCTGGGATCCGCTGTTCGTGCAGCAGCAGGCCGGCCATGAGCACGCCTCCACCACCGCGATCTACACCTGCGTGTCCTCGGACTTCCGGACCCGGACGCTGCGGCGGGCGCTGGACGCGACGGCGGCCGCGGCGATGCGGCCGGGAAGGAGCACGTGATGGCGGCCAAGCGGCAGGTCAGCTACCAGTGGCGGCTGCGGGAGGTGATGGCCGCCGCCGGGCTGTTCAACGCGTCGGACCTGGAGCCGCTGCTGGCCGAGCGGGGTATCACGCTGTCGTCGGTGCAGGTGTGGCGGCTGGTCACCCAGACACCGGAGCGGCTGTCGCTGCCGGTGCTCGCCGCGCTGTGCGACATCTTCGGCGTCACCCCGGCGCAGCTGATCGCCACCCGCGCCGAGAACGTCCCGGCCCGCCGCCGCGCCGCCGGCAGCAGCGGCGGCAAGGACGGCGTCACGGACCTGAGCGCGCTGCGCCCGGCCCGCGCCAAGCTGCGTCCCAGGCCGTGACCGCCTCGGCGCCGAAGAAGCGGACCTGCGCCCGGTGCGGGCATCACGGCTGGCCCGCCGCTTCTTTCCCCGAGGGGCACCTGTGCTACCCGTGCCTGGATGTGGCGCTGTCGGCCACCGGGACCTGTCCCGGGTGCGGCACCGCGGACCGGGCGCTGCCCGGCCTGCGTGACGGGGTGCGGATCTGCCGGGACTGCGCCGGGATCACCCGGGACTTCTCCTGCCTGCAGTGCGGCACCGAAACCGGCATGGCTCCCGGTAGCCGGCGAGGACTGAGCCGGCTATGCGGCCGGTGCGCCGTGGCCTGGACGGCCGCCCGGCTGCTGGAGGACGGGACCGGTGCCATCGCTGCGCCGCTGAAACCGCTGGCGGATGCCCTGGCCGCCACGGCCAGCCCATCCGCCACGCTGGAATGGCTGGGCAAACCGCACATCCGCGACCTGCTCACCCGCCTGGCGGCCGGCACGCTGCCGCTCACCCACGAGGCGCTGGATGGCTGGCCCCGGCGGCGAGCCGTGCACTACCTGCGTGACCTGCTGGTGGACTGCGGCATGCTGCCCGCCACCGACAGGCAGCTGCGCGAGTTCGGCACGTGGCTGGACCGGCGGCTGGACGCCCTGGCCGGGCACCCGCACCTGCGGCTGCTGCGCCAGTTCGGGCTGTGGCACCAGCTCCCGGCGATGCGGGCCAGGGCCGCCGCCGGGCCGCTGCGCACCACCGCCGCCCAGTACGCCAGGAGCCGGTTCATCCAGGCCCAGGCCTTCCTGACCTGGACCGCCGGCCTGGGCGTGCGGCCGGCCGCCCTCACCCAGGCCCACATCGACGCCTACTACGCCAGCCACGGCACCCACCAGCGCGAAGGCGCCCGCGCATTCCTGGTCTGGGCCACCGGGCACGGCCACATCCCCCGCCACCTGGACATCCCCCGCCAGCAGGCCTACTCCGGGCAGGCCATCACCCAGCAGCGCCGCCTGGACCTGCTGCGACGCTTCGCCACCGGCACCGGCATCCCCGTCAAGACCCGCGCCGCCGCCTGCCTGATGCTTCTCTACGCCCAGCCGCTCAGCCGCATCCTGCGACTGTCCGCCGGCGACCTGACCCGCGACGACGACGGGCAGACCTGGCTGCGGCTCGGCGACCCGCCCAGCCCCGTCCCGGCGCCGTTCGACGCGCCGCTGCACCAGCTCGCCGCTACCCGCCACGACCACGTCCCCGCCAACCACGGCAGCGACTGGCTGTTCCCCGGCCGCCACGCCGGCCAGCCCGCCTCCTACCGCTCCATCGCCGCCCAGCTCCGCGACCACGGCCTGCCGCTGCGCACCGCCCGCATCTCCGCGCTGCGCCAGCTCGTCCTCCAGGTCCCCGCCCCCGTCATCGCCGACGCCCTCGGCTTCCACCACACCACTACCACCCGCCAGCACGTCAACGCCGGCGCCACCTGGAGCCGGTACGCCGCAGGCCAGCGGCCAGGCCACGATCCACCCCAGAACCACGGCGGCTGACGGCACCGCGGGCAGCGGATGTCCTCCGGGGACAGGGCATCCGCCCGACAGGAATTCCCGCGCCCCTGACCTGGAGGCGAGAACGCGCTGCTACGGGAACAGGAAAACCAGCGAAGGAAGAGGAAACAGCCATCCCCCGCATGAACCTCGACATCGTAGACGCCGCTGAACTCGCCGAGCTCCTACAATTCCTCACCGGCTGGATCGCCAGCGACCCCGCCCGCCTCGCCCCATCCCTGCTCGCATTCGTCGGCCACCCCGCCTACGGCCTGCCACAGCTCCGCAACGACCTGGACCGCTTCACCTTCCTGCTCGGCGGCAATGACGGCGAACCGCTCTTCCAGCCCGGCCCGTTACCCGCCCTACGCCCACCGCCGCCGGCCCTTCTCATCACAGCTGGTAACCCGACATCAGGCTGACCGCCAAACACGCCACAGACGAATACGAGCGTTCACCAGTCGCCCGGTACCCGGCCTCAGCACAACCCTGGAAAGGCGCTCGGCAACTTCCTCGTCGCTGCCGCAAAATGCGCCAACATAGACCGCACTATTTCCACGTTAAGCCCCGCCGGCCGTCATCGGCTATAAATGGCGCCACACGGCACGCAGGAGAATGCGCTTCCCGCAACCTGGGTCCGGTAGGTAAGCGCTCCGCCAAGGTCGGCGGCAAGAAGCCGTACCGGGACAAGACCACCGGCCGTGCGCGGCGGGCTCGCTGCGCGCCCGCAGTACGCGGGAGGCGGCACGGGCTCGCGGTGGCCGTACTTGAGCGAGGCACCCGCCGATCCCGGCCGAGACCGGCCGGGATCGGCGCACACCACGCCGCCATGCTCGCGATGATGGCGTCGGACCGCCTTGCGCAGACTCGTCGCCAACGCCTGCGAGGACTCTCGGCGAGTCGGCAGCTAGAAACGCTGCCCGTCCACAGCACGGTCAGCCTCTCAGCAGCACGTTGCATGACGGCAGACCGGAACCGCGGAAGGTGCGGAAGGGAAGGGGCTGGAATCCGGGATCTGCGTCCATTCCGCATTCCGGCTCCTCCCGGTGTGCCCATCGCCCGCCATCCGGGTTCTCGCGAGACGGATGGGACGGCTAACAACGCTCCGCCTGGTCATTCCGCCGGAACAGCGGAATGCATGCTGCGAGTTCGCGAATCAGTCATGGCACGCCATCGAAGTCGGGTCCGCCCGGCGAGCAACCGGCCAGGCCAGCCGTTGGGGTACCGGCTTCCAGCGGGGATCGGTCCGCTAGCGTCGCCTGATCACTAACCCAGCAGGATATCGGTGCGCGCGAGCGGCAGCGGCTGGCTGGCCTGCAGGACTCGGGTGTCTGCGTCCATGATGACGCGGTCGCGGCCGTTGCGTTTGGCTTGGTAGAGGGCGTGGTCGGCGGCGGCGAGGAGGTCATCGAGGGTGCGGCAGGTCTGGCTGGGGACGGCGACGCCGATAGAGATGGTGACTCGTATTGCCGCGGTGCCGTCCCGGGGGATGGCGAGCTGGGAGATCCCCTGGCGGATCCGCTCGGTGATCTCGAGGGCCTGGGGAGCTGTGGTGCGGGGGAGTAGCAGGGCGAATTCCTCGCCGCCGAACCGGCCGCACAGGTCGCAGTCGCGCAGCAGGTCCCGCATGGCGGCGGAGACCGCGGCGAGCACGGCGTCACCGGCGAGGTGGCCGTGCGTGTCGTTGACGGCTTTGAAGTGGTCGATGTCGGCGATGGCGACCGCCAGCGGAGCCTGCGCCGGGGCAGCCCGGGTGACCTCCACGGCGGCTTCGCGCTGCCAGGCGCCGGCGTTCAGCAGCCCGGTCTTGGCGTCGGTCCGGGCCGCGGCGGCCAGTGCGGCATGGCGCAGCGATCGCTGCGGCACGATCACCAGGGGCAGTGCCACGATCAGGGCGAGGGCGCTGTGCGCGGCTGCGAACGCGGTCAGCACTGCCGGGAACAGCTCTGTGACCTGGTTGCAGACTGTCTCCCGGTCGAGGAGCAGGCTGTGCAGCCGGGTGCCGGGAGCTGCGGTGGCCTTGACCGGGGGCAGGATCAGGCAGGCCTCGACGGCCATACTC
>JAICWX010000256.1 GCA_025934635.1 Streptosporangiaceae bacterium | reverse complement strand
GTCCAGCCGCTCCTCCCGGTGTGACAGGTAGTAGTCGAGCGTCCCGAGCGGATCGGTGAGCATCGGGCCGTGCCCCGGGAGCAGCAGGCCGACCCCGCGGGCCTCGGTCAGGTCCCGCAACTGGCCCAGGGTCCGCAGGTAGTCGCCGAGGTTCCCGTCGGTGCCGATCACCGTGGTGCCGCGGCCGAGCACGGTGTCGCCGGTGAACAGGGCGTCGTCCGCGGCCAGCAGCAGGCAGACCGAGTCGGCCGAGTGGCCCGGCGCCGCCATCACCCGCAGCTCGCATCCGGCCGCGGTGACCACGTCGCCGTCGGCCAGCCCTTCCGGGCCGAGCCGGTGCGCCGGGTCGGCCGCCTGGACCGGGGCCCCGGTCAGCTCGGCCAGCCGCGCCGCCCCGGCGGAATGATCCGAGTGTCCGTGCGTCAGCAAGATCTTCGCCACCCGCCGGTCGCCCGCCACCGCCGCGGCGTGCACCCGGCGCAGGTGTTCCTCGCCCTCAGGGCCGGGATCCACCACGACGACCGAGGTCGAGCCCGGCTCGGCGATCAGCCAGGTATTGGTGCCGTCCAGCGTCATCGGCGACGGGTTGGGTGCCAGCAGGCAGGTCGCCCGGGGCGTACGGAACCCGTCGATGCCGGTCCCGCCGGTCCCGGGCCCACTGTTCCCGGCCCCGTCACCGGCCCCGACCCCGTCACCCGTCCCGGTCCCGGTCACGCGGGTCCCTCGCCGGGTTCGGACATGGTCAGCCGCACCTTCCCGTCCTCGACGATCACCCGGGGCAGCCGCGGGGCGATGGTCATCCGGCGGCTGAGGATGCCCGGCACGTCGGGATGCCCGGCGAGCTCGCGCAGGGTCACCGCGGTCGGCGGCAGCAGCGTGATCTGCCCCGCCCGGGCGGCCTCCAGCGCCGCGGCCGGGCGCAGCCAGGTCCCCGATTCCGACTCCCCGGGATCCGCGTGGCCTTCCGGTGCGGCCGTGGCGGTCTGCCCGGGTGGCAGCGCCGCAGCGAAGAACCAGGTGTCGTAGCGCCGGGGCGAGACCTCCGGCGTGATCCAGCGGGCCCAGGGAGTCAGCAGGTCGGCGCGAAGCACCAGGCCCCGGCGGCTGAGCACGTCGCCGAGCGTCGCCGTCCCGGTCAGCAGGGCGTGCCGGTCGGCCGCCAGCTCGGCGCTGTCGCTCACCAGCGCGCCGCCGTCACCATCGCGGCCGGCCAGCAGCACGCCGCTTTCCTCGAACGTCTCCCTGATCGCCGCGCACACCAGGGCCCGCGCGCGTTCGGCCGGCACGTCGAGCAGGGCCGCGAAATCCTCCGGGCTGGGCCCGGCCCACCCGGTGCCGGAGTCCGCGTCGCGCGCGTCCACCGAACCGCCGGGGAACACGCAGGCGCCCGGCGCGAACTCGAGTTCGGCGGTGCGCCGCAGCAGGAACGCCTCGACGCCGGCGCCATCCTCCCCGGCGGCCACGGAGGCCGCGCCTTCCCCGCCGGCCGGGCGGAGCAGGATCACCGTGGCGGCGTCCCGCGGGACGGCCGGCGTCAGCCGGCCGTCCGAGAGGTCGCGGGCCCGCTCGGCGAGCACCCGCGGCACCGCCGGGCCAGAGCTAGCCCCGGGAGACCCGGAGAACCCTTCCACCGGGGGCTCGCTCATCGGGGCTCAGTCACGGGCTTCGGCGATCAGCTCGACCTCCACCGGCACGTTGAGCGGCAGCTCGGCCACGCCGACGGCGCTGCGGGCATGCCGGCCGTCCTCGCCCAGCACCTCGATGAGCAGCTCGCTCGCCCCGTTGATCACCTGCGGCTGGCCGTTGAAGCCGGGCGCGCTGGCCACGAAGCCGACCACCTTCACGATCCGGCGGATGTTCTCCAGGCCGCCGGCTGCGTCCGCCGCCGCGGCGAGCGCGTTCAGCGCGCAGATGCGCGCCAGCCCGGCTGCGTCCTCGGCGCTGACCTCGGCCCCGACCTTGCCGGTGGCGGCGACCTTGCCGTCCGCCACCGGCACCTGGCCGGAGACATAGATGTAGGAGCCCGTACGCAGGGCTGGCACGTACGCCGCGACCGGGGCGGTCACCGGCGGCAGCGTCAGCCCGAGAGCGGCCAGCCGCTCGGCCGGAGTCGTCACTGCTTCTCCCTCTTCAGGTAGGCGACCAGCTGCTCAGAATTCGGCCCCGGGATCACGGCGACGAGCTCCCACCCGTCGTCGCCCCAGTTATCGAGGATCTGCTTGGTCGCGTGAACCAGCAACGGCACGGTCGCGTACTCCCACTTTGGCATGGACTGACCTTACGCCTTGTCCTTGGCCGCCAGATCGGGGCTTGCCAGATCGGGCTCGGCCAGGTCAGGAGCGGCGGCCGAACGGATCTCCTGGGTTACCGACGACCCGGCCTCGACCTCGGGAACCGGCGGGATCGAGCCTTCGCTGATCTCCGGCACGTGGACGCTGGAGATGGCCGCCTCGGCCGCCGCCACCTCGGCGTCGCCGTAGTCCTCGATCTCGCGGGGCTCGTGCTCCGGCTGGACCGGGCCGGGCGCCATCTTCTCGAAGAACCTGAGCAGCTCGACCGGGACCGGCATGACCAGCGTGCTGTTCTTCTCGCCGGCCACCTCGACCACGGTCTGCAGCAGCCGCAGCTGCAGCGCGGCCGGGTCGCGGGCCATCACGTTGGCCGCGGCGGCCAGCCGCTTGGACGCCTGGTACTCACCATCGGCGGTGATGATCCGCGCGCGCCGTTCCCGCTCCGCCTCGGCCTGCCGCGACATGGACCGCTTCATGCCCTCCGGCAGCGAGACATCCTTGATCTCGACCCGCTCGACCCGGATGCCCCACGGGCCCTCGGTCGGCTCGTCGATGATGCGCCGCAGTTCCCGGTTGACGCTTTCCCGCTCGGCCAGCAGCTGGTCCATCTCGGACTGGCCGATAATCGACCGCAGCGAGGTCTGGGCCTGCTGGGAGATGGCGAACATGTAGTTCTGCACGTTCACGGTGGCCTTGATCGGGTCCACTACCCGGAAATACACCACCGCGTCCACCCGGACGCTCACGTTGTCCCTGGTGATGCCTTCCTGGGCGGGCACGGCCATGGCGACGATCTGCATGTTGACCTTGGCCAGCCGGTCCCCGACCGGCCGGATCACGTGCAGGCCGGGCCCGCGCAGCTCGGGCAGAACCTGCCCGAACCGGTAGATGACGCCCTTCTCGTACTGCTGAACCACCTTGAGCGAGCGCGCGGCCGTGATTATCCCGAGTATGACCAGGATCACGATGACGGCGAATACTGCACCCACCGGGATCACCTCTCTTCCTATAACCCAAGAGTAGTGACAAAGGCATCACGTGCTAACCACGCCCGCCGAACCATCAGGTATCAGTACGGAGATAGCCTCCGTGAGGGGAGAGTAAATGGAGGCAGCATCGGCATGACCACGAGGGATACCGACTGGGACGGCGTGCGGCTGCACGTGGTGACGGGCAAGGGCGGCACCGGCAAGACCACGGTGGCGGCGGCGCTGGCGCTCGCCCTGGCCAGCGCCGGCCGTAAGGTCCTGCTGATCGAGGTCGAGGGCAGGCAGGGCATCGCCCGGCTCTTCGACTGCCCGCCGCTCCCCTATGAGGAACGCAAGGTCGCGACCGGCCTCGGCGCCAAGGGCTCGGGACCGGGCGGTGACGTCTACGCGCTCGCCGTCGACCCGGAGGGCGCGCTGCTGGACTACCTGGAGATGTTCTACAACCTGCGCCGCACGGGCAAGGCGCTGACCAGGCTCGGCGTCGTCGACTTCGCCACCACCATCGCCCCCGGCCTGTCCGACGTGCTGGTTACCGGCAAGGCGACCGAGGCGGCCCGGCGGCGGGTGAACCGCCGCGACGACACCCACGTGTACCACGCGGTGGTGATGGACGCGCCGCCCACCGGCCGGATCAGCCGCTTCCTCGACGTCAGCACCGAGGTCGGCAGCCTGGCCAAGGTGGGCCCGATCCGGACCCACGCGGACACGGTGGCCCGGGTGATCAGGTCACCGCAGACGGCGGTGCACTTCGTCACCACGCTCGAGGAGATGCCGGTGCAGGAGACCCTGGACGGCATCACGGAACTGAGCGAGCGCACCGGCGGCGCCATCCGGCCCGGCGGCATCTTCATCAACATGGCCCGCCCGGCCATGCTCGATGACGCCGACCTGGCCGCCGCCGCCGATGGCACGCTGGACGTCACCGACCTGGCGGTCAGCCTGAAGACGGCCGGGATCAGCGACAACCACGGGCTGGCGGCCGACCTGATGACCGAGCTCAGGGAGCACGCGCAGCAGGTGGCGCTGCAGAACCGGGAACGGGACGAGCTGCTCACCTCCGGGCACCCGCACTACGAGCTGCCGATGATCCCGGAAGGAATCGACCTGGCCAGCCTCTACCAGCTGGCCACCGCGCTCAGGGACCAGGGGGCTGCGTAAGCATGGCACCCGTACAGCTCGAGATGGACCGGCTCATCGACGACCGGCGGACGAGAATCATCGTCTGCTGCGGTTCGGGCGGCGTCGGCAAGACCACGGCCGCGGCCGCCATCGGCCTGCGCGCCGCCGAGCGCGGCCGGCAGGCGTGCGTGCTCACCGTCGACCCGGCCCGGCGGCTAGCCCAGTCGATGGGCCTGACCTCGCTGGACAACACCCCGCGGGAGGTGGACGGGGTGGACACCTCCGGCGGCGGCAGCCTGCACGCGATGATGCTCGACATGAAGCGGACGTTCGACGAGATCGTCGAGGCGCACTCCGATCCGGACCGGGCCGCGCAGATCCTCGCCAACCCCTTCTACCAGTCGCTGTCCTCCAGCTTCGCGGGAACGCAGGAGTACATGGCGATGGAGAAGCTCGGCCAGCTCAGGCGGGCCGACGAGTGGGATCTCATCGTGGTGGACACCCCGCCGAGCCGGTCCGCCCTGGACTTCCTCGACGCGCCGCAGCGTCTCGGACGGTTCCTGGACGGCCGGCTGATCCGGCTGCTGACCGCCCCGGCCAAGACCGGGATGTCGGCCATGCGGGTGCTGAACGCCGGGTTCGCCATGATGACCGGCGCGCTGACCAGAATCCTCGGCGCGCAGGTGCTCAAGGACGCCCAGACGTTCGTCACCGCGTTTGACACCATGTTCGGCGGCTTCCGCGAGCGCGCCGAGGCGACGTACCGGCTGCTCCAGGCGCCAGGCACGGCGTTCCTGGTGGTGGCCGCGCCGGAACCGGACGCGCTGCGCGAGGCGTCCTACTTCGTGGAGCGCCTCGACGCCGAGCGGATGCCCCTCGCCGGGCTCATCCTCAACCGGGTGCATACTTCGCAGGCCGGACGGCTGAGCGCCGCACGGAGCCTGGCCGCCGCCGAGACCCTGGAAACCCAGGACCGGCCGAACGAAGCTGAGCCCGACGCCCCGCGCAACACGATCGCCATCGCGGCGTTGCGGATGCACGCGGAGCGCATGCACCTGAGCAAGCGGGAGCGACGGCTGGCCGAGCACTTCACCTCGGCTCACCCGGCGATCCCCGTCGCGGAGGTCGTCGCGCAGCCCGAGGACGTCCATGACCTCGCGGGGCTGCGGGTAGTCGGGACGATACTGTCCCGGCCGGGCTCGTAAGCCCGGCCGGGACAGTATCGCTAACCCTGAGCGGATTAGACCCTTTAGATCAGATGTGATCTTTGGCTGAGGTGCGGCCCGGCGACGCTGCCGAGGCCACGCTGAGCGGCGCTTCATCGGGCTGCTCAGATCGGGGTGCCCAGATTGGGCTATTCAGCCCGGATTTCTCAGCTGTGCCTGTTCAACTGTGCCTGCTCAACTGGCGACGAGCTCGTCGATCGACTGCCGCTCGTACTCGTCGCGGGCGCGCTCAAGCAGCTCGCGCCACGAGGTCACGTCCGGGCGCCGACGGAGCAGGGCACGCCGCTCCCGCTCGGTCATCCCTCCCCAGACGCCGAACTCGATTCCGTTGTCGAGCGCATCCGCAAGGCACTCCGTGCGCACCGGGCATCCCCGGCAGATCAGCTTCGCGCGATTCTGCGCTGCTCCCTGGACGAACAGTTCGTCAGGGTCGGTTCCCTTGCATGCGGCGCGTGTGGTCCAGTCAGTGATCCACATGTGCCCACTCCTCTTGATCGTCGGTACGCGAACGCCCGACGGTCGTCTCGATGGGGTTGCGATCCCGGGGTCAGTGCGTGCGGCCGCCCTGCCCACGGTTATCTGTTCGTGATCCAGCAACTTACGGAAGTCCGGACGCCGTGCCAAGACCCCGACGTGGCCATTTACCAAATAGTTCTCACGGACTATATCGATGCTCGAAAATAGTCACTCTATGGATTCATACATGTTCACACCGTAACATTTGTGCCTGAAATGTCGTCCGTAGGTGACATAACGTAATAATTCCGTTTTAGCTGTGGTTAGGTGAACCTCAGGAGACTCGGTCAGCCAAGGTTATAAATGTCCGGTCCGAAGGCTCTGCCTAGTGCCCAACGCGGCGTACCCTGAGTCGCGTGCAGCGCGGAGAGACGATATTCACCCGGACGAGCGTCCTCGGACGCCTCATCGCCTTCTCGGCCATCGCGGGAGTGCTCGCTGCGGCCATGGTGATCCCGGTCGTGGCCGCCACCGGGGTCCTGGTCAGGAACCAGGCGGACAAGTTCACCACCTTGTCCCTGAACACCAACGGCCTCCCGCAGCGGTCGGAGATCCTGGACCGGAACGGTCACCGGCTCGCCTGGGTGTACAGCGTCGACGTGCCGTATTACACGAGCCCCACCCGGGCGAGCGAGCTCAAGTACGGCGGCTGGGACCGGGCGCCGGTCGCGTACGACCAGATCTCCCCGAACATGGTGAACGCGCTGGTCGCCATCGAGGACTCCCGGTTCTGGGAGCACGGCGCGATCGACCTGCGCGGCACCGTCCGGGCCGCGGTGAACGACCTGCAGCACAAGCCGGTCCAGGGCGGTTCCACCCTCGCCCAGCAGTACGTGAAGAACGTGCTCCTGCTGACGGCCGAGAAGGCGGCGAACACCCAGGCACTGAACGCCGCGAAGGAAGACACCCTGAGCCGCAAGCTGAACGAGCTGCGGATGGCGGTGGCCGCCGAGCACGCCCAGTCCAAGCAGGACATCGTGGCCGGCTACCTGAACGACGCCTTCTTCAACAACAACGCCTACGGGATCGAGGCCGCGGCCGAGACCTACTTCGGCACCAGCGCGGCCAAGCTGTCGGTGACCCAGGCCGCCACGCTGGCCGGCATCGTGGAAAACCCGTCCCGCTACGACCCCAAGACGAATCCCGCGGTGGCCCTGACCCGGCGCAACACCGTGCTGGCCCGGATGGCCCAGACCAACAACGGGCTCACCCCCGCGCAGGCCACCGCCGAGGAGGCCAAGCCGCTCGGCCTGAAGTTCTCCGTCCCGGAGAGCGGCTGCCAGTCGGCTTCGGTGGGCACGGCGGGCTTCTTCTGCCAGTACGTGGAGGAGGCCTTCCTGCGCAACCCGGCCTACGGCAAGACGCCGATGGACCGGGCCAAGCTGCTGTCCACCGGCGGCCTGAAGATCTACACCACGCTGAACCCGCAGGACCAGAGTGCCGCTAACACCGCGGTGAACTACGTGCTCCCCGCCCGCAGCCACACGTACAACCCCGCCAAGAACGCGGATACCGAGGCCGTCGTCCAGCCGGGTACCGGCCAGATCATGGCGCTTGCCGAGAACGCGCCCTACGGCACCGGCAAGGGCCAGACCACGATCAACTACGCGGTGAACACCGCGTACGGCGGCAGTACCGGGGTCCAGACCGGTTCCTCGTCCAAGCTGTTCACCTTGATCACGGCGCTCAAGCAAGGGATGCCGTTCGGCCTCACCATCGCCGCGCCGGGCAGCACCACGGTCACCGGCTACACCAACTGCCAGGGTGGCCCGGCCGGCTACTACCAGGGCCAGGCGGGCGCGTTCAACGTGACGAACGCGGAAGGCCCGGGATCTGACTCCAACCAGTCCCTCTACACCGGCACCGTCCAGTCCGTTAACACCTTCTTCGCCCTGCTCGAGCAGCGGGTCGGCCTGTGCAGCGTCGTGAAGACCGCGGCCAGCATGGGCCTGACCCGGGCCGACGGCACGTCCCTGTTCAGCAAGGACGGCGGCCAGGACTCCGCGGACAACATCCCCTCGTTCACCCTGGGCTCGGTCAACGTCTCGCCGCTGTCGATGGCGGCCGCGTACGCCACCGTCGCGGCCCGCGGCATGTACTGCGCGCCGACCGCCATCTTGAAGATCACCGACAACACCGGCAAGAACATGAAGCTGCCGCCAGGCGGCTGCCACCGGGCCTTCTCCGCGCAGGTCGCCGACGCCGTCAGCTACATCCTGCAGGGCGTCCTGACCGGCAGCGGCACGGCATCCAACATCGGCGGCCTGGCCGGGCGCGAGGCGGCGGGCAAGACCGGTACCTCGAACGTGGAGGGTGGCGCCGGCACCCCGTACGCCGCCTTCGCCGGCTACACGCCCAGCCTGGTCGGCTACGTCTCGGTGTTCAACCCGATCTCCCCGACCGGCCGGACGATGACCGGCTACAGCGCCTGTTACCGGCTGGAGGGCAGCAGCGTGACGTGCCCGCCCGAGATGTTCGGCGCGAACGCGCCCGGGTCGACCTGGCACATGACGTTCGACCACGCCGCTCTCGGCAAGGTCACCTACTTCGTGGGGGTCCCGCCGGACAGCATCTTCTTCAAGGAAGGCAACGGCCAGGTCGTGGTCCAGCCGAAGCCGAAGAAGAAGGGCCACGGCCACGGCCACGGTGGCGGCGGAGGCGGCGGCAACGGAGGCGGCGGCAACGGCGGTAACGGCGGCGGGGGCGGTAACGGCGGCAACGGGCCGCAGCGGTAGCGGCGCGATGGAATACCGCCTGCTCGGGCTCAGCGGCTGCGCGGTCTCCGCGCTGGCGCTCGGCACGCTGACGTTCGGCAACGAGACCAGCGAGGCCGACGCGTTCGCTCAGCTCGACCGGTTCACCGCGGCGGGCGGGACGCTGATCGACACCGCCGACGTCTACGCGGACGGCCGCTCCGAGCAGATCATCGGCCGCTGGCTGGCCAGCCGGGCGGATGCCCGCGAGCGGGCGGTGATCGCGACCAAGGCGCGCTTCCCCATCGCCGATGACCCGAACGGGCACGGCCTGTCCCGGCGCCACCTGACGGCCGCCCTGGACGCGTCACTGCGGCGCCTCGGCACCGAGACGATCGACCTCTACCAGCTGCACGGCTGGGACCCGCTGACGCCGGTCGAGGAGACGCTGCGGTTCCTCGACGACGCCGCGCAGGCAGGAAAGATCCTGTACGCCGGCCTGTCCAACTTCCTCGGCTATCAGCTCCAGAAGTACGTCGACCTAGCGGACGCGCACGGGCTGATCCGCCCGGTCACCGTGCAGCCGCAGTACAATCTGATGGCCCGCGCGGCCGAATGGGAGATCGTCCCGGTCTGCGCGGCCGAAGGGCTCGGCTTGCTGCCGTGGTCTCCGCTGGCGAGCGGCTGGCTGACCGGCAAGTACCGGCGCGATGAGCCGCCGGGCGCGGGCACCAGGCTGTCCGACGAGATGGACCAGGGCATGCGGATCTGGAACGAGCGCGGGCACCTGGAGCGCAACTGGCAGGTTCTCGACGCGGTCCGCAAGGTCGCGGAGGGCCGCGGGGCCTCGATGTCGCAGGTGGCGATCGCCTGGGTGCTCGCCCGCCCGGCGGTGCGGTCGGTCATCCTCGGCGCCCGCACCCTGGCCCAGCTCGAGGACAACCTGGCGGCCGGCCAGCTGAGCCTGGCCGAGGACGAGACCCGGCTGCTCGACGCGGCCAGCGACCCGGGCGCGCCGGACTACCCGTACGGGGAGCGCGGCCAGACCCAGCGGAACCGCCGCATCTCCGGCGGCCGCTTCTAGCCCAGCTGGCGGCGGACCTCGGCGGCGACCCGGGCCCCGTTGGCCTGGCCTGCCACCTGCGGGGTCAGCACCTTCATGACCTGCCCCATGCTCTTCATGCCGCTCGCGCCGGTCTCGGCGATCGCCGCGCTGACCAGGGCGGCGAGTTCGTCGTCGCCGAGCTGGGCAGGAAGGTAGTCAGCGAGGACGTTTCCCTCGGCCCGTTCGGCCGCGGCTTGTTCGGCCCGCCCGGCCGCGCCGAACGCCTCGGCCGCCTCCCGGCGCTTCTTGGCCTCCCGGGTAAGCACCTTCACGATCTCCTCGTCGCTGAGGTCGCGGGCCGAGGTTCCTGCCACCTCCTCGGTGGTGATGGAGGTCAGTGCCATCCGCAGGGTGCGCATCCGCACCTGATCACGCGCCCGCATGGCGGTGTTCAGGTCTGCGCGCAGCCGGTCCTTGAGTTCAGCCATTGGCCCATCCTAGGAACTGGCCCGCCGCGCCGGGCGGTCAGCGGCATGCCGGCCGTCATGGCACCATGGGACCGTGAGATTGCGAACCCTGATCCCGGTCACTGCCGCCCTCGGCGCCGCTACGGTCGGCTACGTGACGGTCATCGAGCGGAACTGGTTTGCCCTGCGCCGCTACGAGGTGCCGGTGCTGCCGCCGGGCGCCGCACCGCTGCGGGTCCTGCACATCTCCGACACGCATCTCACCCCGGGCCGCAAGCGGCTCATGTCCTGGATCCGGGCTCTTGACGACCTGAACCCCGACCTGGTCATCAACACCGGGGATTCCATCTCGCACCCGCAGTCGGTCCAGCCGCTGCTCGACGCCCTCGGCCCGCTGCTCGACCGGCCCGGCGCGTTCGTCCTCGGCTCCAACGACATGTACGCCCCCGAGCCGCACAACCCGGCGCGGTACCTCACCGGGGCCAGCTCCCGCTGGCGCACCCGGAAGGAGCCCGACCTGCCCTGGGAGAAGCTCCGCGATGACCTGACCGCCGCGGGCTGGCTGGATCTCAACAACCACCGCGGCCGGCTGACCGTGGGTGGCCGCGACATCGCCCTGGCCGGAGTGCACGACTCGCATGTCAAGCTCGACCGCTACGATCAGGTCGCCGGTAAGGCCGACCGGGCCGCCGACCTGCGCATCGGGGTCATGCACTCCCCCGAGCCGAGGCTGCTCGACCGGTTCGAGGCCGATGGCTACGAGCTCCTGCTCGCCGGGCACACCCACGGCGGCCAGCTGCGGCTGCCCTTCTACGGCGCCCTGGTGACCAACTGCGGGATCGAACGGGAGCGGGTCAGCGGGCTGCACCGGCACCCCGTCGACGGGCAGGCCTGGCTGCACATCTCGGCTGGCCTGGGTACGTCGCCGTGGGCGCCGGCCCGGTTCGCCTGCCGCCCGGAAGCCAGCCTGCTCACCCTGGTATCGCGCGACCCCGGCTAGGTTCCCGTGACTTGTGCAGGCGTGCACGAGCAGGCCCGGCTGTCCGCTAGACTAACCAAGTCTCGTGCGGAACCGATGAGGTCCGCACGGGCCGGGGTGTAGCGCAGCTTGGCAGCGCGCTTCGTTCGGGACGAAGAGGCCGGGAGTTCAAATCTCCCCACCCCGACCCAGATCACAGGCCACCTCCCCTCGTGGGGATGTGGTCTTTTCTGTGCCGTACAGCTCCGCATGCCTGTTGACCTGCAGGCGGACAGGTCGCTCATCGATCGCCCGCATCCTCCTGAGCAACTGGCCGGAGCTTTCGCGTGGCCGCTCGAAGCGTTACGGTTGTCAGCCCTGGAGCCGGGCGGCGCAACTCACGTGAGCGAGGTTCACCATGCGCTATGACGATCGGGTACCAGTCGATCTCATCGGCGTGTGCTTCGACGGCATGGGCCGTGCGGGAGGTCAGGCCCGTGCACCGGAGGTGCTCCGTGAAGCGGGGCTAGCAGCTGCCCTGGAGCCGAGGGCGAAGATCAGTGCTGACGTTACGGTCGCGAACCCTTCCCTGGCCCGAGGTAGCTGCGGGTTGCTCAACGAGCGGGCCCTGCTGGAAATGATCACAGCCGTGCACCAGCGTGCCCGGGCCTCTCTGGAGGCCCGGCACTTCCCGCTGGTCTACGGGGCGGACTGCTCGGTGCTGCTCGGCGTGGTGCCCGCCCTCAGAGACGTCCTCGGCCAGGCCGGGCTGCTGTTCATCGACGGGCACGAAGACGCCACTCCGATGGAACTGTCCGCCTCCGGCGAGGCTGCCAACATGGAGATCGCCCTCTTGCTCGGCTTCACCGGCGAGCGGGCGCCTGCCGAGCTGCGAAATCGCCTTCCGGCCCTGGACCCGCGGGCGCTGGCCATGCT
>JAICWX010000591.1 GCA_025934635.1 Streptosporangiaceae bacterium | reverse complement strand
CGGCTTAGTCCTGGCCTTCGGCTTAGTCCGCGATCTCGGCTTAGTCCGCGTCCTCGACGCGGGCGCCTTCCTCGAGCCGGGAGCGGAATCCCCCGGTCCGCGGACGCCGGTTCTTCAGCCGCGCCATGAGCGCACCGGACATGACGTCCCGCTGCCGGGAGAGCAGGACGAAGCTGGCGACCCCGCTGATCGCGAACGCGAGCGCGAGCAGCAAGATGCCGCGGGCGCCGGCCAGGTACAGCAGGAATACCGAGACGACGAGCAGCATGACCCGGGCGGAGGTGTAAGCGAGAGTGGCGCGCATGACGGTCCCAGCATAGCCACCCCGCCTGCGTCGCGGGCGCGGGCATCGTCATCCGGCCTGGTCGGCAGCCGCGAGCGCCGTCACCAGCAGGTCCGGGTCGATGTTGCCGCCGGACAGCACGGCGACCGCCGGCCGGGTCCCGGCGACCGCCTCGCTCGCGGCCGCGGGCAGCTCGTCCCGGTGGTACAGCCAGGCCGCGACGGCGGCGGCGCCGCCGGGCTCGGCCACCAGCCGGGCCTGCCGCGCCAGCAGCCGGACGGCGGTGAGCAGCTCGGCTTCGGTCACCGTGACGATGCCGGCCACCAGCGCGCGCATGTGCGCGAACGGCAGCGCGCCGATCTGCTCCACCCGGAGCGCGTCCGCCATCGTCCGCTGGACGTCGGCCGAGGGCCAGGCAACCCGCTCGCCGCGGCGCAGGGAGTCGCGGGCGTCCGCCGCGAGTTCCGGCTCGACCCCCACCACGGCCGCGTCCGGGCAGCAGGCCCGGACGGCCGCCGCGATCCCCGAGATCAGGCCACCGCCGCTGACCGGCACCAGGACCAGTCCGACCGGCGGGCAGTCGGCCGCGATCTCCAGGCCCACGGTGCCCTGGCCCGCGATGACCTCCAGGTCGTCGAACGGCGGGATCAGCACGTACCCGTGCCGCGCGACGAGTTCGGAGGTGGCGGCCGTCCGCGCCGCCAGGGTCGGCTCGACCCGGACGAGTTCCGCGCCGTAGTACTCGATCGCGTCGGTCTTGACCTTCGGGGCGGTCCGCGGCACCACCACCACCGCCCGCACCCCGAGCAGGGCCGCGGCATACGCCACCGCGTGGCCGTGATTACCGCTGGAGTGGGCGACCACCCCGTGCCGCCGGGCGGCCTGCTCCTGCGCCGTGATCGCCGCATACGCCCCGCGCAGCTTGAAGGACCCAGTGGGCTGCAGCGATTCGGGCTTGATCAGCAGTGGCTGCCCGAGCTGGGCCTGCCCGGGCTGAGGCTGCCCAGGCTGAGGCTGTCCGAGCTGGGGCAGCGGGATCAGCGGCGTGCGGACCGCCACCCCGTCGAGCCGCCGGGCCGCCGCCCGGATCCGGTCGGCGGCGACCAGCCCGGATCCGGCTACCCCGGCGCCCCCGGCCACCCCAGTCGTCCCGCTCATCACGTCACCTCTCGCCGTTGTGCCGGTTATCGTCGCCGGTCCCGCCATCGGAGAATCAGATGCGGCTGCAGTTCGGGGAGAAACGCCTGCGAACCGGGACGCTTATTACCTAAAGTAATTGAGCTGCTACCTTTCACCGACGTTCACGCGCGAAACGCCGGCCAAATTTCCAGAAATCTAGGTAGAAAGTACTCGTTCAGCGCCAAACTAGAGGGACATCTGACGGAGGCTCGAGAAAGACAGTCGGAGGAGACTGCCACAGGCTCGAGGGAGATAGTCGGAGGAGACTGAACGTGGACGGCAACAACGAGCGACTGCTCACGCCTGGAGAGGTGGCCGCACTGTTCCGGGTGGATCCGAAGACCGTCACCCGCTGGGCGGCCTCAGGGCGCATCACGAGCATCCGGACCCCTGGCGGTCACCGCAGGTTCCGTGAGTCCGAGGTACGCGCCCTGCTGCGCGGCGACAGCGAACCCGCGCCATCGGGTCATCTGACGGCCTGACCACGCGACGGCGACGAGACGGGCTACCTGCGGTCTCGTCGGACATGCGGGGACTAGGTACGGTCCGGGGGTTCGGGGCTGTTTCTCGGGGGCACTCTTCTCGGGCGCCGTAGAGGTCACGGCGAGGCCGAGGTTCACTCAGCTAGGCCGGTTACGCCGGTCCCTGGCCGGCTCGCGCCCTAAGACTGGCCTATTCCTCGCTGTCCACGGTGTCCTGCCAGGTGTGCTCGCCGTTCATCCGGGCGAACTCGAGGAACTCCTGACGCAGGGCCTCGTCGTCCTGCCGCCACCGGTCACGGCGCTGCTCGGCCTCCTCGGGCGTCAGCGCCTGCTCGGCCAGCCGGGAGTAATCGGCGTCCTGGGGACCGATTTCCACGTACACGTCACCCAGGACGCGCCCGTCGTTGCCGGTCGCGGTCTGCGGGACCATCAGGTTGCCGTTAGGCAGTCGAATGACAAACATCGCTGATCACCCTAGATGCCATATCGCCGGTTGAAATACAGCATGACTTGCAGTGCCGTCCGCGTGTCACCGCTCAGCATGTCCACCAGCGCCGGCCGCTGCCGGGACGCGATCGCGGAGAACGCGTCCGCGAAGAACTCCTTGCGTCCGAGGCCACCGGGCTGACGGTGAAAATCACTGGCGAAATTCGGCTGGCACTGTTCGTAGAGTATGCGGAACTCCGCTGAGTCAGATTGCCATTTGCCGGGCGGGCTGTCGAGATCATCGAGTGCGTGCCCGACCTCGTGGCACATCACGTCCGGCGTCGGGGACGGCCGCGAGCCGACCACGATCTTGCGTTCGCCGTAGGCGCCCGCGCAGGCATCCCAGGTGGCCCGCCCGGCCGGCAGCGGCACGCCGCGCAGGCTGGTCATGTTGTCGAGTTCCGGCACGCCGCCCGGGCCGACGAAGATGGCGTCGAGGCCCGCGGCGAGTTTTTCCTTGATCCGCATCGGAAGCTCGGCCAGCCGGTCGACGGCCGCCACCACCTCACGGGGCGGCGGCGAAGCCGGATCCCACTGCCGCCACAAGATGGCCTCGAGGGAGCCGCAGTTGCGCCTGCCGTCTGCGGCCCGCGGCTGTTCCCGCGGACGCGCGGAAGCGAAGGGCAGCCCGGCGTGGGCGGCCGCCATGGCGGGCCGCCAGGAGGATTGCCCGAGCCCGTCCGGCTGGCGCGGGATGCCGGCCGCGACCCGGGCCAGTTCGGCCGAGCGGGCCGCCGCGGCCTGCCCCGCCTGTGCCTGGCCCGCCTGTGCCTG
>JAICWX010000642.1 GCA_025934635.1 Streptosporangiaceae bacterium | reverse complement strand
CGTGACGACCGATCTCGACCCGTTGACCGTGACCGCAGTGCCTGGCGGGGATCAAGAAGCGCTCACGCAGAGGCGCTGCTCGCTCGCAGGCGCCCATCGGGATCCCGGCTCGTGTCCCCCAGGGCTCCGGCGTGTTCCGTGAATGTCCATATCTGTCCTTAATCCAGGGCGTGGAGGCGGAGGGTCTCGGCTGGGGTGGTGTGGTCGCGGCGGCCTTCGGGAACGTGCAGGTAGCCGGCGTCCTTGAGGGCTGTGGTGACGGCGGCGCGGATGGTGGCCAGGTTGGCCGGTCCGTTGCCGGTGCGGCTGGCGGAGGTGTCTTCGCCGAAGCTGACGTCGCGGACGTGATGGTGCGCCTCGATGGACCAGTGCTCGCGGACGAGGCGGGCCAGGTCGCCGGCGGTGGCATCGGCGCTGGCCAGGGTGGTGACGGCGTAGACGGCCTGGCGGGTGGCCCTGCCGGTGCTGGTGTCTTTGCGCCACCGGGTGATCTTGATGGCCTGGACGGCGTGCGGGAAGTCCAGGCGGCTGACGTGGGCGGCTTTGACGGTGCGGGTCTCGGCGCGGCCGTGCCCGGTGCTGCGGGTGATGCTGCCGGCCGGTACCTGCCGCCAGGGCAGCGCCCTGACCCGGGCGTGCAGCAGCGGCTGGTTCTGCTTCACCACGGCGACGTAGTGCGCTTTCTTATCCGTGACCAGCCAGTCCAGGTTCGCCCGGACTGTATGGAGGGCGTCGGCGGTCACCACGGCGCCGTCCAGGTCCAGGGGCTCCAGCAGCTCGGTGAAGTGGCTGGTCTCGTTGTGCTTGATGCCGACCTCGAGGTGATCCAGGAGGTGCCCGCCGTGCTCGGCGACGCCGAGGAGATGGACCCGGGTGCCGTCGGCGCGGCGGGCCCCGCGGGAGGTCTTGCCGTCCACGGCAACGGCCCTTAACCGGCCGCGGGCCAGCGCCTTCGCCTCCTGCGCGGCGCGCCGGGCCCGGTACCTGCGGACACTGGCCGGGGACGCGCTGCGGCGGCTGCCCGGCCGGCCGCCGAGCAGGGCGCGGGCCAGGGCCCGCGGGTCGAGGCGGTCCAGCACGACCCGGATCGTCTTCTCATCCGGCGCCCGGTACCGGCCTGCCATCGGGTCCCACGGGGCGCGCAGCCGGGCCAGGTCGTCCTGGCTGGCACGCCTGATCCACTGCCCGGCCGCGGTGAGCCGGTCGTTCCCGGCCGCGGTAAACGCGCAGACCGCGATCGCGACCAGGCAGGCCAGCGGATAGATCCGCCCCCGCGGCGAGCGCGGGTCCGGCAGTTCCTCCAGCCGCTGCCATGCAGACGGGACCAGGTCATCGCCGTCCGGACCGGATTCGACTACGCGCGCGCCCACGCGCGACAATGCCAGTGCGGGCATGCCATACCTCGTCTATGTAGACCTCAGAGACCTACATGATCGGGCGGCATGCCCGCCTCCATCAACAGCGCGATTCCGGCCCGTCAGTCACATACCGCGCAAACCGGGATAACTCCGGAACACGCCGGAGCCCTGTCGTGTCCCCAGGGACTCCAACCCCCATGTGTCCGAGGGCTGGCTGCACCCAATAGCCAATGCGCTCTGGGTGCCGAGTTCCTTATTGACGATGCGCGGTAACAGCGCAGTCACCAGGCTGGCTCAAGGGTGGATGCTTGCCGGTGTGCTCGCTTTAGACTGGTCGGCCTTGGTATGGGCGTCGCAGGAGCGGTCGCCCGCGTAGCCCATCTCGCGCCTGGGTGCTTCCAGGAACTCGGCGCGGAGCTGGCGCTCGCGGTCTGAAAAGGAAGGTGACCGTCGGCCGGTACCTTTGGGGCTGAGTTCGCGGCTGGCCCGGTTGAGTTCCAAGGTGTAGTCCTGCGCGGTCTGCGCCAGTGTGCCTGAACAGACCAGTTCGATGATCTTCTTGGCCAGCCAGACGGTGTGCATCAGCTCGATCATTCGGTCAGCGGTGGCGCGTCGGGGTCCGGTTCGGCTTTGAGCTGTCCCCGGTGCTGCCCACTCGCTCGGTGGCACCGAGGAATCAGGCATCCGGGCGCCGAGAGGCACCAGGAACGAACGGGGCATGTCTCCCTTCCGGCTCAAGGCCGGAAACGGCTCTGCGTTCGGATCCTGGTGCCACAACCACCGTAACCCGCG
>JAICWX010000066.1 GCA_025934635.1 Streptosporangiaceae bacterium | reverse complement strand
TAGCAGCATTGATGCTCCACCGATGTCGTTAACGCCCCCAGCTGAGCTCGCCGGGACACGGCAGGCTGACACCAGACGCATCACGGGCACCACACGCCCCGCGAGCCGGGCGCTCACGCCGGCCCTTACCCCGGACGCTCACCGTAGAAGAGCCGCGGCCGTGCAAGATCGTCGCGGCTCAAGCAGCCCCCGGCAGGTCCATAGGGTGTCCCGTTGCTGCGGGCTACCTTGGGCCGCGTGATTTCCGGCAGCGGAAGGCGCGAGGGCGGACCGAGCGGCACTCCGGGCTCCGGAGACGATCACCCCACCTTTGACACCAGCGTTGCTCACCAGGCTAGATCTATAACTACTGGCTGGGCGGCAAGGACAACTACGCCGCCGACCGCAAGGCCGCCGAGGAGGCCGTCGCCGCCTATCCGGGCGTGGCCACGGGGGGCAGGGCCAACCGGGCGTTCCTCGCCCGCGCAGTGGGGCACCTGGTCGGCCAGGCGGGAATCCGGCAGTCCTGGACATCGGCACCGGCACCCCGACCGCGAACAACACCCACGAGGTCGCCCAGTCGGCCGCGCCCGGCTGCCCCGGGGCGTCTATGTGGACTACGACCCGATCGTGCTGGCCCACGCCCGGGCCCTGATGGCCAGCCATGACGACGGCCTCATCGACTACCTGGACGCCGACCTGCGCGATACGCAGCCGACCCTGGACCAGGCATCGCGGATCCTGGACTTCTCCCAGCCGGTAGCGGTCATGCTGATCGCGATCATGCACGCCATCGGAGATCGCGACGACCCCTACGGGATCGTGGCCCGGCTGATCAGCGCGGTGCCAGCGGGAAGCTACCTGGTCCTGTCCCATGGCGCCGCGGACATCGACGCGGAGCAGATGGCCGAGGTCGCCCGGCGTATTACCGGTCCAGTCGTCAGCAGTTCACCCCCTCGCAGCCACACCCAGGTCACCCGGTTCTTCGACGGGCTGGATCTGCTGGACCCCGGCGTGGTCCCCGGGTCGAGGAGTGGCGGCCAGCCTCCGGGCCGCCGAGCGAGGGCACCTCGGCCATATGGGGCGGCGTGGCCGTCAGGCGCTAGGCGTAGCCGTCAAGCCCTAAATCCAGGTCGGCTAGCCCTAAAGCCAGGCCGGCCAGCCCTGCCAGTGCTAAAAGCCAGGCCGGCCAGCGACCAGCTCACAGGCTGGGCCGCTGACCGGCCTTCATGGTCCGCTCCGCGTAACCGCCGCGCGTAACCGCCGCGCGTAACCGGAGCGCGTAACCGGCGAGTGCGGGCCGGGCTAGCTCACCGGCTGGCTGAGGTCATAGACCGTCTGGCCGCCGATGGTGACCTTCGTATAGTGCGCCTCCACCAGGTGATGACCTGGGAGGCCACGCCGTACGAGACCGGGTGCGAGGCAAGCGGCGCGCGGCCGAACTGCGCGCGCAGGGCCGCGACCGGCCGCCGTCCGGCGGTCAGCGCCCGGGCGGCGCTGCGCAGGTCGGCCACGGCCGTGGCGGCGGTACCGATCCGGCTGCCGGCCCAGTCGACCGGCATCTCGGCGATCCGCAATCCGGCCCGCTCGGCCAGGACGAGCAGCTCGGTGTCGAGGAACGGGCCGGTGTCCTGCACCAGCGGCAGCAACTGCCGGGCGACCTCGCCGCGGATGGCCTCGAACCCGCACTGCGCGTGGAGAATCGCGCCCGCAGCATCCAGTGCAGGACGTGGTAGCCACGTGAAATGAAGTCGCGCCCGGGTTCGCGCACGACCCGGGCGGTCCGGGCCAGCCGGGTCCCGATGGCCAGGTCGGAGTGGCCGGATAGCAGCGGCGCGACCAGCGGCAGCAGCGCGGTCAGGTCGGTCGACCGGTCGAGGTCCATATACGCGAGCACGAGCGCGTCGGACCGCAGCCAGGCGGTACGCAGCGCCTGCCCAGGGTCCTCCCGGACATCCGCTGGGTAAGCAAGGCGGACCTCCGGCATGGCCGCCCGGAGTACTTCCTCCCGGGGGCGCGGGGAGGGTGAGAGTAGCTGTCATGCAGCCAATATCGCCATCGCGCTTCTTAGCAGCCTGTTACCGGCCTATCGAATTCGTATGTCTTAGCGGTACCTCCAGCGCATCACCCGTCGGGGGCAGGCGGCGAGCAGCGCGAGGCTCCGGCCGGCGTCCTGACCCGGCGACCGCTAGCTGCTCTGGCCCCGGCGGCCCGCAGGTGGCCGTGTCCGCCGACGTCGCCGGCCGGCCCGGACCCGGCGGTCAAACTGCGGGTCAAACCGCCGGTCAAACCGCATGGATCCCCAGTAACCCCGATGCCATCCTCAAAAGGCCTGCATAAGCGCCAGGTAAAAGTTCCGGGAAAGGAGAATACCCCGGCGCGGTGGCTAGCGGTTTCCCTTCACAGCCGAAGCAGCCCCAAGGCAAATATCGGTTCGAAAAACATATCAGAACGCACGGGAAAGGACCTAACATGCTCTCATTCGGGATCCGGGTCACGGCGGCCGCCGCGGTCGCGCTCCTGGCGACATCCTTCGCGCTGCCGGCCACCGCGGTAACGGCGAGTCACCGCACGGCGTCCACGTCGGCGTCGGCCCTGAAGCCGGTCGCGGACAATCCTGCCGTGGTTCATAAATTCACTGTTTACGTTAACGGAACCGCGGTTGCGGAGGGCTGCTCCTCAGCTACCTCAATTGCAAAATCGAAAGCTTTCCCAGGTTTCATACGGGGCCGCGCCTGGGTGGAGACCTGCGCTCCCTTCGCGGCAGCGAGCTGTGCGCAGACGGCGGATCTACAGATAGAAGATATCCATACAGGTGTCTGGGGCAATGATGGTGATGGCCCGACAAAACATGGCTGCGCGGGCACCACCGACGCTTCTGTCATTCAGAACGATTGCGTTTCGACGGCCGTCCTCGTGCCTTATCGCACAGTAGGAATCTTCGTGGTGATAGACAGTCAGGGTGACAAGCTGACCTGGCACGGGGATAGCCCGACTATGAACGTGACGCGAGTCTGCTAGCGGTAAGCGATCCGTCATGTGGTGTCCCGGCGGGCGCTGGCCCTGCGGCGGCGGGCCGGCGTCCTTCGGGGGCATCCTGGCCGGGAAGCTACTTACCCGACCTCGGATGGTCATGAGAAATTCGTAGGCCTGAGCAGTACCTCCAGCGCATTACCCGTCGCGGGGTAGGCGGCGAGCAGCGCGAGGCCCTGGCCGGCGTCCGGGCCCGGCCTCGCAGGCACGGCGTCCGGCTCCGGCTGGACCCGCCACGGCGGGACCCAGGCGTCCAGGGCCTCGAGTCGGCCGGGGAAGATCCGCCCGGCCTCGCGGATCAGCAGCGGGGTCAGTTCGGAGGCCGATCGCAAGGTGCCGATCAGGGCGGGCAGCCAGGGCAGCAGCACCGGGTCCGGCAGCCGCCCGAACGCGTTCGACACCATCTCCACGACGAAGCCCGCCAGGCCGGGGACGGGCTCCAGGGCATGGACGAAACCGCTGAGATAGCGCGGATAGGCGGGCACCACCAGAGGGTTGCCGAGCAGTTCGTCGCACCGCGCCCGCAGGTCTTCGCGGGAGAGCTGGCCCAGCTGCGTCCGGGCCGCCCACAGCAGCGCCGTCTTCGCCGGTTCCTCCGGGTGCGACTGGGCGACCGCCAGTTCCAGCTGGGTCCGGTCGCAGCCCAGCGACAGCGCCAGGGGTTCCATGCTGAACAAGAAGCCCAGCATCGCCGCCACCTGGCGGACGGTGGCGTCGTCGGCGGTGAAGGCGGTCGGCAGCAGGGTGCAGTAGTGCGCGTAGCCGGCCTTGACGAAGGACTCGATCCAGGACGGCAGCACCGGCTCGCTGGTGCGGTAGTACGCCAGCAGCCGTCGCGCCCGGCGCAGCACCTCCGGTGCGCCGTCGACGCTGCGTTCGGCGGACAGGACTTCCAGGGCGCGGCTGCCCAGTTCGTCGGCCAGGCGGCGGTTGCGCAGGTACAGCGTCGCGTTCTCGACCGCCTCCAGGACGATCGCCGTGGTGGCGCGCGGCCCGTACGCTGCCCGGCGCAGGCGCTGCTCGAGAACCTGCTCGATGCTGATGCCCTCGTAGCCGAGTTCGATGAGGGCCCGCTGGTGGGTGCCCAGCGCCAGGTCCCACGACTCCTGGATCGGCCGCTCGCCGAGCCGCCGCTCACCCATGATCGGCCGCGCCGCGCCCGGCGGCAGCAGGTACCGCAGCATCCACAGCACGTCGGAGCACCGCGCCAGTTCCGGCTGGGCGGCGATGTTCAGCAGGGCCCGCTGGACGCCGCGCCGCTCCAGCCGCAAACCCAGCGGCTCGAGCCGGTCATGGACGTCACGCACCAGGGGCGGCAGCGCGTCATAGCCGACCCGGCCGATCCGGTCCCCGCCCATCATGATCTCGACCAGGCGCTGCACGTCGCGCCGGCCCGGCACGACGTCCTTCTCGATGCAGGTAACCGCCGCGTCACCGAAGTCGTACGGGGTGGGGTTGGCCCGGTCGCGCAGCCCGGCCAGCAGGATCGACGTCTCGAACACCGCGATGGCGTCGGCGGTGGAGGCGAGGTAGCCGTTGCGGCGCGCGGCGCGCACGATCTCCACCGACCAGCCGAGCAACTCGGCCTCGTCCAGGGGATCCAGGACGGGCGGCCGGCGCAGGAAGCCGGTGAGCTTGTCCGAGGCGGGGACCGCGGACTCGTTCGGCGCCATCGTCTTGGTTTTCCTGGCCGGACGGCCCGCCTGCCCGGCCAGCCGGTACGGTTCCGCCCCCGTGCGCTTGACGTTCTTCGTCCAGACCGTCGCCGCGATCGACACCGAGCCCCCGGCCAGGCCGAACTGCGCTTCGATGGCCGCGTGGCTCGACGGGATCAGGCCGTGCTGCCACGTCGTCGCCGTGCGCGGGCTGATGTCGAAAAAACCAGTACCGCCGACGCCGAACTCGGCGACCCGGCTGGCCGCATGGAAGGCGCCGCAGACGTAAAGGCACTGAGCGGGATCGGTGCCGGTCGTCGCCAGGTGCTCGCGTATCCGCGTCCACATGTAGCGTTCCCGGTCCTCGTCCACCCGCACCTGGTGCGGGTCGCCGGGGGCCAGCCGCCGGAACAGGCTGCCGATACCGAACATGACCTGGCGGTAGGTGTCGTGGTCGCTGTCGCCGAGCGGCAGTTCGACGTACTGGTGCCACCATTCCGACCAGTGCCGCACCCGGCCGTGGCGCAGCAGGTGCTCCTCCAGTTCGGCGAAGCGCGGCCGCAGGTCGCCGATCTCCACGCCGACCGCGTCGCCGTGCAGCGCGGTCTCCTCCTCAGCCGGCGGCGCGTCCGGGGCCCCAGCCGAGGCCGGGACCGGCAGCCCCCGCGCGTCCCACTGGAAGACATGGTCCGAGGACCGGTCGACCAGGACCAGCTCGGCTCCCGGCGTGTCCAGCGCGTAGGCGATCGCCTGGTACTCGGCCGAGGCCTCGGTGATCGGCGCGACCACCGACAGCGGGGACCACTCGGCCGGGAACCCGTCGACCTCGGTCGCGAACGCCTGGACCGCGACCGGCAGCGTGCAGTTGCGCAGTTCGGTCAGCAGCGGCGCCATGTCCTCGCACAGCTCCAGGTAGACGACCTTCGGCTGCCTGGCCCGCAGGCGGCGGGCCATCGCGATCGCCGACGCGGGGGAGTGGTGGCAGACGGGGAAGATCTCCAGCGGCTCGCGCACGGCCCGGTCGACGTCGTCGACGATGCCCAGCAGGATGCCCTCCCGGGCCCCCGGGCCGTCGGCGAACGTCGCCGCGGCCTCCTGCAGCTGCGCCCGCAGCGCCTCGAAGATCACGACAAGGTGGCGATCGCGTCGCGGCCGCCCGCCAGGAACTCCGGCCACGACCCGCCCTCTTTCTTGCTGCGCGGCTCGACGACGCCGTGCAGGTACTTGTTGAGGATGGCCAGGTCCTCGGGCGCGCGCCGGGCCAGCGACCCGACCAGCGAGGAGGCCAGCGTGCCGGCCGTCAGCGTGCGCGCGCCGAAGAAGTTGCTGTGCAGGATCGCGTCCTCGAGCACGCCGATCTGCTCGGCGGTGGACAGCGCCGACTCCAGCTTCTCGTCGTCGCTGCCGGCCGCCGCGGCCGACGCGCGCAGGTCGGCGAAGCTCTGCAGCAGCACGTCGAGCAGCGTCGGCGGCACGTCCAGCTCGATCTGGTGGCGGCGCAGCAGTTCCTCGGTGCGGAAGCGGACGATCTCCGCCTCGCTCTTCTTGTTCGTCACCACCGGAATGCGCACGAAGTTGAACCGGCGCTTGAGCGCGGAGGACAGGTCGTTGACGCCCCGGTCGCGGCTGTTGGCGGTGGCGATGATGGAGAAGCCGGGCTTGGCGAAGACGATGCCGTCGCTGTCCAGCTCGGGCACCGAGACGTACTTCTCGGACAGGATCGAGATCAGCGCGTCCTGGACGTCGCTGGTGGACCGGGTGAGCTCCTCGAACCGGCCGATCGCGCCGGTCTCCATCGCGGTCATGATCGGCGAGGGGATCATCGACTCCCGCGACTGGCCCTTGGCGATGACCATGGACACGTTCCAGGAGTACTTGATGTGATCCTCGGTGGTGCCCGCCGTGCCCTGCACCACTAGCGTGGAGTCGCGGCTGATGGCGGCGGCCAGCAGCTCGGCCAGCCAGCTCTTGCCGGTGCCGGGATCGCCGATCAGCAGCAGGCCGCGGTCGGACGCCAGCGTGACAATGGACCGCTCGACGAAACTGCGGTCACCGAACCACTTCTGCGTGATCTCCCGGTCCAGCCCGTCAGACCGCTCGGAACCCAGGATGAACAGCCGGACCATCTTCGGGGACAGGCGCCAGGAAAACGGCTTGGGGCTGTCGTCGACGGACTCCAGCCAGTCCAGTTCCCCGGCGTACTTGATCTCGGCCGGGGCACGCAGCAAATCAGACACGTCGGGGCCTTCCTAGGTGAGGAACGTCTTGAGTTCATGGACGAGCTTGCGGATGTGGCCGGAGATCACCGGCGTGCCGAGGTCCTTGAAGCGCTCCCGGAACCACGGGTTGACGATGCCGCTCCCGGAACTGGTCACCGAGCCGACCGGGATGAACCTGGCCCCGGACCGACTGATCGCGGCCATGGCCTCGAAGAGCTGCTCGATCCGCGTTTCGTAGAAGTCCGAGATCCACACCACCACGGTGTTGCGGGGCTCGGCGATCTTCGGCTGGGCCAGGGCCATGGCGACCATGCCGTCGTTGCCGCCGCCCAGGTGAGTGCGCAGCAGGGCCTCGAAGGGGTCGTGCACCCAGGGGGTGAGGTCGAGCGCCTGCGTGTCGTACGCGATCAGGTGGACGTCCACCTTCGGCAGCCCGGCGAAGATCGACGCCAAGATGGTGCAGTTGACCATGGAGTCGGTCATCGAGCCGGACTGGTCCACCACCACGATCAGTCGCTGCGGCAGCGTCTTGCGGGCAGTGTGCCGGTAGTAGAGGCGGTCGACGTACAGCCGCTCCTCCGCCGGGCTCCAGTTGGTGAGGTTCTTCCAGATCGTGCGGTCGAGGTCCAGGTTGCGGAACACCCGCTTGGGCGGGACCGAACGGTCCAGCTCGCCGACGGTCACCTTTTCCACCTCGGTGCGCAGCACCTCGGCCACCTCGTCGACGAACCGGCGGATCAGGGACTTGGCGTTCGCCAGGGCCACGCCCGACAGGTTGCCCTTGTCCCGCAGCAGCTGCTCGATCAGCGACATGCTCGGGGTCAGCTGCGCCGCGAGCCCGGGGTCGGCCAGCACCTCGCGCAGGTGCATCCGCTGGACCAGGTCGGCTTCGATGGCGGCGAGCTCCGGTCCGCGGCCGCGGCCGCGCAGCTCACCGGGCTGGCCGCCCAGCTCACCGGGCTGGCCGCCCAGGGCCCGCTCCAGCCAGCCCGCGTCGGACTGCCAGCGCGCCAGCTGCCCGGCCGTGACCGGGCCGGTGCCGGTGCCGAACACGTTGAGCAGCACCTTGGACGCCAGCGCCGCGCGCCGTACCTCGGCCGCCCGGTCGCGGGCGCCTCCGTCGTCCGGCCCGGGCGCCATCAGGCCGTCGAACTCGGCGGCCAGCTCGGGGTGGCGCTGGACGACCGAGTCGACCGAGGCGTGCGGGTCGAGCAGCGCGGCCGGCAGGCCGATGTCGGCCACGACGGCCAGGCTCGCCGCTTCCAGCGTCGCCTGCTCCTCCGGATCGAACAGGCGGGCCAGCAGCCGCCAGTACAGCACCTGACGGCGGTTCTCGTGGAGGTCCGGCTCGGTCATTTCCGCAGCAGCCTTCCCGCGCGTTCCCGCAGCACCGACACGGCGTCGGTGGCGGCCTTCTCGGCCTTGATCCCGTTCTTGCCGGTCGCGCCCCCGGCCCACTCGCCCGCCTGGACCGCCGTCTTCCCCCTGGTCAGCTCCACCGCCAGCGGCTGGACGCTGAACGACCCGGCGTCCCAGCGGAGCAGCCCGATGCAGGCACCGGACGCGGCGACGGCCTCGGGGGTCAGCGGTCCGGCGGCCGGGATGCGGTCCGTGTCGACGGCCAGCCGATGCCCGGCCACGGCGAACGCCAGCCCGTCGCCGTCCTGGCCCGAGCGGTAGCCCTCCAGGAAGACGGGGACGGCGATGCGCGCCGGGTGCCGGTCCAGCGGCGCGGTCGCCGCCTCGCTCGCCGCGGGCAGGGCGACCCGGGCGGTGACGAACGGATCGGCCGGTACGCCCGGCCGCGCGTGCGCGTCGCTCCAGATCAGGTCGCCCTCGGCGGTCACCGGCATGTCCGCGAGGTCCATCGAGCGGCCCGCGCTGACGGCGGCCAGGAGCGACAGGTGCGGGCGCAGCAGCGGCCAGACGCCGGCTTCGACGACGGTGTCCGGCTTCGGCGCCGAGACGCTGGCCCGGACCAGCCGCGCCCCGGTCCCGTCGGCAGGCTCGAATACCGCGTGGACCTGGGCCTGGACCGCGGTCGCGTGCTCGTGCAGGTCAACGCCGAGCGGCAGCAGGCGGCCGGTCGCCGGGCCGGCCGCCGGCCCGGCCGCCGCCCCGGGCAGCGTCAGCAGCAGCGCCCGCGACCACAGGTCCGCCCAGCGCCGGGCCGGGATGCGGTCCAGGGCCGCGCCCGGGCAGGACGCGGCCAGTTCGGCCGCGAAGCCGTCCAGGAGCGTCGCCAGGCGGCGCCGGCCCGGGTCCGCGAGCAGGCCCGAGACGACCGGCGCCGCCCCGGCGACCACGTCGTGGTCCAGGCCTCGCCACCCGCAGCGGGCCAGGTCGCACAGCCAGGACCGGCCGGCGCCCAGCAGGTTCGCGGCGTGCTGCCCGGCCGCAGCCTGGCCGCCGGGCACAGCGACATCCCCAGGCACAGTGACACCCCCAGGCACAGCGGCACCCTGGGGCCGGCCAGTCGCCTCCGCGACCTGGGTCATCAGCGCGTCGTGGACGGAGCCGAGTACCGCCGTGCGCGCCGCGGCCAGGGTGACGAGGTGGTCCTCACCCGCGGCTCCCGCGGCCGCCTTCCCGGCCGCCTCGGCGGCCCGCACCGCCAGCGGCGTCCCCGCGACGGCGCCGGCCAGCCGGGTCAGCCCGCCGGCCTGGCCGGGCTGCGGCCGGAGCAGCCCGGCGACCAGGGTCCGGTCGAAGGCGTCGACGACCGCCAGCGCCTCGTCGAGCCCGGCGATGGTCCCGCCCAGCAGGTCGGCCCGCATCACGCCGTCACCCGGGTCGAAGGGAACCACTGCAGCTCCGGCAAGGGCGCGGTGACCGGGGCGAGTTCCAGGTAGGCCAGGTGGCGCAGGAAACGGCTGAAGACGGGCGCGGCGGCCCCGGCGCCAGCCGGCCAGGGACGCGCGGCGGTCATCGCGGCGGTGATGCTGTCCGCGTCCGGCTCCGCGAGCTCTACCCGCAGGTAGCGGGCGACGCGCCCGGCGCCGTACTGCAGCACCGCCTCGTTGATCAGGGTCCGGATGTGATTACAGAACGAGCCCCGGGCGCCGCCGCAGGGCCGGTTGTTGTTGGTGCTGCACGCGAACGCGTAGGTGCCGGCCGTGACCGACGAGACGTAGACCCGCTCGATGTCCGAGCCGCTGGACACCACGCCCTGCAGGCATCCGTCCGCCAGCTCCACGAACGGGGCCTTGGCCAGCTTGCGCGGGCGGGCGGGCGGTATCACCCGGACCGTGCTCGACTTCTCCCAGTCTGGCAACGAACTTCTCCTATGTGTTCGAGAGGCCTTCCCCGACCGAAATGACCATACCGACGAGCACTGACATTAGGGTGAGCGTCATGCTCTCGTGGTGGCACCGCGACATCATCGCGGCCGGCAAGCTGCCGCTGATGCTGTGCTTCGTCTCCTTCGTCGTCACGTTCGCGTCCACCCGGACGATCACCCGGCTGATCCGCGGCGGGCGCGGCCCGTTCCGCAACGTCACGGCGGGCGGGACGCACATCCACCACTCCGTGCCCGGCATCATCTTGCTGATCATCGGTGCCTTCACGGCGGTCGGCGGGCCCGACACGATGGGCTGGCTCTCGTTCTGCGCGATCGCCGTCGGGATCGGCACCTCACTGGTGCTGGACGAGTTCGCGCTGATCCTGCACCTGCAGGATGTCTACTGGAGCGGTGAGGGCCAGCTCTCGGTCGAGGCGGTCAGCCTGGTCGCCGCCTGCCTGGGGCTGGCCCTGGTCGGGTTCAGTCCGCTGCAGGTGCCGGGCCTCGGCGGCCTCGCGCTCTCGCTGCGGCTCGGCGCCACCGGCATCCTGGTCATCGACGCCGGCCTGGGGCTGGCCTGCATCCTCAAGGGCAAGTACCGGTCGGGCCTGTTCGCCCTGTTCCTGCCGCCGGTCGGGCTGATCGGCGCGGTGCGGCTGGCCCGGCCGAATTCGATCTGGGCCCGGCGCCGCTACCGCGGCCAGCGGCTGGAGCGCGCCACCCGCCGGGCCGCGGACTTCGACCGCCGCTGGGAACCGCTGCAGGCGGACTGGGCGGACTTCATCGGCGGCCGCCCGTCGCAGCCGAACCCGCCCGCCCCGGCCGGGCAAGATCAAGATCCTCCGGCCGAACGAGCAGGCGTCCCCGCCCCCCTACCCCCCTCTCCTGGCCACGCAGCCCAGCGCCCCGGCGACGACACCGCGCGCTAGCGGGGCGCCAGGCAAAGGGGCGTGCCACAATGCTGCGGTGGGCTTCGACCTCGTTATCCGCGGCGCGACGGTGGTTACGCCCGGTCATCAGGAAACCGCTGACATCGGCATCGCCGGCGGCCGGATCGCCCAGCTCGGCGGCACGATGGCGGGCACCGAGGAGCTCACCGCCGGCGGCCTGCTGGCGCTGCCCGGCGGGATCGACGCGCACACGCACCTCGTGCACGCCGGGCTGAGCGACCGGCTCGACTCCCCGATCTGGGTGGACGACTTCTGGTCCGGCTCCCGGGCCGCGATCGCCGGCGGCATCACGACGATCGGCAACATGACCTACCCGATGCCGGACGAGGGGGGCACGGAGGAGACCCCGGCCGCCGCGGTCACCCGGGAGCTGGCCGGCGCCGCTCCCGAGGCCGCGGTCGACTGGTTCCTGCACCCGATCCTGACCGATCCCGCCGCGCTGCCGCCCGGCGAGATCGCCGCCCTCGCCGCGGCCGGGCACCCGGGCATCAAGCTGTTCCTGTCCGACCCGGACCTTTCGGCCGACGAGGCCACCCTGCTCGCGGCGGCCAGCGCCGCGCAGGCGGCCGGCTCGGTGCTGCTGCTGCACTGCGAGGACGGCGCCCTGCTCCGGCAGGCCGGGAAGCAGCTGATGGCGCAGGGCCGCGGCGCGGTCGCGAACTTCCCCGCCGCCCGCCCGGTCGCCGCCGAGGTGACCGCGGTCGAGGCGGCCATCGGCATCGCCCGCCGCACCGGCGCGCGCGTCTACATCGTGCACCTGTCGTCCGCCGCCGCGCTGGACCGCTGCCGCCAGGCCCGCGCGGCCGGCCTGCCGGTCTACGTCGAGACCCGGCCGCTGTACCTGCACCTCACCAGCGAGCGCTTCGCCGAGCCGGACGCGGCCAAGTACGTCGGGGCCCCGCCGCTGCGCGAAGAATCCGACCGCGCGGCGCTCTGGGCGGGCCTGGCCGCCGGCGACGTCGACACGGTCTGCAGCGACCACGCGCCGTGGACGCTGGAGGACAAGCTCGACCCCGCGCTCAACGCGGTGACCGCCCGCCAGGGCGTCGCCGACCTCGAGACGCTGATGCCCATGCTGTACTCCGAGGGCGTCCGCGCCGGCCGCATCTCGCTCGACCAGTTCGTGGCCCTGACCTCGGCCAACGCCGCCCGCATCTTCGGCCTCCACCCGCGCAAGGGCGCCATCGCGGTCGGCTCCGACGCGGACATCGCGCTGTGGGATCCCGGGCACCGCCGCACCATCGACGGCGCCCGCATGCAATCGCTGGCCGGCTACTCGGTCTACGACGGCTGGCAGGTCCAGGGCTGGCCCCGGTTCGTCCTGCGCCGCGGCCAGCTCGTCCTCACCGACGGCCAGCTCACCGCCCGTCCCGGCGACGGCCAGTGGCTCCGCCGCAACGCCACGCCCGCACCCTAGGCGCCAGTGTCGATGACCCCCCTTGATGCCGACCTGTTCCTCGGGGCCGCGGGTATCGTCGCGGGGATCACGGGCACGGCCGGCGGGATCACCACCCTGGTCGCCTACCCGGCGCTGCTCGCGGTGGGCATCGCGCCGCTGGCCGCGAACGTCACGAACTCCGTGGCCATGCTGGGCACCGGGCTGGGCTCGGTGAGCCGGGCGGCCCCCGACATCACCGGCCAGGGCGCGACCATCCGCCGCTGGCTGCCGGTGACCATCACGATGTCGGCCGCGGGCGCGGTCCTGCTGGTCATCACGCCGCCCGGCGTCTTCAGCCGGGTCGTCCCGTTCCTGGTCGCGGCCGGCGCGCTGATCCTGCTGGCCCAGCCGCGGATCAGCCGGTGGCAGCAGGACAACCAGCACGAGTGGGGACGGGCCGCCGTGCTCGGCGGCCTCGGCGGGGTATCGGTGTACAACGGCTACTTCGGCGCCGGGTCAGGCATCCTCCTGATCGCGCTCCTGCTATTCACCGCCGAGCCGGTGCTGCACCGCGCCAACGCCATCAAGAACGTGCTCCTGGCCGCCAGCGACATCGCGCCGGCCGTCCTGTTCGCCCTCACCGGGAAGGTGGTGTGGACCGCGGTGATCCCGCTCGGGGCCGGCACCTTCGCCGGCGGCCTCATCGGGCCGTCCGTCGCCCGCCGGGTCCGGCCCGACATCCTTCGCGTCCTGATCGCCTGCTCGGGTTTCGCCCTCGCCGCCTGGCTGCTCATCAGCCCCTGACCAGACCGGGACAACCAGCGGCCTGCGGGCGGCCGCTATGGTGGTTCACGATCAGGGGGGCGGACGGCAGACGGAGGAATTGATGGGCGACACAACGGCCGGCGAAGAGCCCGCCGCGGGCATCCGGGTCTCGGACGCCGAACGGGACGCAGCCGTCGAGCGGCTCAGCGCCGCCACCGGGGACGGCCGCCTGACCCTGGAGGAGTTCAGCCAGCGGATGGAGCGCGCCACCGCGGCCAGAACCCGGGCCGACCTCGAACCCCTGACCGCCGACCTCCCCGCGGCCGCCGCCCCGGCCGGCCCCGCGGTGGCCGGCGGGGCCTCCAGCCCGCCGTCCTGGCACATCTCCCCGATCGGCGGCTTCAGGGTCAGCGGGCCGTGGCGGATGGACCGCCACGTGATCGTGGGCGCCCTCGTCGGCGGCGCCAAGATGGACCTCAGCGAGGCTCAGCTGGCCGCCCCGGAGGTCATGCTGACCAAGGTGTCGCTGGTGGGCGGGGCGCGGATCACGGTTCCGCCCGGGATACGCGTCGAGCTCTCCGGCTTCAGCCTGATCGGCGGCACCAGGATCGAAGCCGGCCCGGAGCCCGGCCCCGGCGCGCCGACCATCCGCATCCGCGCGTTCGGCATCGTCGGCGGAACCCGGGTCCAGCGGTCCCGTCGCGGATAGCCCCGGGATTGGAGCCGGCCGACCGGCCTCACCGGCTAGCCTGGTCAGGCCGCCTGCCAGTCGCCCTCCGCGCGGAACTCGATGTTCAGCGCGCCCAGGTCCCGCCGCCCGAAATCGTCCAGCGGCGTGAGCTCGTTGTCTCCGCTCGGGTCGTACAGCCGCCCGATGGCGAGTTCGCGCCCCGTCCCGTCGACCAGCCGGAAGAACCGCCCGGCGGTCAGCGCCTCGGCGACGTCCCCGGCCACGGCCTGGCCGGGCCCGGACTTGCCGACCGCGGACGGCGTAGCCCCGTCGTAGCCGGCCACCGCGTCCTCGGTGATGACCCAGCAGTACGGCGTGGTCAGCGAAGAGAACTCCGAGACCAGCGCATCGGGTACCTCATCGGTTTCCAGCTCCGCCGGCAAGTCCCGGAGGTTCTCACTCTGACCATCCATAACAAGCCTGGTATCCACGCCCGGCCAGATTATGCTTCGGCCAGCATCTCGTTCGCCGTGCTCTCGTCCAGGAAGCCGCCGGACTGGTGCTGCCACAGCCGGGCGTAGGTCCCGTCAAGACCCAGCAGCTCCTGGTGCGTGCCCTTCTCGGCGATCTGCCCGTGATCGAGCACGACCAGCTGGTCCATCCGCGCGACGGTGCTCAGCCGGTGCGCCACCACCAGCGCGGTCCGGCCCTCCATCAGCTGCCACAACGCCTGCTGGACGAGGATCTCGCTTTCGGAGTCCAGCGCGCTGGTCGCCTCGTCGAGCAGCAGGATCGGCGCGTCCCGCAGGATCGCCCGGGCCAGCGCGACCCGCTGCCGCTGGCCGCCGGACAGCTTCACGCCGCGCTCGCCGACCATCGTGTCGAATCCGGCCGGCAGGGCCTCGGCGAACTCGGTCACGTGCGCCGCCTGCGCCGCCCGGCGGATCTCGGCGTCGGTCGCCTCCGGGCGCGCGAACGCGATGTTCTCGCGCAGCGTCCGGTGGAACATCGCCGGGTCCTGCGGTACGTAGGCGATCAGGCTGCGCAGATCCGACTGGCGCAGCCGGGCGATGTCCTGCCCGCCGATCAGGATCCGGCCGTCGTCGACGTCCATCATCCGCAGCAGCAGGCGGGTCAGCGTGGTCTTACCGCCGCCGGACCGGCCGACCAGGCCGATCCTGGTCCCGCTGGGCACGGTGAGGTCGAGGCCGGTGAACAACGGCAGTCCGCCCTCGTGCCCGAACGTCACGTGCTCGAAGCGGACGTCGCTCGCCTGCGGCCGAAGCGGCTCGGGCGCCACCGGGTCCACCACGGTCGGCTGGGTCAGCAGCATCTCGGTGAACTGCGCGGCCTCGGTCAGCGAGCTTTCCAGGCGGCGGTAGATCTGGTTGAACTCGAACATGATCTGCGTCGCGTTGGAGTAGTAGGTGAAGGCGACCACGACCGCCTCGATTCCGTGCTGGCCGCCGCCGAGCGCGACCGCCAGGAGCAGGCCGAGCGCGTTGGTCAGGATGGACATCGGCGCGACCAGCGTGTCGATGCGCAGGTTTCCGTAGTCCCACGACCGCAGCGACTTCCGCCGCTGGTCGGCGACGCGCGACCGGTGCTCGGCGGCCTCCCGCTTCTCGGCCGCGAACGCGCGGATCGTGTCCATGTTCATCAGGCTGTCGGCGACGTGCCCGGACACGCGCGCGATCGCTTCCTCGCGCTGGTCGACGAGCCGCTGCCGACGGCGGATCAGCGGCGCGATGACGACACCGGTCAGCGCGATCAGGCCGATCAGCCCGGCGACGAGCAGCGGGTCGTAGCGCCACAGCACCACCGACGCGAATACCAGCGGCACCAGGCTGCCGACGATGTTGAACACCAGGTTGTCGGTGAAGTCCTCGAACCGGGAAGCGAAGCTCAGCACCCGCTTGGTCAGCGAGCCGGCGAAGTTGTCGTGGAAGAACGCCGCGTCCTTCGCCAGCAGCTCGTCCATGCCGATCACGTAGAGGTGCTCGATTCCGCGGCCCTCGAGGCGGTTCAGGCAGTGGATGCCGATCCGCCATGCGATCTCGGCGACAAGCAGCACGCCCGCGAGGCCGAGCACATACGGCACCGCCGCGCCGACGCCGAAGGACTTGTGGCTGGCCAGGCGGCCGACCAGCTGGGCGACGACCAGCGGCGCGATGTAGGAAATGCACGTGGTTCCCAGTGAGGTCAGCAGCATCCCCGGCACCGTGAAGCGCTTGAGCCGGGCCATCTCGAGGCCGTAATAGCGCAGCGCGAGCAGCACCGCCCGCTTCCGAACCGGTGAATTGTGACTATTTTCAGGCGTAATCATTTGTTCCCATCCGAGAAACCAGCCTGAATATGGTGCACGACAGGGCGCCCCTGGAGCGACAGGTTTTCTGCCGGGCGCGAGACCAGCAACGCGCCGCGCGTCCTAGAACAGCTCACCGAAGCCCGCGCCGCCCTCCCAGCCCCATCCCGCCATCTAGGTCACGGTGAATACTCTCGTATATTTTTTCTGATCATGATTATTAGCTGGAAATTCACGCCATTGTTCGGTACTATATTCGAGACAATCCTTCTTCCGAACGGGGTGGCTTCCATGCCTAAAGGACCGGCTCCTGCGACCCCCGGGCGGGGCGTGCCCCCGTCCGGTGCGCAGCCTGAGCCGGACTCCTGGAAGCCGGTGATCACCGCCCGGATCCGATGTCATCCGCGGAGTGGGAAGCCCTGCTGGCGGCCAGCGTGGATGAGACCGAGCCGCCCGGCGATGATGACGAGGAGCACCTGGATCCGGAAGGCAGTGTGCTGCCGCCGGATGAAGACCTGGGCATGATCGAGACTGAGACCGACCGGTTCGCGGCGGAGCGTTGGGCGGACGAGCGGTACCTAGCCGGGGCGGAGACGGCGGAGCTGGCCGGGCAGGTCGCTGCGGATCAGGCCCGCAAGCGCGGTCTTCGCGGTCCGGGGCTACCCGGGTCCATAGGCCTGGTTCCCGGCACCTCGTCCGGCCCGGCCGGGGGATTCGGCTCCGGGGAATGCCTCGATACCGCGCCGGGATCAGCGATCCTGCACGGGTTCATCGAGACGGCGGTCGACAGCGGCCGGCTGGGCGAGGCGTCCGAGGATGAGATCATCGGGCTGATCACCGCCGCCGACCGGTCTGAGGCGGCGGCCTGCGCTGTCAAGCATGCCGTGGCGGCGGAGCTGATCCGCCGCCGTCCGGCTCCCGGCTGTGTCCTGGCCGGCCGGGCGCGGATGCCGAAGTCGTACCTGGACTCGGCCGGGGATGAGGTCAAGTGGGCGCTGGCCGAGAACCGGCCCGTCGCAGACGGGGTGCTGTCGCTGGCGCATGACCTGGCAGTCAAGCTCCCCGGGACCGCCGCGCTGTTCCGGGACGGGCTGCTGCGCCACTCCAAGGTGCAGATCATCGCCCGGCAGCTGGCGCTGCTGGACCCGGACGAGGCCCGCCAGGCCGAGCAACTGATCCTGGACCGGGCCCGGGGCTTGAGCCCGGCCGCGCTGCGCCGCACCGCCGCCCTCGCGGCTGCCCAGGTCAACCCGGCCAAAGCCAAGAAGGCGCGAGAACATGGCACGCGGAACGCCCGGGTGGAACGGTGGCGGGAAGACTCCGGCAACGCCGCCCTGGCCGGGCGGGAGCTCCCCGCCGCACAGGTCCTGGCGATGGACCAGCGGATCACCTGGTGGGCTCGCGAGCTGCGAGCGGCCGGTGTCGAGGGCGGGATGGACGTGCTCCGCGCCCGCGCCCTGACCGACCTGCTGCTGAACCACGACTCCCGGCCGGCCAGCTTCCGCGGCACCACCCCGGGAGAGACCGGCGCGGATCACCCCGCCGGGCCGCACCGGCCGCCCGGCTCCGGCAGCACTATCCCCGCCGGGTTCGCCGGCCGGAACCACCTCACCACCCCGCTGACTACCCTGCTCGGCCTCGCGAACCGGCCCGGGCTGCTGGACGGGCTGGGGCCGGTGGACCCGTGGCAGGCCCGTGGTCTCGCCCGCGCCTCCGCCGCCAACCCCGGCACGACCTGGTGCCTTACCGTCACCAACAGCCGGGGCTGGGCCGCTGGCCACGCCTGCGCCCGTCCTGAACCCCGCAGCCATGCCAAGCGACGCAAACGAGAGCCACCCACCAGGACCGGGCCGCCCGGCACCACCAGCACCGGGTTCACCCTCACCCGCATCGGATCTGGACCACCCGGCGGATACGGCACCTGGCGGTTCACCACCGGGGTCCCCGGCCAGCCGGCCTGGATCCTCGACATCCACCCGATCCCGGCCGGCGAATGCGACCACCGCTACCAAGCCAGCGGCCACGACCCCGGCGCCAAGCTGAGGCACCTCACCCAGATCCGGCACGCCACGTGCACCGCCCCCATGTGCGGCCGCCCTTCCACCCGAGCGGATTTCGAACACAACATCCCGCACGAAGCAGGCGGTCGCACGTGCCTTTGCAACGGCGATGTTGGTGGTTAATTCCGGTTCATGCGGCGGATGCGAGGCGGGTCAGGTGGCTTGTCGTGGCGCGGTTCAGGGGGGTGTCGTTCCAGTAGGCGTCCAGGCGGCGGAGGTTGAGCGCGACGGCTGAGTAGACGTGTCCGAGGTGGGTTTTGCGGAGGCCGCGGTAGCGGGCCCGGCGGCATCCGGTGATGGCGACGGCCTGGCTGATCGTGGCCTCGATGCCGGACCGGCGCTTGTAGTCGTCCTGCCAGTCCTGGCCTTGCTGCCCGGGCCGGATGGCGGCCTGCAGCTCGTGGACCTCGCGGGCCAGGATGGTCAGCTGCCGGCCGTTCTTGACGGCTTTGGTGCACAAGTCGCGCGCGGGGCAGGGCCGGCAGTTGGTGATGCCGAACCGGACGACGATCTTGTCGTGGCCCTCGGAGCGGACGGGAGTCCAGCCGGTGGCGGTCTTGCCCTGCGGGCAGGTGGCGGTGCGGGTGTCGTAGTCGATGGCGAACGCGGACCGGTCATAGCCCTGGCCGGCGCGGGCCTGGCGGGAGGAATCGGTGCGCAGCGGGGTGACCAGGGTGACCCCGAACTGGCCGGCCGCGTCCAGCACGGCCCGCGCCGAGGCGTATCCCCCGTCGAGGTAGTGCCGTCCCGGGCCCAGGTCCCGGGCGGCCAGCACGGCGCTGACCGTCAGGGTCATCTCGGCGTCGGTGACGGACGCGCAGCTGGTCGCCACGCCGGTGACCAGGTTCGGGCGCACGTCATGGCCGCACCGCCCGGCTGCGGCCGGGTCCGCCGGGCAGCCGCAGGCGGGCGGGTCATCGCAGGTCTCGGAGATGTGCAGTTTGCAGCCCAGCCAGGTCAGGTCCTTCTTGGCGCCCCAGCGGGCATCGCCGTCATAAGGCGAGGAGACCTTGATATGGGCGGGCGGGACCCCGTCACCGCCGTCCCCGGGTTCCCGCCTGCTGATCACCTCCCGCCCGCCCTCATCCACGATCCGGGTGAAGCTCTGGACCAGCACGGCCCGCAGCACCTGCACGGCCTGGATGTCCCGCAGCCACGCCGGCGCGGAATCCTCATAGCACGCCGCGACCAGCGCATACCCGTCCCGGGCGTACTGCACGGCGAGCCGGTCCCGTTCCGCCTTGCCCGGCGACGTCCGCTGCCAGGTGCTGATCCGGGCGCCGTAACGGCGCTCCCACTCGCCCAGGCAGAACCGCGCCGCGAGCCAGCCCGGGCACGCCGCCGCCAGCGCCTCCAGCGCCGCCCGCACGCTCTCCCCGGCCAGCTCGGTCGTATGCAGCGCCCGCACCGCCGCGATCACGTGCGTGGAATCAGTCCGCTGCTTCCCCCCCGCCTTCACCAGGCCGTCCGCGGCCAGCTTCGCCAGCAGCGCGTCCAGCACCGCCTCCTCCAGCTGATGCTCAGCAACCCGGCCGCGGAACTCGCTCAGCACGCTGTGATCGAACCCCGGATCAGCCAGCCCCAGCCCCAGCGCGTACTGCCAGTCCAGCCGGGTCCGCACCGCCTCCGCCGCCTGCCGGTCGCCCAGGTCCTCCATCATCTGCAGCACCGTCACCACCGCCAGCCGCGACGGCGGCCACCCCGGCCGGCCCCGCACCCCGAACGCCGACGCGAACACCTCATCAGCCAGCCACTGCCCCAGCCGGTCCCGCACCGCCACCGCCAGCGGAACCCGCCGCCCCGCGTACTTCGCCCGGATCGCCGCCGCGACCACCGGATCCGGCTCCGGCCACGGCACCGCACGCATCGACACCACACACCCGATTCTGCGGCCCGAGGAGGGGAAACGCGACCGCACCGGCACACTGGCCCCCAACCCGGCCAAGATCACGGACCAAGCACCCCGTGTCGCGAATTAACCACCAGCATCAACGGCGGTCCCAAGTGCCGGCATGACCATCAGCTCAAGCAAGACCCCCGCTGGAAAGTGGAACAGCACCCCGGCGGGACCTTCACCTGGACCACCCCAGCCGGACGGCAATACACCACCGAACCCACCGAATACCCCATCTGACCTGCAGGTCGGCGGTCAGGTCGAGGCCGCCAAGCTGCTGCCTAAGAGCCAAGCCCGGCGTAAGCCGGTTCCGGTCCCGCCTAAGGCACGTCTCAGCAGGCTAAATAGGGCTTTCCGCCGATGCCCTCCGGGGGGTCTTACGACGAGACTCATAGTTACCGGCGAAGAGATGGCCGGAAACCGAGGAGGAACAATGAACCACAACGTACTGGCTCGCATCCGCCGCAACGTCGCCGCCTTCATCGCCGAGGTCAACTACGCTCAGTCCCGTGTGACCAGCCCGCGTCACACCCCCGAGCACTTCTGACCCGGGAGTTTGGCGCCCGGCGCCGGGCCGGATCCCAGATCCGGATCCAGAGCCCGCTCCCGCACCAGCCAGCCGTTAGCCGGCCGAGCCCACGCTCGGCCGGCTAACGCGTTTCCGGCATCAGCGTGCGTCTGCCGCCAAGCGGGGCGCCGAGCCCGCGAGCGCGGTGGTGTCGAGGTACCTGATCTCGTAGACACGCTCGGTGAACCTCCAGCCGTCCGCGGTGCGCCGGTACCGATCGTGGTAGATGGCGTAGTTCAGGTGCGAGCTGCCGTCACGCAGGCGGATGAGCTCGTTCATGTACGCACGACCCGACGCGAGATCGCCGTCGAGCCGGATCACGCCCGGGTGCGTGGTCTGCACGAAGAGGTCCACGACCGTGGGCACCCGCTCACCCCAGGTCCGGATCGCCTCCCGGCCGGCGACTTCGATGCTGGCGTCGGGCATCCGCAGCACGCCGTCGGCCGTGAACAGCGCGGCGAGGCGAGCGTAGTCGCGCATCATCGCCGCGTCGGTGAACTCACCGCGCAGCGCCTCGATCTCGACGCGGTCGGCGATGGTCTCGAGGTCCCTCATCGGTCTCCCTGCCTTTCATCCGAACTGGCCGGGCTGGTAGCCCTGGCCGGCTTCTGAGCATTACGACGGCGCACCCCACCGGAATGTCAGGCTGGGCGCCGCCTCACAGTCCGGCCTGCTGTCTCGTCGGACTGGTAAGAGAGACAAGACCAGGGAAGGACGGCATCGTGAACTCGGACCTGAGCGCGATCATGAGCGAGCGGCGGCAGCTGCTCAACCTCGCCTACCGGCTGCTCGGCTCCCTGGCCGATGCCGAGGATGTCGTCCAGGAGACCTACGCCCGCTGGTACGCCATGTCCCGGCCGCAGCAGGAAGCCATCGAGTCCCCGGGTGCCTGGCTGACGAAGGTCGCCAGCCGTATCTGCCTCGACCTGCTCGGCTCGGCGCGAGCCCGGCGGGAGCGTTACGTGGGCGAATGGGTCCCCGAGCCGCTGCCCGAGCCGGCCGAGTGGCGCCCAGGCGACATCACGGCCGACCCAGCCGACCGGGTCACCCTGGACGAGTCGGTCAACATGGCCTTCCTCGTCGTCCTCGAGTCGATGACCCCGGCCGAGCGCGTCGCGTTCATCCTGCACGACGTCTTCAGCTATCCCTTCGCCGAGGTGGCCGAGATCGCCGGGCGGACCCCGGCCGCCTGCCGCCAGCTGGCCTCCTCCGCCCGCCGCCGCATCCAGTCGTCACAGCCTCCCGTGACGACCTCAACGGCCCGGCAGGCCGGCCTCGTCCGGGACTTCAAGCAGGCCTGGGCGGCCAAGGACATCGGCGCCCTCATCGGGCTCCTCGACCCCGGTGCCACCGTGACCGCCGACGGCGGCGGTCTCGCCCCGGCCGCCCTGCACCCGATCGAGGGCGGCGAGCAGATCGCGCGCTACATCGTCGACCTGGCCGAACGGAGCCCCAGCAACGTGACGATCCTCGAGCGCACCGTCAACGGGCAGCCCGGCCTGGTGGCCCAGCAGGACGGCGTCACCGTGACGGTGTTCGCGTTCGACGTCGGCGGCGACCGGATCACGCGCATCTGGGCCGTCCGCAACCCCGACAAGCTCCGCCCCTGGACGGCACGCTGAACCTGCAGGTCCGCCGGACGTGGAGTCCTAGCGGCCGCATCGGCCGATGATGCATGATGGGTGCCGGATGCCGGAGGTGGGAATGTCGGGCGACGACACCAAGCATGGCGATAACGAGCATGACCGCAAAACGCATGACGACAATAAGCATGCGGTCGCCGAGTTCGTCGAGCGCTGCCAGAACCAGCACGACCTGGATTTCGCCGACGAGGCTTTTCACCCGGAATTCAAGAATCACTACCGGCCGGAAGGCCGCGCTCTCCCGGAGACGGACCGGCCCGCGAGCGGATTCCAGGCCTTTTACGGCGCGCTGCTGCAGGGCTTTCCCGATGCCACCGTGGAAATCGGCGATCAGCTCGCCGAGCGCGATCTGGTCGCGACCCGCAAGACATTCCGGGGAACGCATCTCGGTGAGCTGTGGGACCTGCCGCCGACCGGGAACCGGGTCGAGCTCGAGTTCATCGACATCTTCCGGCTCCGCGATGGCCGGCTGATCGAGCACTGGACGTCGATGGACATCAACGCGCTCCGGCAGCAGATGCGCCCGTAGGTGCGGACGTAACGGTGGCGCTTCCCGAGACCCGCTACGCGACGAACAACGGCCTGTACGTCGCAGGCCGTGCTGGTCGCCAACCTGGCGTCGAGTTTCATGGCCATGGTCTTCGCCGCGACCTGGTGGAACTCGAGTCGCGGTATGAGCGCCAGGCCGCGAGCCCGGGCACCGCGATAGCGATGACCCAGATGATCAACTTCATCGACGTGCGGTCCGTGCTGCCCGCCATCACCGTGCCGACGATGCTGATCTCGCGGGCCGACGCGATCCCGGCCGGGCACCGGCGCTACGTGGCCGACCACATCCCGGGCGCGCGGTACGTGGATCCTGGCCGTCCTCGACGCCTGATAAAAGGCCCGCGCGGATCTCCCGCAAGGCGGCCCGCATCTCTACCGCCGTGGCAAAGCGGTCCGCGCTGGCCGGGGCGCACGCCTTGACCAGGAACCCCGCCAGGGCCCGGTCGAGGTCAGGGCGGATCGTTCTCGGGTCGGTCACCGGCACGCCGGCCATCGGCATCGCGTGCGGGAACGGGTGCAGGCCGTTGGCAAGCAGCCGGTACAGCAGCACGCCGACGGCGAAAAGGTCGGTCGAGACGTCCCAGCGATCCAGCCCGGCGTCGGGCGGCTGATACGGCGGCGTGCCCGACTGCGTATTCACGGGATCGCCGACCCGGGAGGCGATGTTGAAGTCGAGCAGTTTCGCCCCGGTGCGCGTGAGCACCACGTTGAGCGGCTTGATATCGCGGTGGACCAGCCCGCTGTTCTGCAGGTCCGCCAGCTCGCGCGACCCGGCTTCGGTCAGCTCGGCCGCCCGGCGCTGATCCTCCAGTTGCTTGATGCGGGCCGCGTCGGGATGAAAGGCGACCAGCGCGTCCAGCAGGTCGAGCGCGACGTCGACGGCCTCCCGGTCGCGCAGGCTCTTCTTCCCGGTGGCGAACTCGTCGAGTGATTCCCCGTCGAGGAACTCGGTGATGAGATACCACTCGCCGTCGCGCGTCTTGCCGGCCCAGAACACCTTCACCACGTTGGGGTGCTGGATCTTCCGCAGGGCGCCGATCTCGCGGCGCACGGCCTGATACCCGGCGGCGTTGTCGAAGAGCTTGATCGCGCGCTCCTCGTCCTCGACGTCGTCGCGTACGCGATAGACCTTCGAGAAGCCGCCGCGCCCGACGACCTGGAGGATCTCGAAGCGGCCGTCGATGACGTCGCCGACCGCGTAGTCGCGTGGCTTGGTCCCGGCCGAGGACCGCACCTCTTCCGGGTCAGGCTCAGGGAGCGCCTGGCTGCGACCCGGAGCCAGCCCCGGAGCCAGCCCCGAAGCCAGGCCCGAAGCCAGCCCCGAAGTCAGCCTCGGAGCCAGCCCCGCAGCCGGCACCGAAGGCAGCCGGGCGGGCGACGCCGACGGCAGCAGCGCCGGGCGTGACGCGGCGCCCGCCACCCAGGAGCGGCCGCTGCGCTCTCCCGGCGCGTACGGCACGGTGTGGCGGACGATCAGGGCGTCCTCGGTTCCCTCCGGCACGTGCCGGATGCCCCCCACCGCGTACACCAGGCACGGGTGCAGCACGTAGGTGTCTACCTCGGGCGGGAAGTGGAACTGCTCGATGTCGCCCATGGAGTAGTAGCGCCGCCGACCGCCCTCGTCGACGTACCCGAGCAGGCCGTTCTGCCACAGGACGGTGGCGAGGTTGGTCGCCCGCTCGTAGTGCAGGTCGGCTACTTCCTGCAGCGCCTCGAGGTCCCCGCGCGAGAACCGGTCGATGCCGATCATCCGGACGAACGACCTGACATCCTCCTGCGTGCCGCTGATGTACGCCTGGGTGCTGGTGAACAGCTCGGAGTAGTCGTGCAGGGCGGCCCCCTGCGGCATCAGGTCCGAGGAGATCTGGTTGGCGCACTGCGCGAGCTGGGAGTCGCCGAACCGCTTGGCGCAGCGCTGCACCACCGCCTCGATGGCCCCCGGCGGCACGCTGCCGCGGCCTGCCTGCTTCTGCCGCAGCACCTCCTCGCTCAGCTCGTTGCCGAGCGAGATGATGTCACGCGGGATCATCCGGGTGTGGTGGAGCAGGTAGTCCTCGATCGTGCCGTCGCCGTCGGGCCCGTTCCAGTCGCCTTCGATCCCGAGCCAGTCCCTGATCGACGGGGGGCCGCTGGCGGCCCGGCGCATCAGCAGCGACGGCGGCAGCCGCTGCAGCTTCTGCCCGAGCAGGTAGAGCAGCGAGGTCCGGTCCCAGGTCAGGACGCGGATGTGCGGTTCGTTGTAGTACCGCGGCGCGTGCTCAGACCGGTACACCGATGACATCACGATGTCCCTGATGCAGACGACCACGTGCAGCCGGCCGCCCAGCTTGTGATCCCGGAGCAGCCTCATGACCTGGTAGAACAAGCCCTCCTGACACCGCAGCCAGTACATCGGGGCGTGGCTGAACTCCTCGTCGATCGCGTCGAGGTAGAAGTAGACCGGCTTGCACTGGCCGATGACCTCGCCCAGCAGGTCCTCGAGATCGTCCCAGAGCGGGTCGTCGAGGTAGGCGGACAGCTGGTGGGCCGTGTGCTGCTCGTTGATGATGTCGCGGACTTCGCTGTAGATCGACCGCGGCCGCCGGGAATCGGAGATCAGCCGGGCGTAGGACCGCTCGAGCTCCTCGGCCTGCTCGTCGCGCAGCTGCTGGCGCAGCTCGGGCCGGCGCAGCAGGTGCGAGGCCAGTGCCCGCATGATCGCCCGCTCCCAGATCTGCATCCACTTCTCGACCAGGACGCTGTCCGAGAACCACTGGCACGCCTTCACGACGACCTCGGTCTTGGGCAGGCTCTGCTGCGGCACGTCGGCGTAGACCGAGTCCTGATGCGACTGGAAATCCTGGAGACGCCGCAGGTAGACCGTCTTGCCCGCGCCGAGCTTGCCGACGATGACCCGGACCTTGGAGTCGTTGGCCCGGGTCGCGAGGTGGCCGTAGGCCGGATTGCCGCCGAAGTCGACGAACTCGCTGAGAACGTCCTCGATGTCGGCTCGCGACCCGTCCGGATTGCCGAACGGCCCCACGGGATCGAGCCGGCGTCGCCTGCTGCTCATCTTTCACTCCCCAAAGCGCATCGTAACCTCTCCGCATAAGACCAGAGGCGGCCGGGAGTAAGTCCGGTCAAAGCCGGAGGAACTGTTCCCGCCCGTGCCGGGCGAATTCCGCCTCCAGCGCGCCCTCGCGGTCGGCCGTCATCAGCACATAGCCCTGACCAGAAAGCTCGTAGACCGGCTCCTCGCCGTGCCACAGCAGCCGGCGCAGCGAAGGCTTGCTGATCTTATGGGTCGCCGTTTCCGGCAGGCGGGCGGTGACCCGGACAAAGCGCGGCGCCTGCTTGGTGCCCAGGTCGGGCTGAGAACCGAGGAAGGACCAGAACGCGCCCGGGTCGAACCCGCCGCCGGGGCATTCGAGCGCCGCCATGGCCTGGTCGCCGGTGACCGGGTCGGGGACCGGATAGACGGCGGCCGCGGTCACGCCGGGGAACCGGAGAAGGATCCGCTCGACCGAGGCCGCCGCGAAGTTCTCCGAGTCCACCCGCAGCCAGTCCGCCGTCCGCCCGGCGTACCAGAAGAAGCCCTCCGGATCGCGGTAGCCGAGGTCGCCGGTCCAGAAGTCGCCGTCCCGCAGCCGGTCCCGGCCCGCCTCCGGGTTGTTGTAGTAGCCCTCGAACCGCGCCGCGGCACCGCGCGAGACGATCTCGCCGATCGCCTCCTCGGCGTTCAGCAACTCGCCGTCGGCGCCGAACCGGGCGGGCGGGCAAGCTGAACCGCGGGCGTTGACGATCTCCACCGCGAACCCCTGCTGCGGCACGCCGAGCGCGCCCTCGGGCGTGCCCGGGGTGCAGATGATGTAGCAGGTGCCCTCGGACGAGCCGTACGACTCGAGCAGCGGGCAGCCGTACCGCCGCGAGAACTCCGCCCGGTCCCGCGGCGAGGCCTCGGTCCCGAAGCCGAACCGCAGCCGGTTGTCAGACTCTTCCAAACGCTCCGGCTGCGCCAGGATGTAGGCCAGCGACCGGCCGACGTAGTTGAAGAAGGTCGCGCCGAACCGGCGGATGTCGGGCAGGAAGCCGGAGGCGGAGAACCGGCGGCGCAGCGCGAACGCCGCGCCGTTCGCGATGCACGGACCGAGCGCGCTCATCAGCGCGTTGCCGTGGAAGATCGGCATCGCGTTGTAGGCCACGTCATCGGGGCTGAACGCGATGGGGTTGACCTGGCAGATGAACGCCCACCGGCCGGTGGAGCAGATCACCGCCTTCGGCGCCCCCGTCGACCCGGACGTGAACAGCAGCAGCAGCGCCGACCGCGGATCGAGGCCCTCCGCCGTCGCCCCGGCGGGCGCTCCGCGGCCAGCCGCGAGCAGCCCGGCGTACTCGGCCCCGCCCGCGTCCACAACTCGCGGCCCGTCAACTCCGTCGAAAAGACCGTCCAGCAGCCCGCCGTAGGCCTCGTCGGTCACGATCACCGCGCAGTCGGTGCCGCGGATGTCGGCCGCCAGCTCGTCCCCGCGCCGGGTCGGGTTGATGCCGACCACCGTCGCCCCGCACAGGGCCGCGCCGGCGATGAGGAAGACGTACTCCGGCGTATTCTCCAGCAGCACGCCGATGTGCCAGGGGCTTCCTTCCGGCCGCAACTTCACCATGGCTACCGAACGGGTGGCTGCTTCCCCCAGCAGCTCGCGCCAGCTCCACCGCTGATCCTCGAAGAGCAGCGCGGTGTTATCGTCGTCGGCCCGGGCCAGCAGCAGCCCGGCCATCGTCGCCTGCGCGGGCGTGACAGGCGTAATAACGGCAGGTTCGGTTTCCTGCGCGCCGGCCGCGCGGCGGCGGAAGAATTCTTGATCCCAGACGGCCCCAGTCATGGCACCAGGCTAGAACGTGTTCCAGTTAATGTCGCCACGTCGGCCATAGCCTGCCGGACGGCCGGAGCCTAGGCTTGATCACGAAGATCGTTACCGGGCGAAGGAGCCGTCGTGACATTCACCGTGCACAAGGACGTCAAGGTGGCCATGCGGGACGGGATCGAGCTCGCCACCGACCTGTGGGTGCCGGAAGCCAACCCGGCGCCGACGCTGCTGGTGCGCCTGCCGTACGGCAAGGACCTGCCCGCCCTGTTCGCCTACGGGCTCGTCCCGAACATCTTCGCGCTGACCGAAGCCGGCTACGCCGTGGTCTGGCAGGATTGCCGGGGCACCTTCCGCTCGGGCGGCGACTTCACCCCGATGCTGAACGAGCCGCACGACGGCGCCGACACCGTCGCCTGGGTACTCGCCCAGCCCTGGTGCGACGGCAGCATCGGCACCTACGGCCCGTCCTACCTGGGGTTCACCCAGTGGGCCAGCCTGACCGCGGGCGCCCCGCTCAAGGCGATCGCGCCCTGCGTCACCACGACCGACTACTACACCACCCCGTGGTATTCCGACGGCGGCGCCATGTCCTGGCACACGATCCAGTCCTGGTCCACCGGCATGGCATTCGCCGAGGCACTGCGCCGCGAGGACGGGGAGCTGACCTTCGGAACGGGCGCCATGCTGGCCGACCCGGCGCCGCACCTGGCGGCGCTGCCGCCCAGCCACCAGCCGCTGCTGGAGAAGCTGTGGCCGTGGTGGTCGGACCTGCAGCAGCACCCCGCGCGCGACCAGTACTGGCAGGACCTGTCCGTGCTCGACCACGCCGAGCAGGTCACCGTGCCCGCGCTGCACATCGGCGGCTGGTTCGACATCTTCGCGGCCAACACCGCCCGGTCCTTCACCGAGCTCAAGGCGCGGGCCGGCACCGAGGAAGCCCGGGCCGGGCAGCGGCTGATCATCGGGCCCTGGGATCACCTGAACAGCACCGGCGTCTACCCCGACCGCCAGTTCGGCCTGCTGGCCGACGCCATCAGCCAGGACCTGACCGGCGAGCACCTGAAGTTCTTCGACCGCTGGCTGCGGGGCGACGCCGAGGCCGAGGCGGCAGCGGCCCCGGTCAAGATCTTCGTCATGGGCATCGACCAGTGGCGCGACGAGCAGGACTGGCCGCTGCCAGGTACCAGCTACGAGCCCTGGTACCTGGACGGCGCGGGCCGGGCCAACTCGAGCGCGGGGGACGGGCTGCTCAGCCCGCAGCCGCCCGCCGGCCTGGCCACCGACACCTACCTGTACGACCCGCAGCGCCCGGTGCCCACCCTCGGCGGCCGGGTGATGATGCCGACCACCGCCAACGCGGCGGGCGCGGTGGACCAGCGGGCGGCCGAGGCGCGGGACGACGTGCTGTGCTTCACCAGCGCCGTGCTGACCGAGCCGCTCGAGGTCACCGGGCACGTGTCGCTGACCCTGTTCGCCTCCTCGTCGGCGCCGGACACCGACTTCACCGGCAAGCTGGTCGACGTGTTCCCCGACGGGCGCGCCATCTACCTGACCGACGGCATCCTGCGGGCCCGGTACCGCGACTCGCTGGCCGAACCCGAGCCGCTCACCCCCGGCCAGCCCTACGAGCTCAGCCTGGACCTGTCGGTCACCGCGAACGTCTTCCTGCCCGGGCACCAGCTCCGGCTCGAGGTATCGAGCAGCAACTTCCCGCGCTTCGACCGCAACACCAACACCGGCGGCCTGGTCACCAGCGAACCGGCCGACCAGGTCATGGTGGCCGTCAACCGCGTCCTGCACGGCCCCGAGCACCCCAGCCGCCTGATCCTGCCCGTCATCCGCCGCTGACCGGGAGGTTGCGGGCCAGGACGCCCGCAATGACCGTGCGGGTGTCCGCGGGGTCGATGACGTCGTCGATCTCGAAGGCCATCGCGGTGCTGAGCGCCTTGCCGCGGGTGTACTGGTCGGCCACCAGCTGCTCGTAGCGGGCCTGGCGGGCCGCCGGGTCCTCGATCGCGTCGAGCTCCCGGCGGAAACCGAGCCGGACCGCGCCCTCCAGCCCCATCCCGCCGAACTCCCCGGTCGGCCAGGCCACCGTGATGGCCGGCCGGCGCAGGTCCCCGGCCGTCATCGCCATCGCGCCCAGCCCGTAGGCCTTGCGCAGCACCACCGCGCAGAGCGGCACGGTCAGCCGGGCGCCCGCCACGAACATCGCGCCGAAGCGCCGCACCACCGCCGTCCGCTCCACCTCCGGCCCGACCATGAAGCCCGGCGTATCCACCAGCGAGCAGACGGGCAGCCGGTGCGCCTCGCACAGCCGCAGGAACGCGGTCGCCTTGTCGGCGGCGTCCCCGTCGATCGCCCCGCCCAGGTGCAGCGGGTTGTTGGCCAGCAGCCCGACCGGGTGCCCGCCGATCCTGACCAGCGCCGTCAAGATCCCGGTACCGAACCCGGCCCGCAGCTCCAGCACGCTGCCGGTGTCACACAGCGCCTCGATGACCGGCCGCACGTCGTAGGCCCGGACCCGGTTCTCCGGGATGAGGTGACGCAGCCGGCGCTGGTCGCCGGCCTCCGCGTCCGGCCCCCCCTTGCCAGCACGGGACCCCGAGAAGTACGAGAGGTAGCGCCGCGCCGCCGCCACGGCCGCCGCCTCGTCGGGAACCAGGAGGTCGATGACCCCGTTCGGTACCTGCACGGACATGGGTCCGACCTCGTCCGGCGCGACGACGCCCAGCCCGCCGCCCTCGATCATCGCCGGGCCGCCCATGCCCAGGCTGGCCTCCGGCGTCGCGATGATCACGTCGCACGCGCCGGCCAGCGCCGCGTTGCCGGCGAAGCAGTAGCCGGACACCACGGCCACCAGCGGCACCTGGCCGGACAGCTCGGCCGTGAGCCGGAAGGTCGGCACGTCGAGGCCGCCCACCGAGGTGGTGTCGGTGTCGCCGGGCCGCCCGCCGCCGCCCTCGGCGAACATCACCAGCGGCAGCCGCTCCCGGCGGGCCAGTTCGAGCAGCCGGTCGGTCTTGCGGTGGTTCATGTGGCCCTGCGTGCCGGCCAGCACGGTGTAGTCGTAGGACATCACCGCCACCGGCCGCCCGCCGACCCGGGCGGTGCCCAGCACCAGGCCGTCGGCCGGGGTGCGGGCGATGAGGTCGTCGAGCGCGCGGCGGCGGCGCTGGGCCGCGATGACCATCGCGCCGTACTCGGTGAAGCTGCCCTGGTCCACCAGGTCGGCGATGTTCTCCCGGGCCGTCCGGCGCCCGCCGCCGTGCCGCCGTTCGGTCACCTCCGGCCGTCCCTCGTCCAGCCCGATCCGGTGCCGCTCCCGTGCCTCCGCCAGGTCCGGCCGGATGTGGTCGAGCGGCACCTCGTCCGCCCTAGCCGCCTCGGGTCCGTCGGCCCCGGCCTCAGCCAGCACGACCAGCACCGTCCCGGCCGTCACGGTGGCGCCCACTGCCACCTGCACCCCGGCCACCCGCCCGGCCGCCCGCGCCCTGACCTCGTGCTCCATCTTCATGGCCTCGAGCACGAGCAGCTCCTCGCCCGCGGCGACCAGCTGGCCAGGCGCTACCGCTACCGAGACCACCGTCCCGGTCAGCGGCGCCGGCACCGCTGCCTGCCCATCCAATGCTCCCGTATCGACCGCGGGTGCGCTCTCGGCAAGCCCAGCGGCGAGCTCGCCGGCGTGCGCGTCCAGATAGCCGGCGTCGAGCGTGCCGAGCCCCGGGAGCCGCAGCAGCGCCTGGAGCAGCCCGGCGTTGGTCGGCACCCCGGCGATGTCGAACTCGGCCAGCGCCCGCACCGCCCGGCGGGCCGCCTCCGCCAGCGTGCCGCCCTCGGTGATCACCTTGGCCAGCAGCGAGTCGTACCGCGGGCCGACCTCGTACCCCGGATACGCCGCGGTGTCGACGCGGACGCCGTGCCCGGCCGGCGGCTGGAACCGGGTCAGCGTGCCCGCGCCGGGCAGGAACGTCCCGTCCGGCTGCAGCGCCTCGGCGTTCACCCGGGCCTGGATCGCGGCGCCGCGCGGCGTCACCGCCTCGAGGGCGAGCTCGCCCAGCCGGGCGCCGTCCGCGACCCGCAGCCCCAGCTCCACCAGGTCCAGGCCGGTGACCTGCTCGGTGACCGTGTGCTCGACCTGGAGCCGGGGGTTGACCTCGAGGAACGCGATCTCCTGGTCCCGTACCAGGAACTCGGCGGTGGCCAGGCCGCGGTACCGGCACGATGCCGCCAGCGCCACCGCGGCCCGCGCCAGCCGGCCGCGGACCGCGTCCCCGAGCACCGCCGGGGCGATCTCGATGAGCTTCTGCCGCCGCCGCTGCAGGCTGCAGTCCCGGTCGCCGAGCACGGCCACCGCGCCGGTGCCGTCGCCCAGCACCTGGACCTCGATGTGCCGGGCCCCGGTCAGCAGCTGCTCGGCGTACACCCGGCCGTCACCGAAGGCCGACGCCGCCTCGGAGGCGCACCGGCGCATCGCCTCGGCCACGTCCTCCGCGCGGGTCACCGGCCGCAGCCCGCGCCCGCCGCCGCCCGCCGCCGCCTTGACCATCACCGCCCCGTGCTCGCGCAGCAGCTTTTGTACCTGCTCCGGCGCCGGGTCGATGCCGGTGCCGGCCAGCACCGGCACGCCCAGCTCGCGCGCCCGCGCCCGGGCCGCGTCCTTGTCGCCGAACAGCGCCAGCGCCTCGGCCTCCGGCCCGGCGAACCGCAGCCCGGCCGCGGCGCAGCGGGCGGCGAGCTCGGGCCGTTCGGACAGGAACCCGTAACCGGGGTGCAGCGTGTCGCAGCCCGCCCCGGCCGCCGCCGCCAGGATCGCGTCGACGTCGAGATAAGCCGCCGCCCCGGACCCGGGCAGCTCAACCGCGACCTCCGCCCGGGCGACGTGCCCGCAGGCCGCATCGTCGGCCGGGTAGACCGCCACCGTCTCGATGCCGAGCACCGCCGCCGTCGCCATCACGCGCACCGCGACCTCACCCCGGTTGGCCACCAGCAGCCGCTTGATCATGCCCCGTCCTCGGTCGGTTCTTCCCCGGTCAGCGCGTTGTCGGTGGAGACGACGAACGCGTCGACG
>JAICWX010000202.1 GCA_025934635.1 Streptosporangiaceae bacterium | reverse complement strand
CCGACACCCCGACCAGGCCGTAGATGACCTCCTGGACGCGCTGGCCGAACGAGTAGTCCTCGGCCAGGCCGCGGGCCAGCAGGATGTAGGTCAGGCCGATGACCACGTCCGCCACGATCAGGCCGCCGAACGCCCACAGCGCCCGCCACCGGGTCCGCGGGTCGCCCTCGGCGTAGAACTCGTCCCGGAAGTACAGCAGCGCGACCAGCACCACGATCGCGGTGACGGCGGTGGGGATCCGCTCGGTGTGGATGAAGTGGATGGCGACGTCGAAGGCCAGCAGCGCGGCCACCGCCTGCCAGGCGCGGCGCTTGCGGCGGCGCAGGCCGTGCGCGAGCATCAGCAGCATCAGCCCGATGAGCACGTCGGCGCTGCGGGTGACGGTGTCCAGCGACCCGGGGATCATCGTGTTGAACCGGTGGAACCGGTTCACCAGGTCGGGCCGCAAGATGTTGAGGATGTCGGACAGGCCGATGAGGGTCGTCAGCAGCGCGGCGGTACCGGGCACCCAGGCACGCTGGGCCCGGTGACCGTCCGGGTCCGGTGCCTTCCCGGCCGGGTCCGGCTTGGCGGCGAGCGGGCCGTCCGCCTGCACCGCTGGCTTGGTCCCCCGGTTCGCGTGGCCAGCCTCATCGCTGTCACTCATAACGGCAGCTTTCTTGTCAGGCCCTAGAGCACGATGGATCAGCGTAGTCATCGCGCCGCCTCGCGTCCTGCTCTCACGGTACCTCCACAGGTAAGCATCGGTCCTCGTCCTCAAGGACAGAGTCCGTGACCACCATGGGAAATACAGGGAATTTGCCCCGGCCGCCACGGTACCGGTTACCCGGCTACCCGCAGCCGCGGGCCTTATCCAGTAGACGCGGCCAGGCGCGGTTCAGTTCACGTTCAGTGCCGGCCGTAGATCAGGCTCATCGCCTCGGCCCGGGTGACGTTGCTGTCGCGGAAGGCGCCGCGTACCGCCGAGGTCACCGTGCGCGCCCCGGGCTTGCGCACCCCGCGCATCGTCATGCACAGGTGCTCGGCCTCGATCACCACGATCACGCCGCGCGGCTCCAGCGACTCCACCAGGGCATCGGCGATCTGGCTGGTCATCCGCTCCTGCACCTGCGGCCGGCGGGCGTACACGTCCACTAGCCGGGCCAGCTTGGACAGGCCGGTGATCTGCCCCTTCTGGTTCGGGATGTAGCCGATGTGAGCGACGCCGGTGAACGGCACCAGGTGATGCTCGCACGTGCTGTGCAGCTCGATGTCGCGGACGATGATGATCTCGTCGTGATCCGCGTCGAAGACGGTGCTGAGCACGTCCTGCGGGCGCTGCCGGAGCCCGGCGAACTGCTCCGCGTAGGCCCGCGCGACCCGGGACGGGGTCTCGCGCAGGCCGTCGCGCTCCGGGTCCTCGCCGACGGCGAGGAGGATCTCCCTGACCGCGCGCTCAATGCGCGGCAAGTCGAACTCGCCGCCGGCCGGGACCCCCGCATCCCCGGCCCCGGCGGCCGTGACGTCCGGCGTCAATGCGTGTCTCTGGGCTCGTCGCCGGCGGGCACGTCGTCCTGGGCCTCGCCGGTCCCGCCGGGGCTGAAGCCGAAGGACTGGCCGTTGGCGGCCGTGCTGCCGTTGCCGTTGCCGTTGGGGTCGGCGGCGGCCAGCGCGAGTTCCTTGGGCGACAGGATCGGCGGGCGGTCCGACGGGAGCCGCTTGCCGTAGCCCGTGTACGAGCCGCGCATCGGGCGCTTCTGCACCGACGCGAAGAGCTCCAGGACCTCGGGCCTGGACACGGTCTCCTTCTCGAGCAGGCGGAGCACCAGCGCGTCGAGGACGTCCCGGTACTCGACCAGGACCTCCCAGGCCTCGTCGTGGGCCGTCTCGATCAGCCGCCGGATCTCCTCGTCGATGGTGGAGGCGATCTCCTCGGAGTAGTCCCGGTTGTGCGACATGTCCCGGCCCAGGAACGGCTCGCCGTCGCCGTTGCCGAACTTGCGGGCGCCGAGCCGCTCGCTCATGCCGTACTCGGTGATCATGCCGCGGGCGATCTGGGTGGCCTTCTCGATGTCGTTGGCCGCGCCGGTGGTCGGCTCGTGGAAGATCAGCTCCTCGGCGGTGCGCCCGCCCAGCAGCATGGCCAGCTGGTCCAGCATCTCGGCCCGGGAGACGAGGAACTTGTCCTCGGTCGGCAGCGCGGCGGTGTAGCCGAGCGCGCGGCCGCGCGGGATGATCGTCACCTTGTGCACCGGGTCGGCGTGCGGCATCGCGTGGCCGACCAGGGCGTGACCGCCCTCGTGGTAGGCGATGACCTTCCGCTCCCGCTCCGACAGCAGCACGCTCTTGCGCTCGGGGCCGGCCATGACCCGGTCGATGGCCTCTTCGAGCGCCGCCATCGTGATCTGCTTGCCGTTGGCCCGCGCGGTCAGCAGCGCGCCCTCGTTGATCACGTTGGCCAGGTCGGCGCCGGTGAAGCCGGGGGTGCGCCGGGCGATGATGTCGAGGTCGGCATCGGGCGCGATGGGCTTGCCGCGGGCGTGCACCTTCAGGATGCCCTTGCGGCCGGCCAGGTCGGGCTGGGCCACCACGATCTGGCGGTCGAACCGGCCCGGGCGCAGCAGCGCCGGGTCGAGGATGTCGGGCCGGTTGGTGGCCGCGATCACGATCACGCCGCCCTTGGTGTCGAACCCGTCCAGCTCGACCAGCATCTGGTTCAGCGTCTGCTCGCGCTCGTCGTGACCGCCGCCGAGGCCCGCGCCGCGGTGCCGGCCCACGGCGTCGATCTCGTCCACGAACACGATGGCCGGGGCATTGGCCTTGGCCTGCTCGAACAGGTCGCGGACGCGGGAGGCGCCGACGCCGACGAACATCTCGACGAAGTCCGAGCCGGAGATCGAGTAGAACGGCACGCCCGCCTCGCCGGCTACCGCCCGGGCGAGCAGCGTCTTGCCGGTACCGGGCGGGCCGTACAGCAGCACGCCCTTGGGGATCTTGGCCCCGATGGCCTGGAACTTGGCCGGAGCCTGCAAGAACTCCTTGATCTCCTGGAGTTCCTCGATGGCCTCGTCCGCGCCCGCCACGTCGGCGAAGGTGGTCTTGGGGGTGTCCTTGGTGATCAGCTTGGCGCGGGATTTGCCGAAGTTCATCACCCGCGAGCCGCCGCCTTGCATCTGCGACAGCATGAAGAAGAACAGGAGGAAGATCACCAGGTAGATCAGGGCGGTCGGGATCAGGTCCAGGAGCGCGTTGCTCTTGGGGATGTTGACGTTATAGCCCTGCTTCAGGTTGCCCTTTTCCACCTGCGCCTGCAGCTTCTCCTGAAGCTGCAGGCCCTGGCCCGCCACCCAGGAGGACTCCAGGTTCTGGCCGCTCGTGGTGGTGATCTGGATCGTCTGGTTCTTGTCGACGATCAGGGCACTCTTGACCTGCCCCGAGTCGATGGCCGTGACGATCCTGGAGGTATCAACCTGCTTGTACGAGCTCCCTGAATTCGCGTAGTCGAGCACGAAAAGCAGCAACAGCACCGCTACCGCGATGAGCAGCAGCGGGGCTCGGAAAAAGCGCCTTAGCTCCATTGATGAGCGGCCCCGTCGGCTCGGGGCCGTTCCCTCCTGACCAGCCTCACATTCCCGTCGACCTCCGGCGGGATGGCCATCCTGTAATGCCCTGACGCTACACCGCTGGGTGCAACGCCTGGAAAGTCAACGCTTCCCTCGGCAGATTGTGTTCCCCTGCCCGTGCTTGCTGGCCGCGTGCCCCGGCTCTGTTCCGTTGCCGGGCCCGCTGGCTAGCTGCCCCCGTACACCGCGGGGGCGAGCGTCCCGATGAAAGGCAGGTTGCGATATCGCTGAGCATAGTCAAGGCCGTACCCGACGACGAACTCGTCGCCGATGTCGAACCCGGTATAGGCCACATCCACGTGCATCTGGGCCGATCCCGGCTTGCGGAGCATGGCGCACACGTTGAGCGACGCGGGCCGGCGCGAGCGCAGGTTGCCCGCCAGCCAGGACAGGGTGAGCCCGGAGTCCACGATGTCCTCGACGATGAGCACGTGCTTGCCGGTGATGTCGGTATCGAGGTCCTTGAGGATCCGGACCACGCCCGAGGACTTGGTGCCAGATCCGTAGGACGAGATCGCCATCCAGTCCATCTCGACGGCGAGGTGCATGGCCCGGGCGAGGTCGGCCATCACCATGACCGCGCCCTTGAGCACGCCGATGAGCAGCAGCTCGCGGCCGGCGTAGTCGGCGTCGATCTGGGCCGCGAGCTCGCCGATGCGGGCCTTGAGCCGTTCCTCCGTGATGAGTACCTGCTTCAGGTCGGCGCCCATGTCACGTTCGTCCACGGATTACCCCTCGCCTCGTGTCGCCCAGCTAACGGGCCCAGCTAACAGGTACTGCTGAACCACACCTTGCCAGCCCGGCGGGACGCGCGCACGCCGCCCGGCAGGTCCGTCCAGCGCTGCCCGCGCCAGGCGGTGACCAGCGCGTCGACCGCGCCGACGTGCCCGGCGGCGAGCGCGCCGGGCGGGCAGCCCGCCATGACGGCCGCGTCCCGCAGCACCCGGGTCCTGATCGCGGCGGGCAGCGCCGCCAGGGCGGCCACGTCGAGCCCAGCCGGATCGCCCTCCTGGCGCAATTGTCCGCTTTCCGCGAACGCGAGGTCATCCAGGCACTCGGCGTCGGCCCGCAGCTGCCCGGCGGTGCGGGCCAGCGCCTCGGCCACGCCGGGGCCGAGGGCCGCCTCCAGCGCGGGCATCACCTGGTGCCGGACCCGGGCCCGGGCGAACCGGAAATCGGCGTTGTGCGGGTCCTGCCACGGCTCGAGCCCCAGCTCGGCGCACGCGGCGGTGGTGGCGGCGCGGCGCACGGCCAGCAGCGGCCGGCGGTAGGGTCCGCGCCGCGCGGGCATCCCGGCCAGCGACCGGCCGCCGGATCCGCGGGCCAGCCCGAGCAGCACCGTCTCGGCCTGGTCGTCGAGGGTGTGGCCGAGCAGGACGGCGGCGGCACCGTACTCCGCGGCCGCCGCGTCGAGCGCGCCGTACCTGGCCACCCGGGCCGCGGCCTCCGGGCCCGGGGCCCCCGGCCCCGGCTGGGCCACCGTGACGGCGGCGCTCCGTACGGGGTCGAGGCCGAGCTCGCCCAGCAGGCCCGCGACCTTCTCCGCCCGTTCGGCCGAACGGGGCTGGAGCCCGTGGTCGACCGTGACGCCGCCCGCGCGCAGGCCGAGCCGGGGCGCGGTGAACGCCGTGGCCGCGGCCAGCGCGAGCGAGTCGGCCCCGCCCGAGCACGCGACCAGCACCAGCTCGCCCGCGGCCAGGTCGGCCAGGCAGCCGCGGACCGCGGTGCGGACCTCGGCGACCGCGACGCCGGGACCCATGCTCCGTGGTTCGCTATCCGGCGTTGTCCGGGCTATCCGGGTTCACCGGGCTATCCGGGACGCCATTCGGGCTGGCCGGGCTGACCGGCTTAGCCGGGGAAACGACCCGCTCCACCCACTGGCGGGGGTTCTCGAACTCCGCCCGGCTCGGCAGCGTCTCGGGGGACGTCCAGACCTTGTTGAAGTCGGCCATGCCGACCTCGTTCACCACGGCCGTGACGAACCGGGAGCCCTCGGCGTACTGCTTCATCTTCAGGTCGATGCCGAGGATGCGGCGGATCGTCTGCTCGATCCGGCCGCTCGAGCCGCGCCGCGAGTTGAACCGCTCCCTGATCTGCTCGACCGACGGCACCACCTGCGGCCCGACCGCGTCCATGACGTAGTCGCCGTGGCCCTCCACCAGCGTCATCACCGAGGTCAGGCGGTCGAGGATCTCGCGCTGGCGCGGGGTCGCCACGGCGTCGATGAGGCTGCCGCCGTCACCGCCGCGGACCGCGCCCGCCATCGCGTCGGCCGCTCCCCTGATCCGCTGCAGGATCGCCCCGGGGTCGAGCTCGGAGGCGAGCAGGAACTCGGTCATCTGGCCCTGCACGTAGTCACGCAGCCAGGGCACCGCGGTGAACTGCAGCCGGTGCGTCTCCTCGTGCAGGCAGACCCAGCGGCGGAAGTCATGCGTGTCCACCTCGAGCTCGCGCTCGACCATGACGATGTTCGGCGCGACCAGGGTGAGGCGGCCCGGCTGCTCGCCGTCGACCGGGGAGGCCTCCGGCGGCAGGAACAGCTCGTACTGGCCCAGGACACGGGAGGAGAGGTAGGCCAGGATCAGCCCGGTCTGGAAGCCGGTGACCCGCGATCCCACCGCGGTCATCACCCCCCCGCCCTTGGACGAGTTCCCGGGCGCGCGCTCGCGCAGCTGGTCCACCAGCGGCTCGAGCACGACGCGGAAGCCGTCCACGTTGGCGCGGATCCAGCCCGGACGGTCGACCACCGCGACCCGGCCCAGCGTGCCGTCGCGGGTCGCGGACATCCCGGTGACCTCATAGACCGGCTGCTGGACGGCGCCGGCCAGGTCGCGTAGCTCTGAGACTGTCCGCCGTGCCTCGGCCAGGCTCACCTGCGGCCCGGACTTGGCCCACCGGGTTCCGGTGGCGATGGCTACGTCCCAGTCGATCATCTGCGTGCTGCTCACAGTCCAACGGTACGTGGTGCTTTCAGCGCCCGTAACCGCGCCCGTTACTGGCAGCCGCAGTTGGCCAGGGCGGTGGCGGCTTCGTCGATGGCGTCGGCGGCCGTCTTCAGCATCGACGCGGACGGGATCTGGTCGGCCATGAAGGCGAACATGAGGGTCCGGCCGGCCTTGTCGGTGACCATCCCGGCCAGCGTGGTCACCGTGCTGAGGTTGCCGGTCTTGGCCCGCACCGCGCCCAGCGCGGCGCCGTCGATGTCGCTGAACACGCTCTCCCCGCCCTGGAGGGTGCCGGAGAACCCGGCCACCGGCAGGCCGGCCAGCAGGGCCCGCATCCGGGGACGGGCGGCGGCCAGGCCGAGCACCTTGACCAGCGCGGCCGGCGCGATCGCGTCCTGCGGGGACAGACCGCTGCCGTCCACCAGGTGCAGCCCGCCCTGGACGCCGAGCTTCTGCAACTCGGCGGTGACCGCCGCGGCCGCCCCGCTGTACGAGGCGGGCCGGCCGGCCTTGACGGCGACCTGCCGCGCCAGGTTCTCCGCGATCACGTTGTTGCTCTCCTGCAGCATCTGCTCCACGATGGCCGACAGCGGCGGCGAGGACACGCTGGCCAGGCTGGCGGCGCGGGCCGGGGCCGCCTGCGGGGCGGCGGCGCCGGTTACGTGAATTCCGTCCGCGGCCAGCAGGGCGGCGAACGCGGCGGCGGCCATGCCCGCCGGGTCGGTGGTCCGCGCCCCGAGGTTGTACGGGTCGTCGGAGTCCTCGGGGCTGCCGCCGGCGGTGAGCCGGCCCTGGTCCACCTCGAGCGCGGCGATCGGGGTCACGTTGCCGGTGCTGACGTAGGCCCGCGGCCAGCCGGGCGCCAGCTCGGGGCCGGTGTAGAGGGACGTGTCGTAGCCGACGCTGACCGTGCGGCGGCCCTGCGCCTTCAGTTTCGCCGCCGCGGCGGCCGCGAGGCTGGCCAGCGTGGCGGGCTGGGGGTAATCCGGGGCCGGGTACGCGTGCACGGCCAGCACCGGGTCGCCGCCGCCGACCAGGACGACGCTGCCCGCGGTGGCCCCGCGCACCACCCGGGTGGTGAACGTGGCGTCCGGGCCGAGCACGGCGAGCGCGGCCGCCGAGGTGACGAGCTTGGTGGTCGAGGCGGGGGTCATCATCCGGGTCCCGTCCTGCGACAGCAGCACCCGCCCGCTGGCCGGGTCGGCCACCACCGCCGACACCTGCGGCCCGAGCGCGGCCGCGCCCAGCGGGCCGGCCAGCGCCGACCGCAGCCCGGCCGCCGACGGCAGCGAGCCGCCCGCGCCGGCCGGGTCCAGCGCCGGGCTCAGCACGGTGCCCGGGCCGTGCACCCCGGTCGCGGCCACCGTCGGGACCTTGAGAGCCGCGAGCCGCGGCGGCAGCATCCGGGCCACGGTGATGCCCGCCGCGAGCGTGAACACGCTGATCATGGCGAGCACCAGCACGGCGGCCGGCTTGGCGGCCGGCTTGGGGCGGCGCAGCATGACCTACCACCTCACGCGATGTCGTGCGCGGCCGGGGGAACAATGGAGTTAATCACCCAGACCGGCCTGGAGCGAACCAGTGGACGTTGACGTTGTTATCGAGATCCCCATGGGACAGCGGAACAAGTACGAGATGGACCACGCCTCCGGCCGGATCCGGCTGGACCGCATGCTGTTCACCTCGACCAGGTACCCGGCGGACTACGGCTTCATCGAGGACACGCTGGGCGAGGACGGCGATCCGCTGGACGCGCTGGTGCTTCTCGACGAACCTACCTTCCCCGGCTGCCTGATCAACTGCCGCGTCATCGGGATGTTCCGGATGCGGGACGAGAAGGGCGGCGACGACAAGGTGCTGTGCGTGCCCGCCACCGACCCCCGGATGGAGCACCTGCGCGACATCCACCACGTGCCGGAATTCCAGCGGCTCGAGATCCAGCACTTCTTCGAGGTCTACAAGGCGATCGAGCCCGGCAAGTCGGTCCAGGCCGAGGCGTGGGCGGACCGCCGCGCCGCCGAAGCCGAGATCGACGCCTCCCGTAAGCGCTTCATCGAGTCCGAGGAACACGCCGCCGAGCTCCCGGAAGAGCACGCCGATTAGCTGGCCTGCCCCGGATCCGCGAGCAGGCGGTCCGGGGCGGGATGGCTACCTCGTTCGGTCCAATGATCTTGATTTTCTGGGGTGGAGGACGGCTACCAGGGGAGGGGGTGGCCGTCGCGGAAGAAGCCGCCGGTGGGGCCGTCGTCGGGCAGGAGCGCGGCCCAGGTGACGCTGGCGGCGCCCGCGGCGACGGGGCGGCCGCCGGGGCCGCCCATGTCGGTGGCGACCCAGCCCGGGCAGACCGCGTTGACCAGGATCCGGTCGCCGCGCAGCTCGGCGGCGAGCATCCGGGTGAGCGCGTTCAGGGCGACCTTGGACGCGGTGTAGGCCGGGGTGCCGGAGCCCATGCTGGCCAGCGAGGCCGCCTCGCTGGAGACGTTGACGATCCGGCCGTGACCGCTGGCCCGCAGCAGCGGCAGGAACTCCTGCACCATCAGCCACGGGCCGTACAGGTTGGTCTCGGCCGCCTCCCGGACCACGGCCAGGTCCGCGCCGGCCGCCTGCTGCCAGGTGTCGTAGGTGATGGCGGCGTTGTTGACCAGCACGTCCAGCTTCCCGTAGCGGTCGCTGGTCCAGCGGGCGGCCGCGGCCACGCTGGCGGGATCGGTGACGTCGAGCGGGAGGGGTTCGGCGTTCATGGTCCGGGCGGCGCTGGCCGCGGCACCGGCCGAGCGGGCGGTCAGTATGACAGTGTGCCCGCGCTCGGCGAGCTGCCGGCCGACCTCGCGGCCGATCCCGCGATTGCCGCCGGTCACCAGCGAGACGGTGGTCATTTTCCGGTTCTCCAGATCCCGTTTTACCAGGGCGTACCCCGCGGTAGTGGCCCGACAGACGCATAGGGCCAGGTACCGGCATACGGTAGCGTGGGCGCGGCGGCCGCTCGGGGCGGCCGGGAGATTGGGGGTCCGAAGACTGTGCCTCGCTATCGCAGGGTCGTGGTCAAGCTCAGCGGCGAGGCACTCGCCGGATCAAGCAGCTCCGGGGTCGACCCGGCCAGCCTGTCCCGGGTCGCCGAGGAGATCCTGTCGGTGCACGATCTCGGCGTCCAGGTGGCGGTGGTCGTGGGCGGCGGCAACTACTTCCGCGGCCGGATGGCCGACGGCTGGGGCATCAGCCGGGCCGAGGCGGACAACATCGGCATGCTCGGCACCATCATGAACGCGCTGATGGTCCGGGGCGCGCTCACCGCGCGGACCGAGGCCGACGTCCGGGTGATGACCGCGGTGCCGATCCACAGCGTGGCCGAGCCCTTCATCCGGCTGCGGGCCATGCACCACCTGGACCGCGGCATGATCGTCCTGCTCGCGGGCGGCATCGGCCAGCCCTACGTCACCACCGACTACCCGGCGGTGCAGCGGGCGCTGGAACTGGACGCCGACGCGCTGCTGGTGGCCAAGCGGGGGGTGGACGGGGTCTACGACAGCGACCCGAACGTCAACCCGGACGCGGTGCGCTACACCAAGCTGACCTACGACGAGGCGCTGGCGGCCGGGGTGCGGGTCATGGACACCAGCGCGTTCGTGCTGGCCAACGAGCAGGCGCTGACCATGCACGTGTTCGACGTGGCGGCCGCGGGCGTGATGCGGGAGATCTGCGAAGGCGCCGAGCACGGCACCAAGATCAGCGTGAAGTAGCTCGTCTTTCAGCCTGTCGCGGCCTTGGCTCAGACCAGCGCGGCCTCGTCGTAGCCGGCCGGGGGCGCGCCGGTGAACAGGCTGTGCGACTCGGTCCACTGCCGGGTCGCCTCGAAGCTCTCCCGGCTGTACGGGAGGAACACGATCCGCTCGCCGGTGCCGAACGCGCGCACGTCCACCTGGTCCTGGTACTTCGGCGGCACCGCCCGCAGGTGGTAGTGCTTGTAGAGCTCGGGGCGCAGGTCGATCTCCTGCTGGGCCCGGCGCAGCGCGGCCAGGTACTTGTCCACGTCGGCCTGGGTGGCCTCGTCGCCGGTTATCAGGAAGCCGATCATGAACGTGGCGTCCACGACCTTGCGGAACCCGAACGCCTCGGCGATGTAGAGCGGCACGCCCCAGACGCAGGCGGCCTGCACCCCCCGGTCGAGCAGCGCGTCGAGCCGCTCGTTGGGCGGGCCCTGGAAGGTGAGCTTCGCGTCGCCGGGGCTCAGCACCGACTCCAGCGCCTGCACGGTGGCGAAGTGGCTGCCGGAGTGGTAGCCGACGCCGACCGGCACCCCGGCCAGGTCCTCGGGGCGGCGCACCGGCGACTCGGGCGGCACCACGATCGCGCACGGCGCGACCGAGTAGGCCGCGGTGACGAGCCGGCCGGACCGCTCGCCCGCGGCGGCGTTAGTGGCCCAGTGGCAGGCGCAGCTCACGTCGGCGCCGTCGCGGCCGGCCCCGAAGGTCTCGAACGCGCCCGTCTTGATCTCGCCTTGTTCGTCACGCTCGGGCTGGTGGACGCCGTAGTCCCCGCTGTCGGTCACGAACGAGTACTCCAGGCCCTCGGCGGCGAAGAAGCCCTTCTCCTCGGCGACCCACTCCTGCAGACGGCCGTGCGGCATGATCTTGAGCGGCATGCGGTTCCTCTCTGGTCCCCCCGGCGGATGCTCGGACGCGATGTAAAAAGAGTAACTCCTTGTCTTAGAGTCACAAGTAGGGGCCTTTTAGGCGAAGGGACGTGACGGCATGGCGCAGGAGCCTTCGGTGAAGGTGCTTCCGCACGAACTGCCGGCCTCACTGCGGGAGGCCGGGCTCGACAACTGGATCCGCGAGCCGCTGGACGACGCGGTGGACCGGCGGCGGCGCATCATCATGCCCCCGGCCGTGGGGGTCCTGGGCACCCCGGCCCGCGGCCACCAGGGCGCGCTGCTGGCCGAGGCGCGGCATCCCGACACGCTGTTCATGATGGGCGACAACCCGGCCCTGCCGGCGATGCCTGCGCAGCCCACGCTGCGGGACTTCTACCTGCTCCGGTTCGACCCGATCCCCCGTATGCACCTGCTGCAGAGCGCCCGGGTGGCCCGCGAGAACGGGCTCGGCGAGAAGGTGATCATGGCGTGCCTGCTGCACGACATCGCCATCGCCGGGCTGCTGTCGGCCAACCACGGCTACTGGGGCGCCCAGCTGGTCCGGCCGTACGTCGACGAGGAGGTCGCCTGGGCCATCGAGAAGCACGAGGCGCTGCGCTACTTCCCCGACGAGGCGGCGGGATACACCTACCCGGAGGCGTACATCGACTACTTCGGCCCGGACTACAACCCGCCGGAGTACATCCGCCGGGAGGCGGCGGCGGCGCGGCAGCACCGGTGGTACATGACGTCGCGGCTGCTGACCATCAACGACATCTACTCGTTCGACCCGAACGTCACGGTGGAGTTCGACGACTTCTCCGATGTGGTGGAGCGCAATTTCCGGCAGCCCGCGGAGGGGCTCGGCTTCGACGGATCACCGGTGGCGCACATGTGGCGGACAATGATCTGGCCCAACAATTTCCTGTAGGTTTGCGGCCTCTGTAGGTTGCTGGCTCGTGGAGGTTGCTGGCTCATGGAGCCCGGAATCACCTGGTATGAGGTGCTGGGCGTATTGCCCGGCGCGGACGCGGAGAAGATCAGGCGCAAGTACGAGGAACGGACGGCCCTGCTGCGCGGGGAGATGATCTCCGGCGCCCCGTCGAACGTGCTGATCGTGATCCGCCGGGCGCAGGAGTTCCTCGACGGCGCGTGGGAGGTGCTCGGCAACCCGGCTATCCGGAAACGGTACGACGAGCTGACCGGCGTGCGGCGCCAGGGCGGCGGGCTGATTCCGACCGGGACCTTCGGTTCCGGTTCCTGGGTGGGATTCGAGGACATGGGCATCGCCGGCGAGGTCGGCGCGGACGTACTCGGCGGGCTGCTGGAGCTGGGCGACTTCTTCGGGCCGCACCCCAAGCCGCCGCGGCGGGTGCCGGTGCCGGACATCCGGGGACTGTTCTGGGACGTGTGCATGGAGGTGGTGGGGCGGCTGGGCCTCAAGGTCAGGTCCGTCCAGCTCACGCCGCATCCGATGCCGGTCGACGGGCTGGTGATCGAGCAGTCGCCGAAGGCGCCGGGCAAGCTCCGGCGGCACGAGACGGTGACGGCTCACGTGTGGCATCCGCCGGCCCGGCCGGCGCCCGCCTGGCCGGCGCCCGGCCGGCCTTTCCGGTGAGGGCGCTGGTCTTCCGGTGAGGGCGCTGGTCTTCCGGCACAGCCTGGCCCGGGAGGCGGCCGCGGCCGTCGGCGGCCGGGTGGACTCCAGGGCGTTCGTCTCCCGCTTCGCGCCGGTCCGGATCGAGGACGTGGACGAACTCCCGCTGCCCGCCCCGGACTGGGTGCGGGTGCAGACGACGTTCTCGGGCCTGTGCGGCTCGGACGTGAAGCAGATCCTGCTGAACGGGTCCCGCGACAACCCGCTGACCGCGCTGGTGTCCTTCCCGCACGTGCTCGGGCACGAGGTGGTCGGACGGCGGATGGACACCGGCGAACGAGTGGTGCTCAACCCGTGGCTGTCCTGCGGGCCGCGCGGCATCGATCCGCCGTGCTCCGCTTGTCTTGCCGGACGGTATCCGTGGTGCCGCAACTTCCGGTCTGGCAACCTGCCGGCCGCGATCCACCTGGGGAACTGCGCGGCGGCGGCCGGGGCGCACGCCGAGCGCTTCGCCGCGCACCCGTCGCAGCTCTTCACGATTCCGGCCGGCGTTTCCGATGAGGCGGCGGTGCTGGCGGATCCGGTCAGCGTGTCGCTGCGGTCTTTGCTGCTCGCGCCGCCTCCTGCTGGTTCTTCTGGTTCTGGTGGCCGGCCGGTGCTGGTTTACGGGTCGGGCACGCTCGCGTTCGCGGCGATCGCGCTGCTGCGGCACCTCTACCCGGGCACCGAGGTGTGGGCGGCGGTGCGGCCGGGACCCCGGGCCGCGCTGGCGGCCCGGCTCGGCGCGCACGCGGTGCTGTCCTCGTCCCCCGACTCGCTCGTGGCCGAGGTGGCGCGCCGGATGGGCGCGGCGCCGCTGGTGCCGTGGAGCAAGCGCGACTGGCTGCAGGACGGCCCGGCCGTGGTCTACGACACGATCGGCTCGGTCGAGACCGTGGAAACCTCGCTGCGCCTGCTGGCCACCGGCGGCACGCTGGTGGTCTCCGGGGTCGAGCCGCCCCGGCGCTTCGAGTGGACGCCGTTGTACTTCAAGGAACTGCATGTGGTCGGATCGAACGGGTTCGGCACCGAGCAGGTCGGCGGGGTGGCCAAGCACGCCATGCAGCACTACTTCGACTTTGTCGCCGCCGGGCTCGACCTGACGCCGGTCATCACGCACCGGTTCCCGCTCGGGCGCTGGGACGAGGCGGTGCTGGCGCTGAAGAACGCACGGCGCACCGGCGCGGTGAAGATCCTGCTCGAGCCTTAGTCGTGTTACGCGGGCACGGCCTGATCGCGGCACGGCCGGCTCGTGCGTATCCCGAAACGGCGTCCTGGAATCGAGGTGGTGCACTGGGGACGGGTGAGGTTAAGAGCGGCGACTTCAACGCACGGTGGCCGGGCGTCGGGGGCGTTTCATGATCCACAGGACCGGTTTAGCCCTGGAACACTTCCTGCTGGAACCACTCCCAGGTCCGGGGGATCCCGACCTCGCGGGCAACCGACGGCGCGTAGCCGAGCACCTGGTGCGCCCGGTCGTAGGAGGCGAAGTTGCGGCCCACCTCGCCGGCCCGCTTGGGCCGGTACTCGACCGGGTGATCGGGCATCCCGGCCGCCTGGCGGCACAGGTCGGCCAGTTCCTTAGCCGTGGTCTCGACGCCCGACGCGGCGTGCAGCACAGTGCCGCCCGGGACGTCTTTCTCCAGCCCGAGCTGCAGGGCGCTGGAGATGTCGTCCACGTGCACGTAATCGCGGGATGCCGACCCGTCGCCGTAGATGACCAGCGGCACGCCGTCGTGGAGCGACTCGAAGAAGATGTTGAGCACGCCGCGCTTACGGGCGCACCACGGTCCGTACACGTTGCCGAACCGGATGGCGACGGTGCGGACCCCGTACGTCTTGGCGAAGGCGTGCGCGTACCCTTCGCCGGCCAGCTTGCTCGCCCCGTACGGGGAGATCGGCTTGGGCAGCGACTGCTCGCTGACAGGCGGCGTGGCGTCTCCGATGAGCGCCCCGCCGGTCGAGGCCAGCACCACGCGCTCGATGCCCGCTCGCCGCGCGGCGTCCAGCACGCGGAACGTGCCGAGCGCGTTGACCTCGAAGTTCATCACCGGATCCTGGACCGAGCCGATCACCGAGCCGGCCGCGGCCAGATGGATGACCGCCCCCAGGCCCGCCAGCGCGTCGTCCAGCGCGGCCGCGTCGCGGATGTCGCCCTTGACCAGTTCGGCGTCGACACCAGCGAGGTGCGCGGGGTCCCCGGTGCTGAGGTTGTCGAGCACCCGGACCCGGTAACCGCTCGCTACCAGCCGCCGGACCAGGGTCGCGCCCACGAAACCGGCGCCGCCGGTCACCAAGATTCCGTCAGAAGCATTCACAAAAGCGGGAGTGTACTGGCTCCGCCGGGCGGTCAGCTGGCCGATGCCGGCTTTTGGCTGGCCGATGCCGGCTTTCGCAGCACCAGGTCGAGCAGGAACGGCGAGGTGACCCACTCGTAGCCGCCGCTCTTGGCGGCCCGGAGCGTGGCCACCAGTTCGTCGATCGTCTCGGCGCCGATGCCGGCCGTGACGGCGCGCTGCCGGGCCGCCGCGAGCGTGCCCGCGTGGATCTCGAAGCCCAGCTCCGGATCCTGTGTGCAGAAGAAGCCGTCCGCCTCGACGATATCGAGACCCGCCGCGCGGGCGGATCGCGGCAGGTCCTCGATGGCCCCGCGCGGCACGCCGGCGAACTGCATCACCTCATGAACCAGGGTCCAGTAGGCCGGAAGGGCATCCAGCGGAGGATTTGATCGCGGCGTCGGGCTGGCTAGCGGCTCGTGCGCCACGATCCAGCCGCCCGGGCGCACCAGGGCCGCGATCCGGCTGAGCGTCCGAGCCGGATCTTCCTGATGCATCAGGAATGCCCGGGTGAAGGCCAGGTCGAACGGCCCGCCCAGGGCCGCCGGGTCGAGCTCGTGGATGTCACCGGCGACGAGTTCCACGTTGCCAAGCCCGGCCGCCGTTACAACCGAACGTGCGCGCTCAACGGTCGTCTCGCTGAAGTCCACGCCGACCACCCGCCCGGCCGGGCCCACGAGTTCCGCCAGCAGGGCCAGCGCGCCGATCGGGCCGCAGCCGCAGTCGATCACGGTCCATCCCGGACCGACGCCGGCCCGGCGGAACGCGCGGCGCGCGTGCGCCGCGAAAGACTCGGACAGGCTCAGCAGCCGCCTCAGATCATCGTCGCTGCCGTCAAGCACGTAGCGCCTGACCTGCTCCAGGGTCGCATCCGTCACGCCCGTCTCCATCTGCCGTATGCGTGTGTTCCAGGTAGACAGAGGGAGACCGGCATGGGCCTGATGTGGAGATCCGATGGAGACTTGCGGACGGGCCGTGTCGATCGGGCGGGATGTCGTTCGTGTAGGAGGCAGCGAAGCCGGCTCGCGGCCGGCAGCGGAGCCGGCTCGCGGCCGGCCCGCCCGGTGACGAGAGGAGACGTCGATGTCCGAGCCGAAGGTCCTGCTGGCTGGCCTGGGAATTCCCGAGTCGCCCCGGTGGCACGAGGGCCGGCTGTGGTTCTGCAACTGGATCGACCGCCAGGTCATGGCCGTCGACCTGGACGGCAAGGCCGAGGT